>JBBWZH010000268.1:0-21189 GCA_039648995.1 Mycobacteriales bacterium
GCCGGCCGGGATGCGGTGCCGGGCGAGGATCCCGTTCCAGGTGGCCTGGAGGATCTGGAGTGGCCCGCCGGCGCCGGCCGGGTTTCCCCGCTGTGGACGCCGGGGAGGGTGGAGCGGCCGTGGTCGGACTCGATCTTCCCGATCCCGGCCAGCACGGTCCAGGACAGGCCCGGGCAGACCGGTGCGGCGGCCTGGTAGCCGACCAGATAGTCGGTCGGAATGTCGGCCACCGCGGTCGTGCTCGGCCGACTGGAACCGCCGCCGTCACCGCCGCCGAGGATCGAGCTGACTGCTCCGGCCGCGGCAGCGATCAGCACCACGGGGAACAGCAGTAGTCCCACCGCCGCGCCGGTGGCGATCTTGATGGATGTGGACATGGGGGTACCCACCTCCCGTAGGTGACGGGTGGTCGAGGGAACAGCGTTCAGGGCCGGCGCCCGGTGCCGGCCATGCCGGCCGGTGACGGCGTCGAGCCGCGCAGCAGCCCGTCGGCGGCCTTCTGCCGGCCCCGGTCAGGCCGTGCCGGGTAGCGGTGGTGGGGCGGTGCGGGCGCGCAGCAGGTCGGGGGAGACCTCGCGGGCGATGTAGCGCTTCAGGCAGCGGATCGCCTCGCGTTTGGTCTTGCCCTCGGTCTGCCGCCGGGCCATGTAGGCCACCGTCGGTGGATGACCGAACCGGATCCGGACCACGGCGATGCGGTGCAGCGCCGCGTTGGCCTGCCGGTTCCCGCCCCGGTTGAGCCGGTGCCGGACCACCTTGCCCGAGGACGCCTGGATCGGGGCGGCGCCGGTGAGGTTGGCGAACGCGGCCTCCGACGGCAGCCGGGCCGGGTTGTCCCCGGCCGCGGTCAGCAGCGCGGCGGCGACCTCCGGGCCGACGCCGAACCGGGCGGTCAACTCCGGTGCGGCGTGCGCGGTCAGCCGGGTCAGTTCCTGGTCGAACTGCTTGATCTCGGCCCGCAGCGCCTCACACCGCCGACCCAGCGACCGCAGCGCCGCCTACGCCGCCGACGCCACGCCCGTGACCTCCACCTCGGGCAGGTCGGCGGCCGCGCGGGCCAGCCGGCTCTTGCTCAGCCCGGCGAACCGGGGCTCGAAGCTCCTCGGGGGCGGTCAGCACGATCGCGTGGATCGCGTTGACCGTCTCACTGGTCGCCTTGACCGCGCTGGCCCGCGCCACCCGCAGCACCCGGATCATCTCCACCGCCCCATCCGCGTGCTTCGGGGTGACATCGGCGTCGCCGGACAACACCGCCCGCGCGGCGGCGTCGGCGTCGACCGGGTCGGACTTGCCGTTACGACGGCGAGCCTGCCGGTTGGGTCGGTTGACCTCCACCACCCGCTCACCCTCGCGACGCAGGAACCGGGACAGGGCCGCCCCGAACGAGCCGGTGCCCTCCACCCCGAACCCGATCGGCTCACCCAACGACCGCGCCCACCGCAGCAGCTGCCGGTACCCCGCCGCCGTGACCGGGACCTGCAACTGGCCCAGCGGCCGGCCCACCCCGTCCCGGGCCGCGGCGACATGCACATCCTTGTGCGTGTCCACACCGACCGCCACCCGCACCACCGCTGCCGGCGTTGCCGAACTCATACCGACATTCGTCCTTCCTCTTCGCCTGACATGACAACGGCCGGTATCCGAGCGGGTGGACAGAACTGCGACGGGACCCGTGAGCAGGTCACGCTCCTAGAAAGTCACACCACACACCGGCCGGCCCAGAACGTGGCGGGCCGCTGTCCTGAGTCGACAGATCAACCAGAAGGCACCAACGAAGGCCGGTAAGCGAAAGGGTCAGACCCCGACCGGCAGCCCGCCACGACGCCGCACAGAATCGCAGTCAGGTGGTGTTGTGTACGAGCCACTGGTGGGTGGGACCGAAGGGGGTGAGCTGGTCGGCGGCCCAGGTCACCAGGGCCGGTGTGGTGGCGGTGCCCGGCAGCGGGTGGGTCTGGACGAGGTAGAAGCCGTCGCGGGCGGCGAACCGCGCGGCCGGGCCGGCGGCGTCGGTTCCGGGTGGTGGGCGGCGGCGGGTGGGTTCGCTGAGTTCGGCGCCGGCGGCCTGCAGCGCGGCGACCTGTGTGTCGAGGTCGCCGGCGCGGCGGGGGTCGCGCAGGGCCGTGCGGTACCGGTCGAGGGCGTGGCCGGTGAGGGCGGGTACGCCGGTGCCGAGGTGGATGTGGGTGCCGGTGATCCGCAGGATCAACGCGGGGTCGGTTCGCGGTCCGGCGGAGCCTTGCCAGAACGCGAGGTCCAGGTGGGTCTTGTAGGCCGGCTTGTCGGGGGTGAAGCGCAGGTCGTTGGCGATGCGGAACAGGCTGCCGCCGACGCGCGGTTCGGCCCGAAGCTGCGCGCAGATCCGCCGCTGGAGCTGTTCGCCGAGGGCAGCGATGAGCGCCTTGGCCGGTTCGAGCAGCTGCTGGGTGTAGATGCGGCGGTGGGCGTCGAAGTACCGCTTGGTGTTGTCGTGGGCCAGGCCGGCGAGGAAGTCCAGGCCGGCCTGGCCGAACCCGGCGAACCCGCCGCTGCCGGCGTCGGCCGGGCTGCCGGCGTCGGCCGGGCTGCCGGCGTCGGCGGCGAGGGCCCTGGCTTCGGCGAGCAGCGTCTGCCAGCGGCCGCGGTCGGGGGTGGGGATGGCTACCCATTCCCGGAAGACCCGCCCGGCCGGTGCGAACGCCTCGCCTTGCCCGGTGGTGATCAGCTGTGCGACCCGCGGCGCGGGCAGCTTCACCAGCAGTGCCCCGGTCCGGCGGTCCAGACAGCCGAAGAACCGGCCGTCGTAGCGCAGGCAGGGCAGGCCCATCATGGTTGAGCGCTGCACGGCCGGGTCGGCGAGTATCGGCCCGGCCAGGTCCCAGAACAGATCCTGCGCCGCGGCCGTGCCCGGCCCGGTGTTCGGGTCGGTGCGGCGCCTGGGTGCTGACCGGCGGGCCGCCGGCCCGGTCGGTGCGCCGCCGCCCGGGCCGGCGACCACCGGGCTCATCCCGCCGCGGCGGGGGTGAACAGGGCCAGCAGCGCCCCACCGGGATCAGCGATGGTGACCGATGTGCCGGCCGGACCGACCGTCTTGTCCTGCACGAGGCTGCCACCCAGCTCGACCGCCTGCTTCGCGGCCGCGTCCAGATCGGCGACCGGCACGTAGGGCAGCCACCGGCCGGCGGGGACCGCACCGGCCGGGCTGATGCCGGCCCATGGCTGACCGCCGTCGGTCATCCAGCCCTGGTAGTCCCCGGCCGCGGGGCCGATCGTCCAGCCGAACAGCTCCTGGTAGAACTCCCGTACCTGGTCGCCGTCGGCGACCGTGACGTCGAACCACACGAACGGTGCTGGCATCAGCCGTCCCTTCCATCGGTGTCCTCGCCGGGCCGGAGTCGGTCCGCTCACCTGGGTCTGATCCCGCTCGGCCGGCGAACTCATCGGTACGCGGCCAACTGCTGGCCCGCGACGGACTGTCGGAGGCCGGCGCTACGGTGTCGCGGTGAGCACGACGAGCCACCTCGACGCGGCCGCGGACGGCCTGTTGGACGCGGCCCGCGGCGGGGACGGGCAGGCGTTCCGGGAGCTGGTCGCACCGCACCTGCGGGCGCTGCACGTGCACTGCTACCGGATGCTGGGCTCCTACCACGACGCCGAGGAAGCCACCCAGGAGGCGCTGCTGCGGGCCTGGCGCGGGCTGCCCGGCTACACCGGCGCCGGCCCGCTGCGGCACTGGCTGTACCGGATCACCACCACCACCTGCCTGAAGATGATCGAACGCCGCCCCCGCATCCCGGCCGCCACGGCCGAGGTGACGCACCTGCAGCCCTACCCCGACCTGCTCCTCGATCAGCTCACCGACCCCGCCGCCGACCCCGCCGCGATCACCGACCAGCGGGAAAGCGTCGCGCTGGCATTCATCGCCGCGCTGCAGTTGCTGCCGGGCACCCAGCGGGCGGTGCTGATCCTGCGCGACGTGCTGGCCTGGCCCGCCCGCGACGTCGCCGACCTGCTGACCAGCACCGTCCCCGCGGTGAACAGCGCCCTGCAACGCGCCCGCGCCACCCTCGGCAGCACCCCCAGCGCCCCCGCCGACCCCCGCCCGCTCAGCGCCCGGGAACGCCAGGTCCTGGACGCGTTCATGCGGGCCTGGCGGGCCTGCGACATCCCCGCCCTGGCCGCCCTGCTGCGCGACGACGCCGTCCTGACCATGCCACCCGAGCCGGTCCAGATCATCGGCCGAGCCGCCGTGGCCGGCTTCTTCGCCACCGTCCCGGCCGCCGGCCGGCTCGACCTCATCCGGCTGGTCCCGACCCGGGCCAACGGGCACCCCACGCTGGCCGCCTACCTGCCCGACGACAGCGGCGACTGCCGCGGCTACGGGATCATGGTCCTGACCATCGCCGGCGACGCGGTCGCCACCATCACCGGCTTTCCCGACCCCGACCTGTTCGACGCCTTCGACCTCCCCCTCACGCCCTGACCGACAGTGCCACCAAGGCCACGACCGAAGGGCCCGGGGGCGGGGCCGCTGCCCGGGCGCGCGCCCCCCGACTGGTACGTCGACATCGCCTCAATCCGAGTGGCTGACTGAGCGGCGGTGTGAGGGGTACCGCACCGTAAGGACAGTTCTCACCTGGTGGGCGCGTCGGTGCGCTCGTGGATGACGGCCGCGATGTCGCCGTGGCCGAGGGCGGTGAGCAGGCCGGGCGCGGCGAGTCGCTGGTACATGTGGGCGAGTTGGGTGGGGCCGGGGCGGAAGTCGTGGTCGACCCACCAGGTGAGCAGGCCGAGCGCGGCGCTGGTGTAGAACTCGGCGACGACGTCGACGGGCAGGTCGCTGCCGGCGGCGGCGAGGTGCGGACGCAGGTGTTCGCGGAGCAGGTCGCCGATGAGGTGCCGCAGGTGCCGGTACACGAGGTTGCCGCCGTGGCGGCCGCACAGCGCCTGGTAGACGTCCCGGTGCCGGTACGCGTGGTCGAACAGGGCTCCGGCCGGGCTGGTCCGGTCCGGCGGCGCACCCGGGGTCATCGCCGCCAGATCGCCGCGGAGTTCCTCGCGCATGTCGTCGAACGCGGCTGTGAGTAGCGCTTCCTTGTCGCGGTAGTGCGCGTAGAACGTCGAGCGGCCGACGTCGGCCCGGTCGAGGATGTCCTGCACGGTGATCCGGTCGTAGCCGCGTTCCAGGATCAACGCGACGAACGCGTCGCCGATGATGCGCTTGGTGCGGCGGACCCGCCGATCCTGCCCGGCCATGGCTGCCACCTCCAGGTTCCCGTACAGACTCGCGGTGGTGTCCGGTAGCGGACGGCTGCCGAAGGTTGGTTGTTGACCGGCGGTCCGCCTCCCCGACCATACTCGAACAACATGTTCGACAACGAACACTCGTCCACGTGGCGAGCGAGTCGGAGTTCAAAGGGGACGCCGTGAACGATCTACCGGGCTATGTGTGGGCCGCGGTGCTCATCGGCGTGGTGGGCCTGCCCGCCGCCGCCATAGTTGCGCTGGCCAGTGGGGCGCGTGCGGTGCGGCCGCATGGTCGTTCGATCGCCACCATCGCGATCGTCGCCGGCACGGTGTGGGCCGGCTGGCTCGCCGGCGGTTTCGCGCTCGCCGACGCCGGGGTGTACCAGCAGCGCGGGAACGCCGCCAATCCGTGGATCGCGGTCGCGTTCCTGGCCGCGCTGGTGGCCGTGTTGCTGGCCACCCGGATTCCCACCGTGGCGCGGATCCTCGCCGATCCGGGGACACCGGCCCGCCTCGCCCTGCCGCAGACGTTCCGGATCGTGGGCGGGGTGTTCCTGGTCGTACTCGGCCTGGGTGCGCTGCCGGCGGTCTTCGCCGTGCCGGCCGGCCTCGGGGACGTCGCCGTCGGCGTGGCGGCGCCGTTCGTCGCGCGGCGGCTGTCGCACGGCACCGGTCGCCGCGACGCGGTCTGGTTCAACATGCTCGGCATCGTCGATCTCGTCGTGGCGGTGAGCGTCGGCTTCCTCGCCGGGCTCGGCCCCACCAGCCTGCTGCACGTCACACCCACGACCGCGGCGTTGACGACGCTGCCGCTCGCCCTGATCCCCACCACGGCCGTACCGCTCGCCGTCGCCCTGCACGTGACCTCGCTGCGCCGCCTGCGCGCCACCAGCCACGCCACCATGCCCGCCGCCGGACGCACCGTACGCGTGACCGGCTGAGCCCGCCGCCGGGACAGGAGACCCACGATGCCCGTGACGCATGACGCCAGGTCCACCATGTTCGGACTCGCCGCCCACGCGGAGCTCTACCACCGGCTCACCCACCGGGTGTTCGGCCCGCTGCACCGCCGGATCGTCACCGACGTCACCACCGCCGCACCGGCCGGCACCGGCCGGGTCCTCGATGTCGGCACCGGCCCCGGCCGGATCCCGCTGGCGATCGCCCGCGCCGCCGGGCAGCTGCGCCTCGACGGCATCGACCTGTCACCGGCCATGGTCGCCGCGGCCCGGCGTGCCCGCACGGCCGCCGGCCTGACCGACCGGGTGACGTTCGAGGTCGGTGACGTCGCCAGACTGCCCTACCCCGAAGCCAGCTTCGACCTGATCATCTCCTCACTGAGCCTGCACCACTGGACCGACCCCACCGCCGGCATCCGCGAACTGCGGCGGGTCCTCGCCCCGGCCGGTCAGATCTGGATCTACGACGCCCGCCCGGCACTGCGCCGGGCCGTCACCGCCGCCCACGCCACCTTCCCCCGATCCGATATCCGGGTGGAGGCCGTCCGCACAGGTCGGCTGCCGTTCGCCGTGGCCGGCCGGCTCCTGCTGCGACAGCCCGCCTGACCTCCCGCCCGAACCGGCTCGCTTCACCCGCGGCGGAAGAACCGCTCGGCGCCCTCGTCCATCGGGCACAGAGACTCCACCGGGTACCTCGTCGAGGGTGATCTCGGCCGGATCGTCCAACCGGACGACCGCCATTCCCACCCCACTGGTCCATGGGCTGGAACACCCCGGCAGCGGCGGCTGAGTGGCAGAACGCGACGCCTGCGGGCCCGGGGATCGCCACGGCCGGCAACGCCATGGGCCGGCGCCCGCGGCCGTGGATTGGCCGCCACCCGACGATCCGGATGTCGGGCCGTCTGTCGTTGCGATCAGCGATCCGGCGACGGGGTCATGACTTCTGTTCGGGTACGTCGCGGGTGATCTGGTCGATACGTTGCAGCCGTCCGTCGGCGGCGAGTTGGCCGAACAGGAAGATCTCGGTGACCACGGTGTGGCCTTGGCGCATCACCGCGGCGAGTGTGTAGGAGGCGGCGACCCGGTCGCCCGCGGCCAGCACGTCATGAATGTCAACGTGCACGCTGGTGGCGTTCTTGCGGGCCGGCCGCACATGCGCCAGCAGCCGGTCGCGGTCGAGTCGGATGCCGTTGTTGAACAGCTCGAAGCTCGGCACGTGGTAGCGGTCGAAGACCGCCCCGGCGTCCTCGTCACCGAAGGCGACCTCCTGCGGGTAAGCGGTGAGGTAGCCGGCGAAGTCGTCCTTGAGGTTGGCGGCCGCGTCCATGGTCATCGGAGTCCTCCCATCCGCGCGGATATCTTTGACAGACATGTCAAAATTACCGCTCGCCTGTAGTGTTGACAAGCGTGTCAGAGTTAGCGGAGAGCGGCGGGAGTCGCCGGCGCCGCGCCGACGCCCGTCGCAGCGCGCAGGCCATCCTGGACGCGGCCATCGTGCTGCTCGGGCGGCATCACGATGCGAGCATGGACGACGTCGCATCGGCCGCGGGCGTGGCCCGCCAGACGGTGTATGCGCACTACCCGAACCGTGAGGCGCTGCTGGGCGCGGTCATCGACCGGACCACCGCCGACGTGCGGAGAGCGCTGGACCAGGTCGACCTCGACGGTGGTTCGGCAACCGACGCCTTGCGCCGATGGCTGCAGGCCAGCTGGCAGCTGATCGAGCAGTACCCGATCCTGCTCAGCCCGGTTCTCGCGGCCAGCGACCCGCGGACGGACCACGACCGGCACATCCCGATCATCGAGGGCCTGTACCGGCTGATCCAGCGCGGCCAGCAGGTGGGCGAGTTCGACCCCGCCCCGGCCGCCGACTGGCTGGTGGCAGCCACCATCGGCCTGGGCCACGCCGCAGGCCAGGAGGCCAGCGCCGGCCGGATGAGCGTCACCGCGGCCGGAGCGGCGTTCCGCGACAGCGTCCTGCGCATCACGTTGGTGGCCGGCGACTCGTAGCCGCGCCGCGCACGAATCTCAGCAAGGCGTACGACTGATGCCGGGTATGCCATTGGCGCGAGGCGGTTCGGCCGCGAACGTACTGGCCCGGCAATGCGCTGCGGCGGTGGTGACCCGCGGCGGGTCGGGCCAGAGCCACGGTTTGGTGTGGCGGTGCCGGGTCGGCGTTTCACCGCGGTGCCGCGGCGGCGGCGCCGGCCCGCCGCTGTCGGTCCTGGACCGCCATCGCCAGCGGATCCCGGCGGCGCACCGGGTGGGGGTGCGCGGGCGGGTACGGCCGCACGTGCGTACCTCACCCGGGGGTCGGGCGAGCGGTTCTGTCGGGTGCGTTGTGGTTTGGATAGTGGATGCGCAGTCGCGTTGATCGCCCGTCGTGTAGGTGGTGGATGAAGGTCGCGTGCGGCGGGCAATGGCCTGGCCATCGTTCTGGATTCGTGAAGTCGATCTCCAGAACGGTGAGGTCGTCGCCGGCGAGGACGCCGAGGAGGGTTGCGCGGACGCCCAGTCCGATTGCTTCGTGTTCGTGCGCCGACCAGTTGTTGACCCCCACCCAGTGCCCGGCGGCGTCGCGGACGTCCACGTTCGGGGCGAACAGCTCCCGGTACGTCGCGGTCACTGGCCGCTCGTGCAGCGTGCGGTAGAAGTCCGCCCACTGCGCATGCCGACCCACCTCAAGGCGGCTGCGGCTCATCGGTGTGCCTGCCAGGGTGGCGGCCAGGCTGTCGGCGAGACGTGCGCGTGCACGGTTGAGTCGGCTGCGGACGGTGCCGACCGGTACCGCTGTGACGGTGGCGATGGCGTCGTAACTGCTGCAGCGGGTGAAGTAGCGCAGCATGACGGTCAGCCGTTCGTCGGCGCTCAGCGCGTCGATCGCCCGCCAGACCCACTCACGCACCGCGTGCTGCTCGACCAGCTCCTCCGCGGACGGCACGGTGCCGGTCGGCTCGACGTACTCGGCGGGCAACTCGCGCCGCTGCCGCAGCCGCATCAGGCAGACGTTGCGCAGCACCGTGTGCAACCACCGCTTCGCCGCGGCAGGGTTCTGCAGGTCACCCAGGCGCGCGAGGGCAACCACGCAGGTGTCCTGCACGGCGTCGAGGGCATCGGCGCGGTTGCCCAGCAGCCCGATCGCCGCGGCGTACAGCGAGGGGCGGTGCCGCTCGAGCAGCCCGGCGACCGCTTGCACGGACCCGGCCCGCGCGAGCACGGCCAACTCGACGTCGGTCACCGCCTCCGCTCCCATGCCTGCAACGATGCACGAACCTCCGAGAAAGTTCGCGAACTCTCGACGCCTCTGGCGCATCTATCCCAGGCCGCACCGGCGCCGCGAGAAGGAGACGAGCATGCCGACAACCACCGACCGCTCGACACAGACCGACATCGACGCCAACAAGGCCGTCATCCGGTCATTCATCGACGCGTGGAACACCCGCGACCTCGACCGGTTCGCCGTGCTGATGAGTGTCGACGCGGTGCTACACATCGGAGGCGGCGACGTCTCCTGCAACCCCGCCGAAACCCGTGCACTCGCCGAGGAGTGGACAACGGCGTTTCCTGACTGGCGGTTCGAGCTGCTGGAATTGATCGCCGAACGAGACCGGGTCGTCGCGCACATGCCCTACAGCGGCACCCACCACCGCACCATCGTCGGCGTCGATCCGACCGGACGGTCGTGCACCGTCGACGAGATCGTCATCTTCCGCATCGCCGAAGGCAAGATCGTCGAGGCGTGGGAGGTGTACGACGAAGCCGGGATGTGGCGCCAACTCGGGGTAGCACATCTGCCATAACCCCGCGGGCTGGCCACGCTGCGCCCGCGCCGCAGAACCCGCCGCGCCGAGGAGCGTCCGCCGGCCATGCCAATGGTGTGGCCGGCGGCCCGGCACCGGGATCAGTTCGCGAGCACGTCCGGGAGGCCGAACGTCGCGACCAGGGCGGGGTCTTCGAATGCGGTCACGCGGGAGATGCCGGTGGCGGTGGGGGCCAGCACCACGGCACCGTTCGCCCGTGGCGTGCCGTCCGCGTCGCGGTGGTAGACGACGGCGGCGGGTTGGCCGTTGGCGGCGGTGGCGATCATCCGCCAGTCGCCCGGGGTGCCCAGCACGTACGTGTCGAGCATGTGGATGCACCTGGCCCGGCCCGCCTGCCAGTCGCGGAACGGCGTCGCCTCCAGCGTGGCGTCGGTGCGCAGTACCTGTTCCAGCAGGCTGGCGTCGGCGCGTTCAAAGGCGGTGATGTAGCCGGTGAGCAGCGCGCGGGCCCGCTGGTCGGTCGGTTCGAGTAGGTTCTCGGGCTCGGGTTCCAGTTCGTCCAGCCGGGCGCGGGCGCGCTGTAGACCGCTCTTGACCGCCGCGGTGGTGGTGCCGAGGATCTGGGCGGTCTCGGCCGCGGAGAACCCCATCACCTCGCGCAGGATGAGGATCGCGCGCTGGCGGGCGGGCAGGTGCTGTAGGCTCGCGATGAGCGCGAGCCGCAGCGACTCGCGCGCGATCACCACGGCGGCCGGATCGTCGGCGGCCGGGGCGATCCACCCGTCCGGCAGCGGTTCCAGCCACGAGACCTCGCCCGGCGCAACGCGGCTCGGCGGCCGATCGGGTCCGTCGTACGGGCCCGCCAGACCCGAGGGCAGTACCCGGATCCGCCGCGGCTCCAACGCCGTCAGGCAGACGTTGGTAGCGATCTTGTAGAGCCAGGACCGGATCGACGCGCGACCCTCGAAGCCGGCGTAGGACCGCCACGCCCGCAGATAGGTGTCCTGCACCAGGTCCTCGGCGTCATGCGCCGAGCCGACCATGCGGTAGCAGTGCGCCAACAGTTCCCGGCGGAACCGCCCGGTCTCAGCGGCGAACCGGTCCTGGTCCGGTGCCGCCCGCACGTGCGACGTCATGCCGCGAGCCTAGGCAGGCCGGCGAGCCGGGCGATGGCCGTCAACCATCGCCGGTGCGACTCCACCACTTCCGACCGCTTGCTTCCCATGCGCCGCTCCCTGTCCCGATCGGCCCCGCCGAACGGGACCATCTCCCCATTACGACCGGCACGCCGCGGCGGAGGAATCGAACCCCAGGTCAGCCGGGTGAGCTGGCGGATGTCCCGGTCCGGCTCAGGGCAGCAGGGCCAGCTTGCCGACGGTGGCCCTGGCTTCCAGTTCCACCAGCGCTTTCGGCCCGTCGGTCAGTTCATACGTCGTGGGCCGGCCGGGGGTGAGCACGCCAGCGGCGATGAGCGCGGACAGCTCACCCATGAGCTCGCCGAAGATCCGCGGTGCGGCCTGGATCAGCACGCCGAGATTGAGGCCGATGATGTGGACCTGGTGCTTGTAGACCAGCTCCCAGTTGCTGATCGCGGCGTCGCCGCCTGCCACGCCGTAGACGATGACCCGGCCGGTGACCCGCTTGGCCGCGGCCAGGCTGGCCTCGAACGTGGCGCCCCCTGCCGACTCCAGCACCACATCGGCACCGGCACCGCCGGTCAGCCGCCGCACCTCGGTGACGAGGTCGCCACCGAGAGAGTCCAGGACGTGGTCGGCACCCAGCGCCAGCACCGTCTCGTGCTTGCCCGGCGAGGCGGTCGCGATCACCGTCGCGCCGTAGTGCTTGGCCAACATCACCGCGGCCTGCCCGGTCCCGCCCGCCGCGGCGTGGATCAGCACCGTCTGCCCGGCGGCGACGCCGCCCAGCGGCTTGAGCGCGGCCAGCGCGGTGGGCCAGTTCACGACCAGGCCCAGCGCCTGCCGCTGCGCCCAGCCGGCCGGCACCGGCACCGCCGCGACCGCGGGCAGCACCATGTACTCCGCGAAAGCACCATTCCCGACGCCGATGACCCGGCCTCCCGGCTGCGCGCCCGGCACCGCCCCGCCCACCGCGACGATCTCGCCGGCGGCCTCGAAACCCGCCAGGTACGGTGGCCGCGGCCCACCCAGGAACGTGCCGTAGGCCCGTGAGATGTCGGCGAAGTTGACGCCCGCGGCAGCGACCCGAATCAGGACCTCGCCCCGGCCGGGGACAGGCACCCGCGCGTCGGTGATCAGGCGCATATCCCGCGGACCATTGACGGAGGTCTGCTGCAGGGCGCACATGGTGGCGGGGATGCTCATAGCGATCTGCCTTCTCATCTCGGCGTACATGATCGAGACCGGCCCGTCGGGTCGGCCGCGCCTTCCACCGTGTAGACCCCGGCCGCCACAAGAAGGAATCGACCGCCCCGAATCGCCCGGCCCACACCGGCGCGACCCACCCCGCCGCCAGACCCGACCCGTCCGTCTCCCACGACAGGTTGGGCGATGTCGCTGTCGCGTCGGGAGATCTGTCCCAGCCAGACCGCCCTGGCAGGCCCGCCTGGAGACCCGTAGACGGCTCACGGACACAGCCCCGCCGTCCACCCGCAGCGACCCGAATCGCACTATGGGGCCGTCCATGCCGTCGGGTGATCGGATCCGGGCGTGGGCGGATCGGTGATCGGTGGCTACGGCAGGAAGCGGTCGATCCAGCGCAGGAACCGGCCGATGCCCGGCCGGTCGGACCAGCCGCGGGCAAGTACCGCCATCGTCTCTGCGGCAGTCGTCATCGGCCGGAGATCAGGGGTGCGGCCGTCGTGGTGGTCCACCGTCCGAGGGCTGGGTGTCGCGGGTCCAGCCTCCTAGGCTTCGGTCGTGGCCAACCGCGACGCTCGAGCACGCAGGCGTGAGGTGGTGCGGCTGGGTGAGGAGGGTCGGACCTGTTACGTGCGGGGCGATCTGGCTGGCGCGCTCGACCGGTACGGGCGGGCGTGCGAGCTGGTTCGGGAGACGATCGGCCGCTCGGATGGGGAGGCCGAGGACGTGCGGCAGCTCGGGTCGATGCTCTACACGCTCGGGGAGTGGCAGCTGGAGGCCGGGGAGCACACGCCGTCGGTGGAGACCCTGACGGAGGCCGAGGCGGTCTACGAGCGGCTGGGCGAGCGCGCCGCTCAACTGGTCGCAGATGTCGTGATCCGCCGTGCTCGCGTCCATGCGGCAGCGGGGCAGCCGCTGTCGGCGATCGCCGACGCCCAGCAGGCCACGCTTGCCTGCCTGGAGCTGCTGGCCGGGCCAGCCGGTCGATCGGGCGCGGTGGAGGCGGCGCGGGTGGTCGCGTTTTCCGGCCGGGTGCAGTTGGCCGTGCGGGGCGACCCGGATCTTGCGGTGGGTGCCGCGGACTGGGCGTTGCGCGAGTACCTGAGGGCGTTTCGTTCCGGGGATCGGTTGTCGGTGCCGGTCGAGCATGCGCCTGCGATGAATGCGGCGGGACGCGTCGCCTACATCGTGCACACCGCTGCCGACCGGAGCGAGCTGGCGGAGACGGCGCGGTGGTTCGCCGAGGACGGCAAGGGGCCGCCGCAGGTCGACGAACTGGTCGAGGAGGTACGCGCCGCGCCAACGTTGGCTGGGGTGCTCGCGTCGCTGGGCCGTGCGGACCTGGTCGCGACGCTCACCTCCCCGGCCACCGACGTACGGATCCTGGTGCCGGCGATGCGGTGCTCCCCGCAGGTCGCGCCGGGATACGCGCAGACGCTGGGCGAGCTGCAGCTCCGCGCCGACGGCCTGGACCAGGTGTTGCTCGGGCTGGAGGCACACGCCCTGTTCGCCGCCGCCTCCCAGCGCCGGGTGCCCAGCATGCGCTACGAGTTCGGCCACTTCGGCCCGCGCTGGGCCGCCGCGGTGGTCAACGTCGGCCAACGCCACGCCGAAGCCGGCAACTTGGCCGCCGCACTCGACGCCGCCCGCTGGCTGGGCGGCATCGTCGGGCAGCTGGCCCCGCACACAATGATCGATGCCGAGGCGCGCAGGACCGCACTGGACACGGCCCGCTGGCAGCGCGCCATCCTGACCGATGCCGGTGATCACACTGCTGCCGCAGCGGTCAGCCAGGTGATCGCCACGTTGGAGGCGCTGGGCAGCATCTAATGTCCTGAGTCGGCAATGCGCAGAGCACTACCGCCCGGGGACGTTGGTCGGACGAGTGATCGGTGGGACGCTGCCGATCGAGGGACGACCGAACTGGTCACGGTCGCCCGGGCGTGACCCGCCGGCCGCGGGTGGCTGTTCGACGGAAGCCCGGAGCCTGCATCCCGCCGGCCCAGCCCGTCCAGCGCCGGCGGGCCGAGCGTGCTGGCCGACGCCGGGTCACGTCCCCAGCGGGCGGCGATGTGGTGCGCTGGCGGCGCCGCGGCGCGGGCCTGTGTTCTTCGGTCTGCCCGCCTCCTGAACGCCTCCTCGGCCGCCCCGAACCCCTCGCCGGCTGGCCGCTCAGCACCCCCCGCCTCCGACACCGCCGAAAAGTCTTCGAGATTCTTCGGCGGGAGTGTCGATTGGCGGCGGGGCCTTTCGTGGCCTGGGTGAGAGACCGGTACGGAGCCGGTCCGGACCCAGGAGGAACACCATGACCGCCGCCGTCATCACCCGCACCCGGACCGCCTCGTACGTTCGCTCGGGGCTGGCCGCCACCGTCGCCGCTTCCGTCGCCACCACCAGCGTCGCCGCCGCCGGCAACGCCGCGGGGATCAGCCTGGACGTGTCCGGGGCGCCGATCCCGCTGGCCGGGTTCGCGCAGCTGACCGCGTTCTTCTCGCTGGTCGGGCTGGCGCTGGCCGCGGTGCTGGTGCGCAAGGCGAAGAGCGCGGGGCGTACGTTCGTGCAAGCGACGGTGGTGCTCGCGGCGCTGTCGCTGGTGCCGGACATGGTGGTGCCGGCCGGCATCGCCACCCGCGCCCTGCTGATCACGACCCACCTGGTCGCCGCCGCGATCGTGATCCCGGCGATCGCCCGCCGGCTACCCCGCTGACCCCGCCCACTGTCCACTGTCCACTGTCCACACACGACGCGCACGGCAGCCGCGACCGGCACCACCCCGACACGGAGAAGGAGAATGTTCATGAAGCAGTACCTGCTCGCGGTCCACTACGTCGACGGCCAGCCGCCGCACCCGCCGGAACTCACCGAGCAGATGTTCAAGCAGACGGCCGCGGTGAACGACCAGATGCAGAGCGCCGGCGCCTGGGTGTTCGCCGGCGGGCTGCTCACCCCGGACATCTCGACCGTGGTCAGCGTCAAGGACGGCCGGACCACCACCACCGACGGGCCGTTCGCGGAGGCCAAGGAGCACCTGGGTGGGTTCTGGGTACTGAAGTGCGAGGACCTGGACGCGGCGCTGGCCTGGGCCGAGAAGGCGTCCGAGGCCTGCATGGGGCCGGTCGAGGTCCGGCCCTTCGACGAGTTGAGCAACGAGGCCTGATGGATCTCGCGACCGTCTACGACGAGCCGCGGCGTGTCGCGCCTGTTCCGGTGACTGTCGTAGGACGTCGTACGGTCCTGCCCGGCACGAGGGAGCACGGAGGACGCTATGACGACCACGCCGGACGATTCGGGGACCGTTGGCTGTCAACGAGTCGCCGGAAGGAGTGGCCGCCATGATCCTTCCGAAAGTCCGGGACCGCCGTTTCGTGACGATCCGCCGCGGCGGGACCCTCACCGATTCGGATCACCACCTCCTCGCTCAGTGGGCCGCATCGTGCGCGGAGCACGTGCTTGGCCTCTTCGAGTCGGCTCAGCCTGGGGACCCACGACCACGTCAGGCGATCGAGCATGCTCGCGCTTGGGTGCGAGGGGAGGTCATGATGACGCAGGCTCGTGCGGCGGGCGGTCACGCGATGGCCGCGGCCCGAGACCTGCGTGGGGCACCAAGGCACGCCGCGTTTGCTGCGGGCCAGGCTGCGGTCGTCGCACATGTTGCCGCGCACGATCTCGGTGCGGCCGCCTATGCGATCAAGGCCGCTCGTGCCGCCGCACCGGAAGGTGAGGACGAGGCCGCGGGGCGACGTGAGTGCCAATGGCAACGTGACCAGCTGCCAGAGGCGATCCGCGAGCTCGTGCTTGACGATCAGCGGTTACGCAACGACATCTGCTGGTCGGTGTTCACCTGCTGAGCGAGCGTCGACGCCCGGCAAGACAGCCAAGAACCCTGCACCGCCGGTAATCCGACTTCGCCGCCGGAGCGACCCACGCGGCCGCTGTGTGACGTGCATTCTCGGCGGGGCTGTCGGCGCGGATGGAAGTGCCGGTGGGATTCGGGTGCGGGATGTCAGGTGGGTGTGCCGCCAGGACGCAGCGGGAAATGCGCCGGTCCGGTCGGCTGCGCCGGCAGGGACAGCACCATCACTCCCGCTGTACCGGTTGGGTGGCATGAACTGGTCGGCTGGGACGATCCGCCGCCGCCGCGGCGGTCAGGGCTGGGGGGTGAGCCGGACGAGTACCGGCGCCGGGTGGTCGTATTTCTCGGTGAATCGCGACCGCGCGTCGGGCAGGCCGGCGGATTCGTCGGGCAGGATCTCGACCCGGTAGGTCCGTGCCGGCTCGAGCGTCAGCGCGGCGTGCACCGCCCGGTTCCGTTCCCGGGCCAGTTGCGCGAGGATCGCGGCCTCGTCGAGGTAGTAGGCGCCGTCAACGGTGACGTACCGCGCGGTGTACTCCCGCTGGGTGCCGCCGGCGGTCACCCATAGGCGCACGGACATGTAGTCGTCCAGCGCGACCGCCTGCTCCCACAGTTCGTCGAAGCGCTCGAGGAGGAAGTCGCCCAGCGGCGAGTCGACCGACACCTCCAGTTGCGCGTGGTCGCCGGACAGCCGGCCCAGCGGCAGGAACGACGCCAGCAGCCGGTTGTCCCACTGGTAGACCTGCACCGAAGCGGACGCGGTGTACAGCCGCACCTCGGCCCGCCGGCGCAGCTGGTCGGGAAGGTCGCGGCGGAACGCGGCCAGCGCCCGCAGGTTCTGCCGGGCCAGTTGGGCGACGTCGCCGTGCCCGCGCAACTCCACGGTGCGCTGCTGGGCGGCCATCGAGTCGGGGTGCATGAGCAGGACCTGCACGCTGCCGTGCCGGCGCAGCAGTCCGGTGGCAGCCGCGAAGAACCGCTGGTCGAACGGTGGGGCGAACAGCCGGGAGAACGTGTGCAGCACCCGGACGGTGCGGGTCGCGGCGACCACCCGGTCGGTGTACCAGGAGAAGTCGAGCCGGCGGTGCTCGCGGACCCCGCCCTGCTGCGCCCGCCGGGCGATCGGCGCCAGCGCGAAGATCACGGTAGCGGCGCCGATGAACTCCGCAGCCATGTTCAGCGCCAGGTTCTGCCCGTACTGCACGGCGCCGCGCGCGAGCAGCAGGCTAACCACCGACAGCGCAGCGAACAGCGCCAACACAGCCAACACCGGCCCGCGCAGCGCCTGCTCACCCAGCAGCCGCAACTGGCGCAGCACCCGCCCGAACCGCTGCCCGACCCGCACGCGAGCAGCCTAGGCATGATCCGCCCATTCCGACACGCCCCGGACAGATCCCGCCGTGCCACGTGCGCTCCCCCGACCGTATTCCGACCATCGACGGTCATGGCACGGAACGGTGGGCCTTCCTTCCATCGCCGACAGCCGACACTGTGCCCCCAGCCGGCCGGCGCGGTGGGCTGCGATGATCATGTTCGGGTGGCGGAGAATGGTGGAGTGGCTGAGGTCGGTGCGGTGGGGGTGGCGGTCGAGGACTACGACGCGGCGCATGCGGCTGTGGAGGGCAGCGCGCTGATGCGGCGGTTGTGGTCGGAGGCGATGGGTGATCAGTATCCGGCGGAGGTCGAGCCGTTCAGCTCATGTACCTGGCGGCTGCTCGGGCAGTTGGTGGCGGCGTTGCGGCTGCCGCCGGGCGGCCGGTTGGTGGACTTGGGCTGCGGGCGTGGCGGTCCTGGGCTGTGGTTGGCGCGGGCGTTGTCGGCGTCTCTGGTCGGGATCGATTTCAGCCCGGTAGCGGTGGAGCTGGCCGCGCGGCGGGCGCCCCGGTTCCTCGGTTCGGGGCGGGCGGAGTTTCGCCGGGCTGCGTTCGATCGGACCGGTCTACCTGATGCCAGCGTTGATGCGGCGATGAGCGTTGACGCTTTGCCGTTCGCCGCTGACCGGGTAGCCGCGTTGCGCGAGACGCGGCGGATACTCGTGCCCGGTGGGCGGCTGGCGGCGACAGTGCGGGTGAGTCCCGGTGGCCGAGGCGATTGGCCGGCTATGGCCGAATCGGTTGGCCTGGTGGTCGAGGACTCGTTGCTGAATCGGGAGCACGACGAGTATTGGCGCCGGTTGCACACGTCGTGGCTGGCGCACGAGGCGCAGCTGCGTGCCGAGCTCGGTGATCGGGCGGCCGGGAATCTGATCGTGGAGGCGCGTCGGGCTCTGCAGCGGTCGGAGGACCTCCCCCCGCATGAGCTGCTGGTACTACGCCGCGTGGAGGATATCTAGGCTGGGCGCCGGCTGGGCGCCGCCTGGGCGACCCGAGGTCGTAATGCTGGGGGATCCGCCAACGCTCGAAGCGCCGTACGCAGCCGGGGACGGTACGCAGTCTCGTCGCCGGAAAGCAGGGCGTGACATCGACCCCTGCTGGCTGCGCAGCAGCCGCTTGCGGACCTCATGATCGACAGTGCGCCCGTGCTGCTCTGGCAGCGAGGTGCAGGTCCGACGCGGTAGCTCACCGGACAGAGCGCCAGGTCGAGAGCCTGGCCAGCGCGGATAGGACTGCGCTCGCGGCACCGCATCGTGGCGGCTCGCGATCGATCCGGGCTGGGGATGGGTGTCGATTCGGTCGGGGTGCGTTCGTGGTCTGGCTGGTGGGGCTGCGCAGGGCGGCTCCGAGTGGGAGAGGACGCGGCGATGAGGACGCTGGTCGTGAACATGTTTCTGACCCTGGACGGGGTCATGCAGGCTCCGGGCGGGCCGGAGGAGGACGGTAGCGGCGGCTTCACCCACGGTGGGTGGTCGGTGAACTACTGGGACGAGCGGATGGGCGAGGTCATGGCCGAGGCGATGAGCCGGCCGTTCGATCTGGTGCTCGGGCGCCGGACGTACGACATCTTCGCCGGGTACTGGCCGCAGGCGACGGAGCCTGGTGCCAGGCCGTTGAACGAGGCGACGAAGTACGTCGCGTCGCGGGGGCGTCCGAAGCTGGAGTGGGCGAGGTCGGTGCTGATCGCCGGGGACGCCGCCGAGGGGGTCGCCGCGCTCAAGCGGGAGGACGGGTCGGAGCTGCAGGTACACGGCAGCGGGAACCTGATCCAGACGCTGGCGCGCCACAACCTGGTGGACCGGTACCGGCTGTGGGTGTTCCCGGTGGTGATCGGGTCGGGCCGGCGCCTGTTCGCCGAGGGCACCGTGCCAGCCGGGCTGAGGCTCCTGGACAGCACCGTGTCCACCACCGGAGTCGTGATCGGCACGTACGAACCGGCCGGAGAGCTCACCACCGGATCCTTCCCGCTGACCTGATCGCCCCGGTCACCGGCAGTGGCAGTCTCCGGCGAGGCCGATCAGCGGGCTTGCTCTGCAACCCAGCCGATCGGCCCGCTTGAGCCGTGGTGCGGCGGATCGCCTCCGCCGCACCGCGGCTCATCCGCTGTGGTTGCCCCCGTCTTCCCGGCCGCTGCGGTGTCGGCGACGAGCTGCCGGTAGTCCACATCGGACAGTCGCCGTTCGAGGCAGCGGATGGCTTCGGTGGGGTGTCGACTACGGGGTCGGTGCGGGGGCCCAGGGCGTGGCCACCAGCCAGCTGGAGTCCTCAGCCCACGAGGTGGTGGTGTCCCAGGGGTTTGTGCCGCCGTTGCCGGCGAGGTAGACGACGTTGTTGAAGGCTCGGACGTACCTGGTCGGGAAGTTCACCGACTGGAAGGACACGCCTTGGCCACTGTTGCCGGTCGTCTGGCAGACGGTGGCGTCCTGGGAGAACAGTGTGCTGCCGTCGTCGGGTTGCAGGTGGTACTGGAAGTTCTGGTGCCGCAGGTAGCTGCCCGGCCTGTCGATCGACTCGAATGAGAAGCAGCTCGGGTTGGCCAGACCGGCCGTCCGTACCCAGGTCGCGTCCTGCTTGTCGGTGGCTGAGCTCGCCTCGGTCACCGGCGCGGTCACCACGCCGTCGTCGGCGTCGTTGTGCTTGATGTAGTTCGAGGTGCTGCCGGGCGTCGTAGCCTGAAGCGACACCAGCGGGCCGGGGTCAAGGGTGAAACCCTGGTTGGCGTCGCCGGGCGTGGGGCTGTTGGACCGGATGAAATCAGTGCAGTTGCTGTCGGTGTCGACGCCGTCGGGGAAGCGGCCTGCGCTCCTGCCGGCGCCACCGGCCGTGCCGGGCGCGGTGACCCGGCAGCCACTCTCCCCAGCACCCGACGTGCCCTGATATCCCTCGGCGAGCCACGGGTCGACGAGGCTTCCGTAGTTGAGGCTGTCGACGACCAGGCGGTGGGCGTCGCGCAGCACCATGTTGCCGGCGTTGGCGGAGAGGGCGGGGCCGCCGAACCACTGGTTGGGCGCCGGCTGTCCCTGGTATCCGGCGGTGGTGGCCGCGGCATCACGCACGGGCGTGTTGATCGCGTGGCCGTTGGCCACGGGTTGGTCGACGGTGATGCCGGTGCCGAGTGCCTGCACCGGCTCGTTGCTCGAGTGCGCCCTGGTCGTCGCCGGCGTGAACGTGATCCCCGTCCCCCGCGCGCTGAAGGGAAGGTTGGCCGCGTGGTCGAACCTCAGCGGGGCGGTCAGGTCCAGGCCCGTGCCGTTGGCGCCGGTCGTGCCGACCGCGGCGACCGTGACGGTGTCGATCCCGTGGCCGGGGCTGGCGATGTCCAACCTGATCGTGTCACCGACCGTGATGTTCGCGGTGGACGTGACCTTGACGTTGGTCGCGCCCGCCGGTGCCGCGGCCGACAGCCGCGCCTGCGTGCCCTGCCGGCCGACCGCGGTGACCGTTGCCACCTCGTACCTGTCGCCGTAGCCGATGCCCATCTTCTGGCCGACGGTGAAGCCGGCCGTGTTCGTGACGGGCACGTTGGTCGAGCCGGCCGGGATTGTGATGACCGGACCGTCGGGCAGGGGTTGCCACAGTGTCGTGCTGCCGGTGGCCGCCGTCCCGACGGCGAGGATCGTGCGGGTTTCCATCCGGGAGCCGGCGTCGATGTCGATCCGGTCGCCGGCTGCCATGCCGGTG
>JBBWZH010000287.1:0-5413 GCA_039648995.1 Mycobacteriales bacterium
TCCGGCCGGCGAACCGGCGCAGGGCGATGCCCGGCCAGGCCGCCGGCACCCGGTCGCGGAGGGCGAGGTGCGCGGCGAGGTCGTAGGTCGACCACCCCTCGCACAGCGTGGGCGCGTCCGGGCCGAGTGAATCGAGCAGGTCCGCGACCGCCGCCCGTTCGGCCGAAGCATGATCAGTCACGGACTCAGCCTAAAGAGAGCCGGTCAGCGTAGCCGTCACCCGTACGGGCGATGACAAACCGGATCCACGGGTTCCGGAGAACGGTTAGCCGGCCTGAAGATCACGGGTAAGGTGGACCAGGGCGTGGCCAGTCGATCTTGGTTGACCCGAGCCTAGATCCGCCCGTCCGTGTCGTGCCGCCCCAGCGACCACACCCTGCCTCGCTGGGGCGGAGGGGAGGATGCTGCGTGCCGTCAACCGCGCCGAGGACCTCGAACGACATCCTCGCCCGGGGCCTGCGTGTCCTCGGCGCCGGCATCCGGGAGCAGAAAGCGATCTTCGCGGTCGCCGTTGCCGGCGGGGCGCTGTTCGGCGGGATGACCGTGGCGAGCGCCTTCGTGCTCGGCGGGGTGACCACGCGGACGATCCTGCCGGCGTTCGCCGCCGGCCGCACCACGGCCGGCGCGCTGGCCGGGGCCGCGCTGGCGATCCTCGGCGTCGCGCTGGTGAAGGTCGTCGGCATCGTCGGCCGCCGGGTCGGCGCCGGCACCATGCAGTACCGGCTGCAGGCCAGCTACCGGCGCCGGATCACCCGGCAGTACCTCACGCTGCCGCTGTCCTGGCACCAGCGGCACCCCACCGGCACGCTGCTGTCGAACGCGAACGCCGACGTCGAGTCGACCTGGTACCCGATCGCCCCGCTGCCGTTCGCCTGCGGGGCGGTGGTGATGCTCGGGATCACGGTGGTCGCGCTGGTGCGGACGGACCCGGCGCTGTCGGTGGTCGGCCTCGTCGTGTTCCCGGCCGTGTTCACGCTCAACTTCGTCTACTCGCGCCGGATGTCGCCGCGAATGACCCACGCGCAGCAGTTGCGTGCCGAGGTGTCCGGCGTGGCGCACGAGAGCTTCGACGGCGCGCTGGTGGTCAAGACGCTCGGCCGGGAGCAGGAGGAGACGGACCGGTTCCGGCGGCAGGCGGTCGAACTGCGGGACGCGATGGTCCGGGTCGGCCGGCTGCGCGGCACCTTCGACCCGATGATGGAGGCGCTGCCCACGTTCGGCACGCTCGCGGTCCTGCTGGTCGGCACCATGCGGCTGCGTTCCGGCGCGGCCACCGTGGGCGACCTGGTCAGCGTCGCGTACCTGTTCACCGTGCTGGCGCTGCCGGTGCGGGCGATCGGCTGGGTGCTCGGCGACCTGCCCCGCGCCGTCGTCGGCTGGGACCGGGTGCAGCGGGTGCTGCGCGCGTCCGGCGGCCAGGCGTACGGCGACCGGGTGCTGCCGGCGCGGTCGGAGCCGGCCCGGCTCTCGGTGGACCAGGTCACCTTCGGCTACGCCGAGGGGGCGCCGCCGGTGCTGATCGGGGTCGGCTTCGACGTCGCGCCGGGCAGTACGGTGGCCGTCGTCGGGCCGACCGGCAGCGGCAAGTCGACGCTGGTCACGCTCCTGGTGCGGCTGGTCGACCCGCAGTCCGGGTCGGTGCTGCTGGACGGGGCGGACCTGCGCGAGCTGTCCCGCGGCGGCGTGAGCGATCACACCGCGATCGTCAGCCAGGCCACGTTCCTGTTCGACGACACGGTGCGCGGCAACGTCACGCTCGGCGCGGACATGTCGGACGAGCAGGTATGGCGGGCGCTGGCGGTGGCCCAGGCCGACCGGTTCGTCCGCGCCCTGCCCGACGGGCTGGCGACCCGGGTGGGGGAGCGCGGTACGTCGCTGTCCGGCGGGCAGCGGCAGCGGATCGCGCTGGCCCGCGCGCTGGCCCGGCGGCCCCGGCTGCTGGTGCTGGACGACGCGACCAGCAGCGTCGACCCGGCGGTGGAGGCGGCGATCCTGCGCGGGCTGCGGTCGGCCGACCTGCACGCCACCGTGGTCGTGGTGGCCTACCGGCGGTCCACGATCGCGCTCGCCGACGAGGTCGTGTTCCTGGAGCGGGGCCGGGTGCTCGGCCGCGGTTCGCACCAGGACCTGCTGGCCACCACCCCCGGCTACGCCCGGCTGGTGCTCGCCTACGAGGAGGCCGAGCAGGAGCGCCGGCGGAACCGGGCGGCGCTGGCCGCCGGCGGCCGCGGCCGGGCCGGCAAGCCACCGGCGAAGGCGGCGGCGAAGGCCGGCGAGCCCGACGGCGGGGCCGACGCGGACGGCGCCGCGGAGGGTGCCGCATGACCGTGCCCGCCGGCCGCATCCCGCGCTCCGCGGCCGCATCCCACGCGTCCGCGGGCGCCCCGGCCCGGCGCGGGAACCCCGCACCCCGGCCGCTCGGGCCTGCGGCGATGCGCACTGCCGGGGACGCCGCGTGACCAGCGCGAGCCTGGCGGCCGGCTGGAGCCGGCGCCGGGCGCGGCGTGCGGCCAAGAATCCGTCCGGTGCGCTGCTGACGCTGCGCCGCGGGCTGCGGCTGGTCCCGGAGTTCCGCCGCGGCCTGGGTGTGACCGTGCTGCTCGCGCTGACCGCGACCACCGGCCGGGTGGTGGTGCCGCTGGCCGTGCAGCAGACGCTGGACCACGGCCTGCTCCGGCCGGGCGGCGCCGACGTCGCGCTGATCCAGCGGATGGTCGCGCTGAGCGCGGTGGCCGTGCTGGTCACCGCGGTCGCGGCGTACCTGATGAACTACCGGATGTTCCAGACCACCGAGACCGGGCTGGCGGCGCTGCGGGTGCGCGCGTTCCGGCACATCCACGACCTGTCGATGCTGCACCAGCAGGCGCAGCGGCGCGGCTCGCTGGTCTCCCGGGTCACCAGCGACGTCGACCAGATGTCTGTCTTCATGCAGTGGGGCGGCATCCTGGTGGTGGCCAGCATCGGCCAGCTGCTGGTCGCCAGCGTGCTGATGGCGGTCTTCTCCTGGCAGCTCACCCTGCTCGTCTACGCCTGTTTCGTGCCGATGGCGTGGGTGGTGCCGCGGCTGCAGCGCCGGCTCGCGGAGGCCTACCGCAAGGTCCGGGAGCGGGTCGGTGACCTGCTCGGCGCGGTGGCCGAGTCGGTGGTCGGGGCGCAGACCGTGCGCGCGTACGGCGTGGAGGAGCGCACCGCGGCCCGGATCGACCAGGCCATCGACAACCACTACCGCGCCTCGGTCCGGGCCCAGGCGTGGACGGCGGTCGTCTTCACCACCGGCGAGCTGGCCGCCGGGCTCGCCAACGCCGCGGTCGTCGTCGTCGGCGTGCTGCTCGGCCTGGACGGCGACCTGACCACCGGCCAGCTCGTAGCGTTCCTGTTCCTGGTCACGCTGTTCATCCAGCCGGTGCAGATCTCCACCGAGGCGCTGACCGAGGCGCAGAACGCGCTCGCCTCGCTGCGCCGCGTGCTGGACGTGCTGGACGTCGAGCCGGACGTGACCGACCCGGGCCCGGCCGGCCGGCCGCTGCCCGCCGGCCCGCTCGGCGTCCGGTTCGAGCATGTGCACTTCGCCTACCCCGCGAACTCGGCCGGCCTGGACGGGCCGCTGCCCGGCGCCGGCCCGGCTCCGTCCGGAAAGCCGGCGGCCAGCACGGGCGACGTGGCCGGCCTGGCCGGCCTGGAGCGGGGTCGGGAGGTGCTGACCGACGTCGACCTGGAGATCGCGCCGCGCAGCAAGGTGGCCGTGGTCGGTGAGACCGGGTCGGGCAAGACGACGTTCGCCAAGCTGCTCACCCGGCTGATGGACCCGACCCGGGGCGGCGTGCTGATCGGCGGCGTCCCGCTGCCGGAGGTGCCGTTCGGTTCGCTGCGCTCGCGGGTGGTGATGGTCCCGCAGGACGGCTTCCTGTTCGACGCGACGATCGCCGACAACGTCCGGTACGGCCGGCTGGACGCGACCGACGCCGAAGCGACCGCCGCGTTCGTGGACCTCGGTCTGGCCGACTGGCTGGCCGGGTTGCCGGCCGGTCTGCACACCCCGGTCGGCGAGCGCGGCGAGGCGCTGTCTGTCGGCGAGCGGCAGCTGGTCGCGATCGCCCGCGCCTATCTCGCCGACCCGGATCTGCTGGTGCTGGACGAGGCCACCTCGGCCGTCGACCCGGCCACCGAGGTGCGGCTGCAGCGCGCGCTGGACTCACTCACCCGCGGCCGCACCACGATCACGATCGCGCACCGGCTGGCGACCGCGGAGGCCGCCGACGAGGTGATCGTGGTCGACGCCGGCCGGGTCGTCCAGCGCGGCCCGCACAGCGCCCTGGTCAACCAGCCCGGCGTCTACTCCCGCCTGCACGCCTCCTGGGCCGCTCACCGCCGCGTCCTGAACTGACCGCCTCGGCCGGACGCGAAACCGGCCCGGCCCCGATGGGTGGGGCCGCCGCCGGCGCTGAGCGCCGTCAGGCCCGGCTGACCAGTTCCGCGACGCGCAGGGCGTGGGCGTTCTGGCCGCCGCCGTCCTCGTCCGTCCAGGCCGCCGACAGCGCGGCGAACGCGAACCCCCAGGATCGGACGCGGTCCGCGGGGACGGCCAGGCCGTCGGCCAACTGGTCCACCCGGCGGCTCAGGATGCGGGCCGGGTCGGGCCAGCGCAGCAGCTGCGGCCAGGGGTTGAGCAGCAGCGGCCCGACCTCGAAGGCCGGCTCGCCGAGGACGCCCTTCGGGTCGATCGCCAGCCAGCCGGCCCGGTCGGAGCGCAGCGCGTTCTCGTGGTGCAGGTCGCCGTGCAGCAGCACCGGCCCGCCGGCGGGGGAGCCGGCCAGCTCCGCGTACCGGCGTTCGGCCCGGTCGACCAGCGCGGCCGGCAGCGGGCCGGTGCCGCCCCCGTGCCTGGCCCGCAGCCGGTCGAAGCCGCGGCCCCAGTCCGCCACGGTCGGCAGGTCGGCGTCGGGTGCCGGCCGGTGCACCCGGCGCATCACGTCCAGCAGTACCTCGGTCGCCGCTGGGTCGGCGGTCTCGTCCACCGGGGTCAGCCGCTGCCCCGGCTCGACCCGCTCCAGCAGCATGGCGCCGCCGGCCACGTCCGCGGCCAGCAGCCGGGCCATCCCGTCGCCGGCCACCAGCCGCAGCGCCCGCACCTGCCGGCCGAACTCCACCCCGCCCGGCACGCCGAGCTTCAGCACCGCCGGCGTGCCGTCGGCCCTGGTGGCCGCGACGACGTAGTGGTACGTGAGCTGGTACGGCCGCCCCAGCGTCAGCCCCCAGCGCTCGGCGTAGGCCCGGCACGTCGCCGGTAGCCCGGCCAGCCACCGCGCACCGTCCGCCCCGAAAGCGCCCCGGACGTTGCGCACAAACGCCACCGGCAGCTCAGCCGCCACGCTGTGCCGGCTCATCGTCTGGGCGGGCGCCGTTGTCCGGGTCG
>JBBWZH010000323.1:0-3726 GCA_039648995.1 Mycobacteriales bacterium
AGCCGGAGCAGCTCCGCCGTGCCATCGAGCGGTTCGGCGTCCGCCGCGCCGTCCAGGGCGGCGATGCCGGCGTCGCCGTCGAGCCGGACGAGCTCGGCCGTCTCCGCAGCCACGTCCAGCTCGCTCGAGTCGAACTCCGCCAGGTCGGACTCCGGGTCGAACCCGGTCGGGTCGAACCCGGTCGGGTCGAACCCGGTCGCGTCCGACGCCGCAGGGTCGGCGGGTACCGGTACGAGCTCGCCGCCGTCGAGCGGCACCAACGCCGCCGCTGCGGTGACGGCGGGTGCGGCGATCGCGGGCGCGGCGGGTGCGGCCGCGGCGATCGCGGGCGCGGCGGGTGCGGGCGCGGCGGGTGCGGTGATGGCGGGCGTGGTCGGGGCGGGGAGGCGCCGCAGCGGGGGCATCAGCCGTGGCGGCTCGCCCGCGGAGTCGGACGACTGCTCCGGGTCGAGCCGGTCGGTCAGCTCGGCCGGCGGCTCGGGCGGCGGCTCCGCCGCGACCGGCGGGACGGACAGCAGCACGTCGCCGGGCCCGGCCTCGGGGTACAGGTCGATGCTCGGCGGCAGTTGCGCCAACCACAGGGCTGTCGGGTAGGCGTCGACGTCGAGAACCCGCTGGTCGGTCGAGGTGACCATGCTGCGCAGGAAGTCGACCAGGCGGGTAACCCGGTCCAGCAGGACGGACCGGTCATGGTCGGACCCGTCCGGAAATGACGACATGTGTCTCCTCAGCTCCGCGTCGGCGCCGTCCAGCCTGCGACCCGGACGAACCGGAGGCAATCTGACCCCGGCCGGCTCTTACCCGTTCCGCCGGCTCCGCATGACAGCCGAATCGATCCGGAGACCGCACCACGGTCGTGATCACCGACTGGTACCGTGGCACCGTCGTATCCGTCCTGCTGCGCGAGGTCGGACACGAAGCCGTGCTGGACAGCTTGGAGGCGGCACCGGCGGCCGGCATCGGCGCGCCGACCCTGGTCGAGACCGGGATCGTGCTGGTCGCCCGGCTCGGCATCATCGGCAAGACCTTGCTCGCGCGCTTCTGCGACGAGGCCGGCCTGACCGCCGTGCCTTTCGGCCCCGAGCACTGGCCGCTGGCGGTCGACGCGTACATCCGTTACGGCAGAGGCCGGCACCCGGCCGCGCTCAGCTTCGGCGACTGCCTCACCTACGCGGTCTGCCGGCTGGCCGACCAGCCGCTGCTGTGCATCGGCGACGACTTCGCCCGTACCGACCTGGACCTGGTCCGCTGATCTGGAGCATGTCCACGGCGGGAAGTAGCAGACGGCGGCCTCTCAGCTGCGAGCCGCAGGCGCCCGGACCACGGAAGTTGGGGCGGTGGCGGTCCTTCTTGCGGCTCTGCCTGAACCGAAAATCGGGCCTCTGCCGCGTACCGGGTATTAGGCTACTTATGTCCGGTTGACTGGTGACTCCGGGGCCGTCGTGTCCGGTAGGTGGGAGAGTCGATGATGGTGGAGGCCGGGCGGCGCATTCCGCTCCGGCTCGCGCGCCCCGTGGCCGCGACGGCCGTCGCTGTCGGTACGTTCGCCGTTGCCGCCTGTGGCTCGGGCTGGCCAGCCACCAGCGCATCGCCGGCCCCGCGCCCGGTGACGAGCGCGAGCGCGCCCGCGGGCACGAGCCCGTCGCACGCCCCGGCGCGGCGGCCGGTCAACGGGCTGCTGGTCGGGCACACCGGCGCGATCGGCGCCGTCGCGTTCAGCCCGGACGGGTTGACCCTGGCGACCGCCAGCCGGGACAAGACCGCGCGGCTGTGGGGGCTGACCGCCGACGGCCCGCTCAGCCTCCCCGTCACCGGCCATACCGACTCGGTGAACGGCGTCGCGTTCAGCCCCGACGGGTTGACGCTCGCCACGGCCAGCAGCGACAACACCGCGCGGCTGTGGGATGTGGCCAGCGGCGATCAAGTCAGCGGTCCGCTGACCGGCCACACCGGCGCGGTTTTCTCGGTCGCGTTCAGCCCCGACGGCCGCACGCTGGCTACCGCCGGGCTAGACAAGACCACGCGGCTGTGGGATGCGGCCACCGGTCACGAGCTCGGCGGCCCGCTGCGGACCACCGAGACCGTGCTGGCGCTCGCGTTCAGCCGCGACGGCGGCACCCTCACCACCGCCGGCAACTACGACAAGGACGCGTTCGTCCGGCAGTGGGACGTGGGCACCGGCAGCCCCCTCTCTGCCCGCACGCTGCACGCCGGTGACCACGTCTGGAACGCCACGCTCAGCTCCGGCGGCCGGACCGTGGCCACGGCGACCTGGTCCGGCACGGTCCAGCTGTGGGACGCGGCCAGCGGGCGCAGGCTCGGCCGGCCCATCGCCGCCGGCAGCAACGACATCGCGGGCTTCGCGTTCAGCCCCGACGGCCGCAGGCTCGCCACCACCGACAACGACGCCATCGTGGTCTGGGATCTGGCCAGCGGCCGCCGGCTCGGCCGCCTCATCACCGGTCACACCGGCTTCATCAACGGGGTCGCGTTCAGCCCCGACGGCCGACTCCTCGCCGCCGGCAGCGACGAGTCGACCGCCCGCCTCTGGGACCTCACCCGCCTCCCGCGCTGAATCCCGGCGGCCCCGTCACCC
The DNA here is from genome assembly GCA_039648995.1 of Mycobacteriales bacterium. Taxonomy (GTDB): domain Bacteria; phylum Actinomycetota; class Actinomycetes; order Mycobacteriales; family CADCTP01; genus JBBWZH01. The sequence continues at coordinate 2,597 of JBBWZH010000323.1, forward strand.
GCCTTCGAGGACGACGACCGGGATCTCGCGGTCGGTCTTCTGCTGGTAGTTGTCGTAGTCGGGCCAGACCGAGGTCATGATCCGCCAGAGCCGGGACTTCTCGTCCGGGCCGGCGGTGCTCGCCCGGGCGGTGAACGTGTCCGCGCCGACCTGCACCTGCACCTCGGGGTTGTCGGCGAGGTTCAGGTACCAGGCCGGGTGCTGCGGGGCGCCGCCCCGCGACGCGACGACCAGGTACCGGTCGCCGTCCTGGCCGTAGATCAGCGCGGTGCGGCGGAGTTTGCCGGACCTGCGGCCCACCGTGGTGAGCAGCAGGGTCGGCACGCCGTTCCAGGTGTGGCCCTGCTGGCCATCGGTCTCCAGATACGAACGAACGTGGTCGGCCACCCAGCCGGTGGGGCTGTCGTACACCTGCTCCTGCGCTGCCATCGAGCCTCCCTGGTCCATGATCGGACTATTCCCTGGCAACCAACCTGCCGGGGAACCGGGCCATTCCGGGTGGCCGCCCGGCGCGGTTACGGGGCGAGCAGCCGGACGGCGGCGCCCGTCGGTTGCTGTCGTGGCTGGCCACTGAGGTCCAGGACGGTGCCGTCGCGGGTGATCAGGCGGTAGGTGCCGTCATTGAGCGGCTCGATCCGCCACTCGCCGGGCCGGCCGGCCAGCGCGAGCCGGCCGTCCGCGAGCGTCCCCAGTGGACGCCCACTGTGGACGTTGACGATCCGGTAGTAGCCGTCGGACGCCGGCGTGAACCGCCAGAGCTGGCAGGCGCCGGTCCGCCGGCCGGTCGCCAGCGTCCGTCCACAGGCGACGGCTCCGAGGGCCCGCTGGCCCGCCGCGTCGGCGATCAGGACGTCGCCGGCCGGGGCGAGCCGGAACTGCTGGCAGGCCTCGGCGGTCGGCGTGAAGGTCTGGATCGGCGCACCGGCCCCGCCGCAGCCGGCCGGGGCGAGGTCGCGGCCGGCGAGCCGGTTCTCGACCCGCAGCCAGCCGTCGCCGGTGGGCACGAACCGGTACTCCTGGCAGGCGTTGGCCAGCCAGCCCCACTGCGCGACCCGGGCGCCGTCCGCGTTGACGCAGGCCGCGACCTCGGCGACCTTGTTGCTGAACCGGTTGCCCAGGCTGACGTACCC
>JBBWZH010000343.1:0-15943 GCA_039648995.1 Mycobacteriales bacterium
GCGACCACCCGGTCGTCGTGGTCCTCGCCGGTCGGCGTCAGCACCGCGCCGGCCCGCTCCACCGCGCGGTACCTGCGCTGCTCGTCGCGGTGATGCCGGCGGATCAGGTTGGTGGCGATGCCGTACAGCCAGGCCCGTATGTGCTCGGCCGGCCCGGTGAAGCGGGCGCGGGCACGCCACCCCACCAGGAACGTCTCAGCGGCGAGGTCGTCGGCGTGCGCGACGCCGAGCCGGCTGGCGACGTACCGGTAGATCTCGCTGTGGTACGTGTCGAAGATGTCGGCGAAACGCTCTGGCCGATCCGGCAGCGCGAGCGGGGGCCGGGCGTCGACGTCCCGGCGGGCCGGCCGCCCGGTCATCACCATGCGTTCACATGCATCGCAAGGCTCCACGGTCGTAGGCGTCAGTTTCACCGATGAATGTCCGATGCCGCCCAGAGTCTTCACGGGCCGTGGTCCGCGCCCGGACAGCCGGCCCACCGGGCGCAGCGGACAGACGGTGGCACCCGCACCCGCACCGGCCCGCGAGCTACGAGAACCAGGTGAATGGCTGCTTGTGCCGGCCGGCGTGGCGGCTCTAGCGTCAGGCGAGTCGAGGGGGCGTGGCGATGATGCGACGTGGCATGACGGTCGCGGCGGCGGTGTTCGCGGTGGGTGCGGCCGGCACGGTTCCCGGCGGCAGCCCGGCCCTGGCGGCACCAGCACCGGCGGCCCTGGCGGCACCGGCCGCCCGGTACGCGGTCACCGACCTCGGGGCGCTGGCCGGCGGGGTGAGCGGGGCGAACGCGGTCAACAATGCCGGCGTGGTGGTCGGTGTGTCCACTGTGGACAGCCTGCGTCAGCATGCGGTGCGGTGGAGCGCGAACGGCGCGATCACCGACCTCGGCCTGCTGCCGGGCGGGGCGTCCAGTTCGGCGCTGGCGGTCAACGACGCCGGGCAGGTCGCCGGCGTCGCGGACCGGAGCGACGGCGGGTTCGGGTACCCGGTGCGGTGGAGTGCCGCCGGCGCGATCACCGACCTGGGCGGGCCGATCACCAACCGGCTCGGTGAGGCGGACGGGATCGACCCGGCCGGCCGCGTGGTCGGCGGCCAGCGCCCGGCCGACTCGGAGGGCGCACCGGTCGGGATCCGGTACGGCACCGACGGCGCGCCGACCGAGCTGGGCGCCGGGCTGGAGCTGGCCCGCGGCGTCAACGCCCGCGGGCAGATCGTCGGCGGGCCGGCGTACGTGTGGCAGGCCGGCCGGGTCACGCCGCTGCCGGACCTGACCGGCGGCCGCTCCGCGCTCGCGTTCGCGATCAACGTCGCCGGCGTGGTCGTCGGCGTCTCGGCCACCGCCGACCCGGCCGCGCAGCACGCGGTGCGCTGGGCCGGCGGCGTGCCCACCGACATCGGGACCGTGGACGGCATCTCGTACAGCGAGGCGCGCGCGGTGAACTCCGCCGGGCAGGTGGTCGGCACCGCCGACGGGCGGTGCACGCCGTGCGCGGCGCCACGGGCCTGGATCTGGCAGCCGGGCGCGCCGATCACCGCGTTGGACACGCTGCTCCCGGCCGGCTCCGGCTGGTCGCTGCGCGCGGCCGACGGCATCAACGACCGCGGCCAGATCGTCGGCACCGGCCTGCACAACGGCGCGCGGCACGGCTACCTGCTCACGCCGAGGTTCCACGCGAACATCAACTTCCAGCCGGCCACCGCGCCGGTGCCGACCGGGTACGCCGCCGACACCGGCGCCGCGTTCGGCCCGCGCGCCGGCCTGACCTACGGCTGGGCCGCCGACAGCACCGCCAACACCCGCGACCGGGGCGACCCGGCCGCGCCGGACCAGCGCTACGACACGCTGATCCACCTGCAGAAGCCCGGCGCCCCGGGCACCTGGGAGCTGGCCGTGCCGGCCGGCAGCTACCTCGTGCACGCGGTCGCCGGCGACCCCGGCTTCACCGACAGCGTCTACCGGATCAGCGTGGAAGGCGTCCCTGCCGTCACCGGCACACCGACCGGCACGACGCACTGGTTCGAGGGCACGGTCCGGGTGCAGGTCACCGACGGCCGGCTGACGGTCACCACCGGCGCCGGCGCGGTCAACGCCAAACTCGACTACCTGGACGTACTCGGCGCCTGAGCCGGCCCGAGGCGCCAACCGGCCCGCTGATACCGACCGCGGCGAGATTGAGTAGCGCGATATTCGGCCCGCGAGGTTAGGTAGCCCGCTGCTCAGGTGCGGCGGCCCGGCGCGCGGTGTGCTTGCCCTGTCGCCAACCAGGGCGGCACAACCGAAAGGCAGAATCTGATGTCTCTCAACGCCGCTTCCCGCCGGCGCCGCTCGGTCCGGCTCGCCGTCCTCGGCGCCGGCCTGGCCGTTGCCGCCGTCGCAGGCACCGGCGCGGCCACTGCCGGCGGCGCGTCGCCGGCCGTCAAGCCCGGCGCGCCGGCCGCCGGCCAGGCCATCCCGACCAACCAGAAGTTCGTCACCGGCAACGTCGCGGCCCACAACACCGCTTCCGCGATCGCCTTCTGCCCGTCCGGCACGAACGTGCTCGGCGGCGGCGAGAGCAACGGCAGCAACGCCGGCGACGTGGTCCTCACCGACAGCTACCCGAGCAGCATCGGCTGGACCGCCTACGTCCGCAACAATGGCGCCGCCTCGGTGAGCTTCACCGTCTACGTCGTCTGCGGCTGAGCACCCGCACCACCCACCGGTGCCCCGGGCCACCAGGCCCGGGGCACCGGCCCATTCCGCGCCGAGGTCGCCCGGCTGAGGGCCGCTGGATCAGCTGTAGACCACCGCCAGGCTCTGGGTGAACGCGGACGTCCCGCCGGCGCTGGTCGCCCGCGCGGTCACCAGGAACCCGCCCCGGTCGAGCGTGGGAAGGCTGGGTGGGCAGGTCAGCCCCTGCAGGTCCAGCGTGTAGGTCATTGTCGACCCGCTACCGGTCTTGCTGTCGGACGCACTGAAGTTGGTCTGCGAGATGTGGCCGTCGCCGCATACACCGTTGTCGGTGCTGGCCCGCAGTTCGAGGCCGGTCACGGCGCTCTCGCCGTCGGCCGCCGTGACCGTGATCACGATCGAGGTCTGACTGCCGTGGATGTCGATCCGGTCGCTGGCACCGAGGGTCGCGGTGTGCCCGCCGGCGCTCACCTGCACGTCGGTGGGCGCTGTGGTGTCCGGCAGCAGCGTGAACGTCGCGGTGACCGTCACATCCGCGGTCATCGTCACCGAGCAGGTCGGCGCGGCCGCGGGGCTGCAGCCGGCCCAGCCGTCGAACGTCGAGCGGGCACCGGTGTTGGCGGTGAGCTGGACGACCTCGCCGGACCGGAAGTCGCCGCCGCAGGACCCGCTGCCGCACGGCACGCCGCCGCTGATCGACCCGGCGCCGGTGCCCGCCGTCCGGACGGTGAGCCGGAGGAACGGCGCGAACGCCACGGTCACGTCCTTGTCGGCGGCCACCGTCAGCTCGCAGGTCGCCGCGGACGGGGAACAGCCGGCCGAGGTCCAGTCGGACAGGTAGCTGCCGTTCGCCGCCGTCGCCGCCAACTGGACGGCGGTGCCGGCCACCACGGTGACCGAGCAGGTCGGCGTGCAGCTGGTCGGGGTGCCACCGGCCGGGGTCGCGGTCACCGTGCCGGACCCGGCAGTGGTGACCCGCAGCGTGACCTGCACCGGCGGCTTGGGTACGAACGTGGCGGTCACGGTCGTGTCGCCGGAGATCAGCACGCTGCACACGGTGTTCCCGCCGGCGACGTCCTTGCTGGTACAGCCGGTCACCGAGTCCAGCAGCACATCCGGGGTGGGCGCGGTCGGTATCTCCAGCACCGCGGTCGTCCCGAGCGGGTACTTCCACGGGCAACTGGCATCTGCCGCGCACTGCGTACCGGCGGGCAGGTCGGCCGGCGCCGGTCGGGACGCGGTCACCGACCCGGCGCCGACCACGTGAGCGGTCAGCGTGCCGAACTCGGTCCCGGGCGGCGGCGGCGGTGGCGGCGGTGGCGGCGGCTCACTCGGCTGCTGCCCGCCGTCGGGCGGATTGCCGTCGGTACCAGCCGGTGGGATGCCCCCGTCCGGCGGGTTGGGACCGTCCTGCTGGCCGGCCGGCGGGTTGCCGTCAGCCGGGTCGGTGGGTCGGTTGCCGGTCGGGTCGTCAGCCGGCTTGTCGGGCTGCTGCGGGCGCTGCTGCTGCTGGGCCGTCGGCTGCTTGGGGCGGGAGTTGCCGACGGGGGTCAGGATGTCGGCCCCGTCCTTGCCCGCCGTGAACTTCCGCAGGGACTTGCCGACCCGCCAGCGCCCCCCGGTGAGGTGCAGTACCCCGGCCTGGTCGCCATCCCGGTTGTTGTAGAAGACCAGACCGTCCTTGGCGACCAGCTCCAGGCGGGCACCCGCCTTCACGACGGCAAGGTTGGCGACGACCTGGCGGGAGGACAGGTCCACCACGGCGGTCTTGCCGGTGGTCCAGTCCGGAACGAACACGAAGCCGCTGGACTCGACCAGCGGCCCGAACTTGTCATGCGGGGCGCCGACGTCGATGGTCTCCCCGCACTGGTCGCCGCCGTTCCCCGCGGCGACCAGGGTGCCGGTCGCCGGGATCGCCGCGACCACCTTGCCCAGCGTGGTCGACCCCAGCAGCTCGACATCCGCCCCGTCGGTCAGGTCCAGGCAGGACCACGACTTGACCGAGCCGTCGTCGGACAGCTGGCCGGTCCGCGCCTGGGCCAGGTCGACCAGCACCGGCCGGCCGGCTACCAGTACCAGCCGCATGCTCGCCCCGCCGGCGGCCGCGCGCACGTGCTTGCCGGCCGAGTCGAACCAGTCAAGGCCGGCGGCGTCGACGACCCAGAGCCGACCGGCGTCGTCCACAACGGACTGCCCCGTGACCGGCTGCGCGGTCAGCGCGAGCCGCTGCCGCACCCGCAGCGTCGCCGGGTCGATCACCGACGCGGTCCGCCGCTGGCCGTCCACCACATAGGCGGCCGTCTTCCCGGCGTACACCTGCAGCGACCCGCCGCTCCCACCCGCGCCGAACTGCACGGGCGCGGAGACCTCGTAGGTGCCACCGTCCACGCGCGACACCGTGCCGGCCGTCGAACTGACCAGGTACGCCGACGAGCCGGACTGCACCGCGGTGAGGTCATCCCCCGCCTGGAAGCCCGGCGCCCGCACCGCGCCGATCACCTGCTCGGAGGCGCCATCGATCAGCGTCACCGCGCCCTGGGCCGGCGACGCCAGCCAGGCCCCACCGCCGGACAGATCGGCCCGCGTTCCCGGCAGCCCGTCCGCGCGGGCCAGCACCAGCGCCAGCGGCAGCGCCACGACGGCGGCCACCCCGCCGGACAGCGCCCGCCCGGAACCGACCCGGTTCCACATGCGACGCAGCGTGTTCGTCGGGTCTGCCTGCGCTGACCGCCTACCCACGGGAGACTCCATCATCAGGGCGTGGTGAACTACGTCAGCGAGGCCCGCTGACGAGGCAGCATGTCAATTCCGGCTGGAACAGCACTGATGTGGCGCTGAAACGCCGGCCGACTCCGCCACCACTCTCCGCGTTGCGTGGGCCTGAGGATCTTGAGAGTTTTCCGGCGGGTGTCGATCCGGGCTGTGGTGGTTCGTGGCCTGGGTGAGAGACCCGCGCCAGAGGAGAAGTCATGAAGCAGTACATGCTCGCCGTCCACTACGTCGACGGGAAGCCGGCGGCCCCGCCGGAGCAGATGTCCACCGTTTTCAAGCAGGTGGACGCGGTGAACCAGGAGGTCATGGCCGCCGGCGCGTGGGTGTTCGGCGGTGGCCTGCTCACGCCGGACATCTCGACCGTGGTCACGGTGACCGACGGGAAGACCACCGTGACCGACGGGCCGTTCGCGGAGGCCAAGGAGCACCTCGGCGGCTTCTGGGTCATCAAGTGCGCCGACCTGGACGCCGCGCTGGCCTGGGCCGAGAAGGCGTCCGCCGCCTGCATGGGGCCGGTCGAGGTGCGGCCGTTCGGCGAGGACGCCGAGGACTGATGGACCTCGCGGGCGTCTACCGCGCCGAGTACGGCCGCTGCGTCGCGACCCTGACCCGCCTCCTCGGCGACATCACCCTCGCCGAGGAGGCGGTGCAGGACGCGTTCACGGTGGCGGTGGAGAAGTGGTCGGAGCTGCCACCCAACCCCGGCGGCTGGATCGTCACGACCGCCCGCAACCGGGCCATCGACAGGATCCGCCGGGAGGCCACCCGCGACGCCCGGCACGAGCAGGCCCTGCTGCTGTACGCCCCCGACGAACCGAGCGAGGTGGGACCGGTGCGTGACGACCAACTGCGGCTCATCTTCACCTGCTGCCACCCGGCGCTCGCCCCACTGGCCCAGACCGCGCTGACCCTGCGGCTGCTCGGCGGACTGGAGACCACCGAGATCGCCCGCGCCTACCTGGTGCCCGAAGCCACGATCGCGCAGCGGATCGTCCGGGCCAAGCGCAAGATCCGGGACGCCGGCATCCCCTACCGCGTCCCCCGCGACCACGAGTTGCCCGACCGGCTGCCCCCGGTGCTCACCGTCCTCTACCTGATCTTCAACGAGGGCTACACGGCCACCACCGGCGAGCTGGTACGGACCGACCTGTGCACCGAAGCGGTCCGGCTGGCCCGCGCACTGGCCGACCTGATGCCCGACGAACCCGAGGTACTCGGACTCCTCGCGCTGCTGCTGCTGGTGCAGGCGCGGCGGCCGGCCCGGGTCTCCCCCGACGGCAGCCTGGTGCCGCTGCCGGAACAGGACCGCACCCGGTGGGACCGGGGCCTCATCGCCGAGGGACACGAACTCGTCCGCCGCTGCCTGCGCCGCAACCAGCCCGGCCCGTACCAGATCCAGGCCGCGATCAACGCCGTGCACACCGACGGCCCGGCCACCGACTGGCGGCAGGTCCTGGCACTCTACGACCAGCTGCTGGTGGCGACGCCGACCCCGGTGGTCGCGCTGAACCGGGCGATCGCGGTAGCCGAGGTTCACGGCCCCGCCGCCGCGCTCGCCGACCTGGACAACCTGCAACTACCCGGTTACCACCTCCTGCCGGCAACCCGGGCCGACCTGCTCACCCGCCTGGGTCGCACCGCCGAAGCGGCCGCCGCCTACGACACGGCGCTGGAACTGGTCACCAACGACACCGAACGGGCCTTCCTGGCAGCCCGCCGCCACCGCCTCGGCTAGCGACCGGCCGCCTCGTCCGCACCCGCGTGGCCGCCGGCGGGCGTAGCCGCCCACCGCGGGGCGGTCGGCGGGATCAGTGGGTGGTCGTGAGGTCGCCGACGACCTGGTTGCGCCCGTTGCGCTTGGCCTCGTACAGCTTGGCGTCGGCCGCTTCGATGAGTGCCTGGCCGGTGCGGTCCGCGGTGGCGATCTCGGCGGCGACACCGATGCTGACGGTCACGAAACCTGGCTGCGTCATCTCGTGCGGTTCGTTCAGGGCCGCCACCGCCGCCCGGATCCGCTCCGCCACCTGGTAGGCGGCCGCGCTGTCGGCACCGGGCAGGACGACCGCGAACTCCTCCCCGCCGTAGCGGGCCACCAGGTCCGTCGTGTCCCGGATGTGCTCGGTCAGCACGCCGGCGACGCGGCGCAGGCACTCGTCGCCGCCGGCGTGTCCGTAGTGGTCGTTGTAGAGCTTGAAATGATCTATGTCGATCATGGCGATGGCGATCGAACCGCCGGGCCGCACCGCGCGCCGCCACTCGTGCTCCAGCACGGCGGCGAGCCGCCGCCGGTTGGCGAGGCCGGTGAGCGGGTCGGTCACGCTGAGCACCTCGAGCTGCGCGTTCGATTCCGCGAGTGCCACGGTCCGTTCGGCGACCTTGCGCTCCAGCGACGCGTACACCAGGGCGTTGTCGAAGGACACCGCGAGCTGCCCGGCGATGAGTACCACGCCGTCGAGCCGGTCCGCGGTGAAGGCGCTGCGGCTGAGCCGGTTCTCCAGCAGCACCATCGCCTGCAGCGTGCCCCGGATGAGGATCGGTACCACGAGCAGCGAGCAGCAGGTCAGGCCGGCGACATAGGGGTCGCGGGCGAAGCGGTCGTCGCGGGTGGCGTCCTCGATCAGCAGCGGCTCCCGGGTGCGTTCGGCGTAGCGGAACGCCGACAGCGGCAGCAGGCCCGCCGCGCCGGCCTCCTCCGCGCAGATCGTCGCCCCGGTGTCGGCGCCTGCCGTGCCGGTGCCGGCCGTGCCGGTGCCGGCCGCGCCGGCCGCCGGCAGGACCCACCCCTGCCCGTCGTCACCGCGCAGCAGCACCCAGACGGTGGTGGCCCCGGTCATCGCGCTGAGCACCTCGACGACGCGGGCGCGTAGCCGGTCGAGGTTGGTCTCCGAGCTCAGCGCCTGCGAGGCGTTGAGCACGGCGAGCAGGTCGATCGTCTCGGTGGAGTACATGGTGCTGCGCTGCGGGTCCAGCGGGCGCTGACCGCCGTCGGGCGTGGCGCCCTGCGTCGCCAGGAACGGGTACTGGCGGCCCATCTCCCGCACCTTCGCGGTGGCGCCCCAGGCCTGGTAGCAGCGCCGCGCCTGGCCCAGCAGGTCGCGACCGGTGTGCTCCAGCCCGTACGCCAGGTGGAACAGCGCGGCGCGTTCGGTGATCAGCGCCTGGTGCCACGGGCGCTGCCGCTGGGCGACTTCCCGCAGGGCGCCGTCGAACGTGCCCGCGGCGGCCCGGAAGTCGTCCAGCGCCCAGGCCCGCTCGGCGTCGACCAGCCTGACCAGGTGCCGGAAGTTGCCCGGGGCGTCGGCGGCGCGCGCCGCCAGCCAGTCCCGGCAGGCGTCCAGGTCAGCCAGCGCGCCGGGCGTCTGGGCCGGCGCGGCGGCCCGGATCTGCCCGGCCAGTGCGAGCGCGTGCAGCAGGTGCGCCGGGACGGTCGAGTAGAGCGCCGGGATCAGCGGGGCCGCCGCCATCGCGGCCGCCGCATGCCGGGCCAGGTCGGCCGCGTTGCCGAAGACGGTCGCGGCCAGCGCGCTGGTCGCGTGGTACATGGCGGCGGTGCTGGGGTTGACGGTCAGCTCGGCGTACGCCGCCTCGTCGAAGGAAGGATCGGCGAAGCTGCCCGGGGCGTCGGTCTCGCCGCGCAGCGTCCGCACCAACTGCCGGTACGGCAGCTCACCGGCGGCCGCGTGCAGGTTGCCGGTGCGGGTGGCCAACGCGAGCGCCGTCTCGGCCTCGGCGAGCAGCGCGTCCAGCGTCGGCGCGCAGTCCAGCAGTTGCGGCAGCGAGGCGTGGAACGTGGAGCAGGCGCTCTGCAGGTCGCCGCCCTGGATCAGCCCCTCGTAGGCGCGGCCGGCCTGCCGGACGCCGCTCTCCAGCGGTTCGAACCACGCGGCCGCCGCGAGCGCGTACAGGAAGCGGGCCTGCGAGGTCTCCGGCTCGTAGCCGCGGGCCTCCGCCACGGCCAGTACCCGGCGCATCACCTGCTCGCCGGTGCGGTAGTCCCCGGACAGCGGGATGGTGACGTGGGTGGCGTGGCTGAGCGGGCCGACCAGCGCGGCGGCGGGTCCGTGCTCGGCCCAGATGCGCCCGGACTCGACCGTCAGCCAGGCCATGATCTTCTGGTCGGAGAAGACGGCCGGCGGCATCATCCGGTTGATCAGCTTGCCGACGGCGGACACCCGCGGGTCGGTGACCTCCGGCCGGCGCAGGTCGTCGGCCTCGCTGCCCTCGGCGACCCAGCGGTTCAGCGCGTCGAGTCCGCGTTGGATCTCGGCGCCGACCTGTTCCGGCGCCGGCACCGCGACGCCGAGCTGGCGCAGCGCGTCCAGCCCCACGGCCACCGCTTCGGGCGACCGCTCCCGGATGGTCAGGCTGTTGATCTGTACGCAGGCCGCGTCGGCCCGATCCAGCGGAGCGACGCGGCGAACCTCGATCGAGCGGTAGACCTCGTCGGCCGCGTCGAGCCGCCCGAGGCTGTACAGCACCGCGTGCAGGTCGGTCTCCACAGCGGCCAGCAGCGGGCTCTGGGCGCCCGCCCCGGCCGGGGCCAGCAACCGCAGCGCCGCGGTCAGGAGGCGTTCGGCCATCGCCGGGTTGAGCAGCCGGGACCGCGCCGCGGCCGCCCGGAACAGCCGGGCCACCTCGCGCCGCTCGTGCGGGTCGCTGACCGCGGCCACGGCCGGGAGGTACTGCTCGGCGGCGATCGAGCCGAGGGCCGGCCGGGTCGCGAGCCGCCGGGCCAGCGCCAGGTGCAGGTCCAGGCGCGGCTGCGCGGCCAGCCGGCTGTACGCCGCCTGCTCGACCCGGTCGTGCCGGAACCGCACCGAGTCGTCGCCGGCCTGCTCCATCACCAGCAGCCCGTCCTCCAGCGCCGGCAGCAGGTGCTCCTCCACCGCCGCCGCGGACCGGCCGCTCGCGACCCGCAACAGGTCGAGCTGCGACTCGGCGCCCAGGCACGCCATGATCTCCAGCAGTTCCTGGGTCGGCGCGGGCAGCGCCCGCATCCGCGCGGCGAGCAGGTCGGCCACGTCGCCGCGGCCGACGTGCCGGCGCAGCGTCCCGGCGTCCCAGGTCCAGCCGTCCGGGCCCGGCACCAGCGCGCCGTCGCGGCGCAGCGCGTTGACCATCTCGACCGTGTCGTACGGGTTGCCGGCGGTGCGGCTGCCGACCGCCTCGGCCAGCCGGGCCGCCTCGGCCGCCGGCAGCCGCAGCATCTCGGCCAGCAGGGTGCCGAGTTCCGCCGGCGGCAGGTTCAGCAGCCGGACGTGTTCCGGCGCGACGTCCAGTTGCTGCCAGCGCGACAGCATCGCGGTCAGCGGGTGCCCGGCGTCCACGTCGGCCGCGCGGAAGGCGCCGACCAGCAGCAGGCCGTCGAGCTCACCGTCGCCCAGCACCGCGTCGACGAACCCGAGCGCGGTCGGCGCGGCCCACTGCAGGTCGTCGACGACCATCACCACCGGCCGCCGCGGCGTGGCGATCGCGCGCAGCAGGTCCAGACCGACCCGCTGGACCCGGGCCCGCGCCTGCTGCGGGTCGTCCGTCGACAGGTCCGGCGCGACCCCGAGCAGCAGCGCGAACTCCGGCAGCAGGCCGGCCGCCAGGCCGGCGTTCGGGCCGAGGCGGCGCAGCAGGTGGGCGCGCACCCCCGCCAGTTCCTCGTCGGGTTCGGCCAGTAGCAGCCGGCCCAGGGCCTGGAACGCCTGGCGGACCGCGTCCGACTCGAGATCCTGGCGGTACTGGTCGAACTTGCCCGTGACGAACCAGCCACCGCGCGCCGCGGCCACCGACCGCAGCTCGTCGATCAACGCGGTCTTGCCGACTCCCGGCACACCGCTGACCAGCACCCCGCGGCCGCGGCCCGCCACCGCGCCGGCGAACGCCGCCCGCAGCACGCCGATCTCGCCGTCCCGGCCGACCAGCCGGGACGGCGGCGACAGCCGCAGGGGGAAGTCCCGCTCGCCGAGCGGGAAGCTCGCGCCGGCGGCCCCGTCCTGCTCGGCCAGGCGGGTCAGGTCGTGCGCCAGACCCTCGGCGGTCTGGTACCGGCGGTCGGGCTCCTTTTCCAGCAGTCGCAGGATGATGTCGGACAGCACGGCCGGTACCGCGGAATTCACCTCGGCCGGCGGAGTCGGCACCCGGGCAAGGTGGTCGTGCGTGAGCCGGAGCGGGTCGCCGGTGCCGAACGGCGGCTCGCCGGTGACCAACTCGTAGAGGGTGGCGCCCAGCCCGTACAGATCGGCACGCTGGTCGACCGGCCGGCCGGTGCGGCCGGTCTGCTCGGGGGCGAGGTAGGCGAGCGTGCCGACGATCTTGTTCTGGTGGGTGAAGCCCGGCCGTTCCTCGGCGAACGTCGTGGCCAGGTCGAAGTCGATCAACGTGGGCCGGAGCGGGCTGCCGGCCACCACGATGTTGGCCGGGTTGATGTCCTTGTGCATCACCCCGCGGCGGTGCATGCCGGCGACGACGCCGGCGAGATCCCGCACCAGCGACACCAGCTCCGCCGGCTTCAGCGGCTCGACCGCGATCGCCGCGGCCAGCGATACGCCCGCCCCGTCGACCAGCGTGATCGCGCCGGCGTGGTGGGTGTCCGGAGCCAACCCGGGTACGCCGTCGACACCGGCCAGCCGCTCCAGCATCGCGAGTTCGTGCCGCAGCCGCTGCGCGGCGCCCGGTCCCACCGGCTCCTTGCGGATCACGGTGCCGGCGCCGGTCCCGTTGCCGGTGCCGGCCCGGAGCCGGATGCGGGTCACCCGGGTGCGCTCGCTCGCGTAGAGCAGCTCCTCCGACCCGCCCTGCGCGGTCGGGCCGGCCGCGCCGGGGTCACCGTTGACCTGCGAGTCGCCCGTGGTGATCACTAGCTGGTCCCCCGAGTCCGTCCGCGGTCCGAGCGCCGCGCCGGGCATGCCCTCACCTGGGTTCATCGGCCGGCCAGGCCGACGACCTTCGGGGTTCGGGCGCGCCGCCGCCGGCAGTGCCCCGCCGATCCCGGCAACGCCGGGCGGGTGACGTCAGGGGCGCCAGAGATCGAGGGCGATCTCGCGCATGTCCTGGCTGAAGAGGCCGGTGGGGCTGGCGTCATGCAGGAGGCGGCGCAGGTCGGTCTCGAAGGCCGCGAGGCGGGTGCCGAAGAGGTGCGGCGTGGAGCTGGACAGGGAAAGCACCCCGGCGACGACCTGGTCGGTGGTGCGCTCGACCACGACACCCGGCAGCTCGACGCGGCGGGGGCCGGTGAAACCGGCGGCCCGGTAGACGGCGTCCTCGCCGCCGGGTGTGCCGGCGGACAGGACGCCCTGCCCGGCGCGCCGCCGCGGGCCGAGGTAGCGGCGGACCAGGTCGGCGATGGCGGCCCGCGGCGGCTGCGGGTGCGGCAGAGTGCCGGCGGTCTCGACGCCCTCGTGGGTGCTGGCGTGCACGTGCACGCAGGTGCCACCGGCCGCCAGCATGCCGTGCACCGCGGCCGCGACCCGCTGCCGGTCCATCCAGTGGAACGACTGCGCGAAGGTGACGAGCCGGAACGTTCCGAGCCCGGCCGGCAGCTCCTCGGCCCGCAGCACCTGCCAGCGCACGTTGCGCACGCCGGCCTGTGCGGCCAGACGCCCGGCCTCGGCGATCATGTCCGGGTCGGCGTCGATCCCCGTCGCCTCGGCCACGAGCGGGGCCAGCAGCAGCGTCAGCGAGCCCGGCCCGCAGCCCACGTCGAGCAGCCGCCCGGACCCGTCGAGGCCGAGCTCGGCGGCGAGCAGGTCCGCGAGGGCCGGCGGGTAGGCGACGCGGCCGCGGGCGTAGTACGGCGCGCTGCCGGCGTAGAGGGTCGGGTCCCAGCGCCAGGTCACGTCCCGATCCTCCCCCAGCCGGCCGCCGGCCCTCCGCCGGGCCGCTCCCGACCGGCGTCCGCTGCCCGGAGGTCTTGCCCCGGTGTGGGCCGATCGAGCAGGCTGTGCCGGGTTCGGTCGGTACCGTCCCGGTGAGGTGGATGCGATGCGCCGAGGTTCCTGGAGGCGGATGGCCCTGGCCATGCCGCTCACCGCCGTCGTGGCCGCGCTGGCGGTCGCAGCGCAGCCGGCGCGGGCGGCGGAGGCCGCGGACGCCGCCGCGGCCGGCCGGCCGGTGCCGACGGCGGTAACCGGGTGGACGCTGCTGGACCACAGCTCGCAGGCCAGCCTGGTGGCGGCCGAGGGCGTCATGACCGTGACAGCCGCCGGTGCGACCTCGGTGCGGTACCGCGGAGTCGCGTCGATCCCGCTGGCGGTGGCGGCCGAGGGGTGGACGCACATCGGCGACCCGGACGCGGCCGGCGGCTACATCGTGGACGCCTACCAGGGCGCCGCGTCCGGCGGCGGCAAGATGTTCCGGGTAACCACGCCGGCCGGGCAGTCCTACGAGTACGTGCACACGCTGGTGGCCGGCGAGCTGTTCAACAACTCGTTCGCCACGGTCGCGCCCGACGGGCAGTGGATGGTCGCCGGGGAGTGGGAGACGATGACCCACCTGCAGGTGTACCCGACCCCGCTGCTGAACCCGCGGACCGCCCCGACCGGCGGGCCGCTCCCGCTGGCCGGCACGATCGAGCTGGACCACCCGGTGCGGGACGTCCAGGGCTGCGACTTCGTCACCGCCACCCGGCTGCTGTGCGCGTCGGACGACTCAACCGGACAACTCTGGCCGGACACCAAGCCACTGCTGCAAGTCGACCTGCCCGGCCCGCTGACCGGCACGCCGACCACCGGGCGCGTCACCGACCTCGGCCCGATCCCGCAGCAGAGCATCTGCTCCGGCACGTTCGAGACCGAAGGCGTCGACTACGAGCCGGTCTCCCGGCAACTGCGGGTCCAGATGGTCCCGCCGAGCGTCTGCGCCGTCATCACCGTCGTCTACCGCTACCAGAACTGACCACCGGCCCGACCCACGGCGCCTGATCACCGGCTACGCCAACTGGCCACTGCCGGCGCGACCCGGGCGTCCGGGTGGGACAGTTGGTCCGGCGGCGCGGCCGGACCGGGTACGGGCGCCGCGACCGGAAGGACGGTGGCGATGCCGACAGCGACCGCCGCGGTGTGGACGGCGCCGGACCGGTTGGACGTCCGGGGACTGCCGCTGCCGGCCCCGCCGGCCGGGGGCCTGCTGCTGCGGGTCGAGGCGAACGGGATCTGCGGCACCGACCTGCACCTGCTGCACGGCGCGCCGCCGCGACCGACCGTGCTCGGTCACGAGATCGTCGGCACCGTGCTCGCCTTCGGGTCGGGCACCCGGCGGCTGGACGCGGCGGACACCCCGCTGGTCGAGGGTGACCGGGTCGCGCTGTTCCCCTGGATCCCGTGCGGCACCTGCTGGGCCTGCCGGCGGTTCGGGCCGGCCGCGGCGACCTGCACCCAGGGGTTCGTGTACGGCATCCCGTTCCAGGCCACCGGCGCCACCGGCCCGTCGCCGCTGGAGGACGACGCGACCGCGCCGGCACTGACCGGCGGGTACGGCTCGCACCTGGTCGTCCACCCGGGCACCTACTGCTGGCGGGTGCCCGACGGGATGCCCAGCGCGGTCGCCTCGCTGCTGGACCCGCTCGCGGTCGCGGTGCGCGCGGTCGACATGACCCGCACCGCCACCGGCACCTGGGACGAGGTGCTCACCCCGGACTCGGTCGCCGTCGTGCAGGGCGCCGGGCCGGTCGGGTTGCTGACCCTGCTCGTGCTGCGAGCGGTCGGGGTCGGGCGGGTGCTGGTGCTCGGCGCCCGCCCCGCCCGGCTCGCCGCGGCCGCCCGACTGGGCGCCGACGAGGTGCTCGACGTGCGCACCACCAGCCCGGGCGAGCGGCTGGACCGGGTCCACGCGGTCACCGGCGGCCGCGGCGCCGACCTCGTCCTGGACTGCGCCAACTCCCCGGACGCGCTGGTCGAAGGTATCCGGCTCAGCCGCCGGCTCGGCACCGTCGTCGAACTCGGCAACATGGTCAACGCCGGCGGCGAGGTGCGGCTGGACCCCGCCGTCGACATCTGCCAGCGCAACATCCGGCTGCTCGGCATGAGCGCGAACCCGCCCCGGTCCTATGCCGAGGCGATGGCCCTGCTCGCCCGCCCCGACCTGCCGTTCGCCACCCTGATCACCGACCGGTACCCACTCGACCGCCCGCAGGAAGCCCTGGCCGCCCTCCAGCGCGACGCCGTCAAGGTCGTCCTCGTCGCCGACCCGATGTCCTGACCACGAGCCGGCCGGCCCGCCGCGGCCAGGTGGCGCGCTATCGCCGCGCCGATGCCCGAGGAGGCGCCGGTCACCGGCGCCACCCGTTGCTCAGGCACGGTCAGGTCCGCGGCGTGCGGGGCACGACAACGTCGCCCAGGCCGCGGTACGCGCCGATGGTCGTCGCCGGCGACGGCGTGGGGGGCGTGCTGACCCGCGCGCCGACATCCCGGTTGAACTCCTGGAATGCCGGCAACGCGGGCAGCGGGTTGGCGCCGTCCGCGGTGTCGTGAGTGGACACGTGCACGAACGAGACCCCGTCGGCCAGGCACATCACCT
>JBBWZH010000328.1:0-11950 GCA_039648995.1 Mycobacteriales bacterium
GCAGCCGGTGTCGGTCTGCCAGGTCTGCTTGGCCTCGAACGCGGAGCAGCCGCTGCCGGCGCCGTTCCAGACCGTCTCGCCCCAGCCGCGGGCGCTGCTGTTGCGGACCAGCGAGGTGCCGCCGACCGCGGTGACGTACCGCGACGAGGCGGGGAACTCGGTGCCCTCGCTGAACCCGCCGTCGCCGGAGCTGACCGTGATCGCCACGCCCGGGTGGTTGTAGAAGTTGTTGCTGTCCGACGTCTCCGCGGAGTACTCGGTGCCGCCGTAGGAGTTCGAGACGAACCTCGCGCCCAGCGAGACGGCGGTGTTGACCGCGGCGCCCAGGTTGGCCGTGGTCGGCGAGGTCGCCTCGACCAGCAGGATCTTGCAGTTCGGGCAGACCGCGCTGACCATGTCGATGTCCAGGGCGATCTCGCCACCCCAGCCGGCGTCGGCGGCCGGCAGCGGCGATGCGGCGCCGTTCTGGTTCACCTTGCGGAAGCAGCCGTTGGCCGTCGTGCAGGCGGGCAGGCCGAACTGGGACCGGTAGGTGTTCAGATCGGACTCAGCGCTCGGCAGATCCTGCGCGTCGATGATCGCGACGGTCGCGCCGGTGCCGGCGGTCGCCGACGGCAGCGTGTACGCGCTCTGCAGGTCGCTCGGGCCGTAGCCGGCCGGTGTGGCGTTCGGGTGTACGCCGGTGCTGGCCGCGGTGTCGGTCCGGGCGACCGCGTTGCAGTGCATGACGCCCGCCGGTGTCGAGGCCGAACACAGCCGCTTGATCGGATGGGCGGCGAGTGGTGCACCCGTCTGGCCGCCGGCCGGTGCCGCCGACGCGACGCCGGCTCCAGGCCAGACGGCGGCTAACGCCGCGGCGGCCGCGACCGACAACGAGAGGATCCCTCTGCGCATAGTGCGCCTCCTCGTGGGAGATATGGTGGTCGCACGCTGGCAGAGACAGAGTGTCCCTGTCGCCCTATTTTGCCCCTTGATTCCCCCAAGACGCCCTAAAGCCGAACGCCATACTCTGGATCGTCCGAACGGGCCAGACATGGCAGGGCCGGAGGGGGTGTCCCCCTCCGGCCCGGTTGCCGACGTGCGGGCTTACAAGAGCGAGATGCTCTGCGTATAGGCATCCTGGTTCGGCGCGGTCAGCCCGGGCCGGCCGCGGAAGTCCGTCCAGCACGGGTGGATGCGCAGGTCCCTGCCGACGGCCAACCCCGTGTAGTCGCCGATGAACACGCCCTGCAGTTCCTGGCCGGACTGCTCGCCGACGCCGATGAACTGCACCTGCGGGTTCTCCGACTGGGTGGTGATCCGGTGGATCGCCGCGTGGCCGAGGCCGGCGGCCCCGAACGACTTCCAGTACGCGTAGTCGAGGTTGATCCCGCTCGGGTCGTAGTGCCGGGTGTACGAGGACACCGCGACGACGCCGGCGAACGCGGCCACCGCGCCGAACACCTCGTCCTGCCCGGTGCCCACCGTCACCGGCCGGGACCACCGGCTGCCACCACGCGACGTCGCGACCACGTTGTCGCCGTTCGTCCGGATCGACTCACCGTCCGCCGTGTACCGGCCGTTCCGGTCATCGACCCAGGTGACGTACAGCTGGTCGAAGACCGGGTCGTACGCGAGCATCGGGAAGCTGCTGATCCGGAAGTTCTCCCCGGTCAGCGTCGACCGGCCGACGTCCTCGTTCGGCGGGAAGTCGAAGTCGGTGTCCACGATCGTCTTGTGGAACGTGGCGCCGTGGTCGTGCGAGGTGGCCATCACCACCACGTCGCGGTCGGTCGGCTGGTCGCAGTCCAGCGTGCCGCACTGGCTGCCCTCGTACGCGATGTAGAGGGTGCCGTCGCGGCCGACCTGCGGGTTGGAGCCCTGCGAGAACGGGGCGATCCCGCCGGGCCGGAAGTCGGCGAGCGTGCTGTCCACCCGGGTGAACGGAGCGAACGTCCGGCCGAAGTCGCGGCTGGCCGCGACCACGATCGGTGCCTCCAGGAAGCTCCCGTCCGGGTTGTCCAGGAACCGCGTCCAGGTCACGTACACGCGGCCGCTGTTCGGGTCGCCGGCCAGCCAGATCTTGTCGTTGAAGATCCGGGTGGCCGTCGGGTTGCCGGCCGCGTCCACCCCGTCCAGCTGGAGGATCACCGGCTCGCCCCAGTGCAGCCCGCCGTCATGCGAGACGTTGACGACGATGCCGCTGGCGCCCTCGGTGCCGCCGGGGGCCGGGGCACCCCGGCTGAACACGATGTTCCCGTAGTAGACCGTATTCGCCGGGCCGAACGCGATCACCGGGTCACCGGCGGAGTCCATGAAGGACAGCGCGCCGGTGCCGCCGGTCTGGAAGGTCAGGTGCGGCAGCTGGACGTTCGCCCAGGTGCGGCCGCCGTCGAAGGTGGTGTACGCGACGCCGGAGCTGTCGTTGCGCTGCTCGCGGCTGTTGAACACCCGGTAGTCGTTGCTGCCCGCGACGATGTTGCGCGGGTTGCGCGGGTTGACCGCGATCGTGGTCTCGTTCTGGGCCGAGCTGCAGCCGGCCTGGCTGCCCACCGGGACGATCGAGTCGCCGTTGATCTGGTCCACGTTCGGCGCCGGCGCGCGGTAGGGGTTGGGCTGGCCGATGAAGCTCTGGCAGAGCGCCGACTGGTTCGGCGGGTCGAAGTTCTCGTCGTCGTGCTCGGCGAGCACCGTGCGGAGCAGCTCGTTGTGCGGGCCGCCCGTGGCCCGGCCGCCCGACGGGCCGGCCGACGAGGTGGCCGGGGCCTGGGCGTGGGCCGGCCAGGCCAGCGCCAGCGATCCGACAACGCTCACCACGCCGACGACCGCAACCCTGCGTAGGGTCCGGAACTCCATGCGCATCACCCCTCCGGGACGGTTTGGCGATGCACAGCCTGCCCTGGGGCCGAACCGCTGGGAAGATGCTGACGAGGTCAGGTCTGCGTCAATCAGCGCGAGCTGCGGCGCCCGGCGGCCAGCGCCTCCCGGATTCGGACCTTCGGGCCGGTTCGCAGCACCGCGCCCACGTAGATCCAGGCGGCCAGCCGGACCAGGCCGAAGATCGCGATCAGCATCAGCCCCACGGACAGCCCGATCTCCCACCAGGCGGCGTCGCCGGCGGCCCACCGCACCGGCATCGTCAACACGGACAGCGGCGGGATCAGCGAGGCCACCCGGGCGACCGGGCCGCCCGGGTTGTTCTGCGCGAAGATGCCGATGAAGAAGCTGCCGACCAGCAGGATCGTCAGCGGTCCGGTGATGTTCTGCAGCTCCTCCTGGCGCGACACCAGGGCGGCGGCGGCCGCGTACGCGGAGGAATAGAAGGCGTAGCCGAGCACGAACCAGACGAGCACCTGGCCGACCACCGCGAGCAGCCCGACAGGCACCGAGACCGCGCCGCTGATCAGCGCGGTGGCCACCCCGACCGCCCCGACCACGGTGAACTGCGCCAGCCCGAGCAGGCCGATACCGATGATCTTGCCGGTGAGCAGCTGCCACGGCCGCAGCGTGGCCAGCAACAGCTCGACCACGCGACTCGACTTCTCCTCCACCACACCCAGCGCGACCCACAGGCAGTAGCCGATCAGCTGCGCGTACAGCAGCACGATGCCGAAGAACGCGGCGTTGCGCCGGGCCTGCCGGTCGCTGTTGCCGGTGAGCGAGTCGACGGCCAGCGGCGGCACCGCCAGCGCCTGGCCCACCCGGGCCGGGTCGATGCCGGCGGCGGCCAGCCGCTGCGCGCTCGCCACCTGCCGGTACGCCGCCTGCACGACCGAGCCGAGCGTGCCGTCCAGGCTGTCGTTCACGATCACCCGGTCGGCGCCGACGAACACGGCGCCCACGTCCCCGCTGTCCACGGCGGCGCGGGCCTGCGCCAGGTCGGCGTACCGGCGCAGCTCGAACCTGGCGCCCTGCTGCTTCGCGCTCTGCTCCAGCGCCGAGTCGAGCCCCGCGGCGGACGAGCCGACCACGCCGACGACAACCCGGTCCGGCCCGTTGTTCAGGTGCGGGATCACGACGAGCGCCACCACGATCAGCACGGTGATCAGCGTGGAGATCGCGAAGCTGCGCTCCCGGACCCGGGTGACGATCTCGCGGCGGGCGATCAGCCGGACCAGCCCGCGCGGGCTGCCCTGCCCGGCCCGGGCCGGCCCGGGCACGTCGCCGGCCGGCGCAGCGGCCCGCACGGTCTGTGCCGGCCCGGAGTCGCCACCCCCCGACAGCCCGTCTTTCATCCCCGCCCCCCGCTCGCTCACGCGACGGCCGCCGCGGTGGGCACCGGACCGAGCGCCAGCGTTGTCATGCCGCCACCACCTCACGGAACAGCTCGGTCAGGGTCGGCTCGCGCCAGCTGAAGTGGTCCACCCGGCCGGTGCGCAGCGCGGCGGCGAGCACGGCTTGGTCATCGGCGTCGCCCGCCCCGGTGCCGAGCTCCAGCAGCACCTCGCCGTCGCGATCGGACAGCACCCGCACCCCGGGCAGCGTGGCCGCCCAGCCGGCCGGCGCCTGCGGCGCCACCACCTGCAGCCGCCGGCGGGCCTCCCGGCGCAGCCCGGCCACCGTGCCGGTGGCCACCATCGCGCCGGCGTTGATGATCCCGACCGCGTCGCAGATGCGCTCCACCAGGTCGAGTTGGTGGCTGGAGAACACCACCGGCACGCCGTCGCGGCACTTCTCGGCCAGCGCGCCGGCCAGCGCGTCCACCCCAACCGGGTCGAGGCCGGAGAACGGCTCGTCCAGCACGAGCACGTCCGGCTCGTGCACCAGCGCCACCGCCAACTGCACCCGCTGCTGGTTGCCCAGCGACAGCTTCTCCACCGCGTCGGCCCGCCGCTCGGCCAGACCGAGCCGCTCGGTCCACCGGTCGGCGGCGGCCGCGGCGCTGGCGGCGCCCAGCCCGTGCAGCCGGGCGAAGTAGACCAACTGCTCGGCCACCCGCATCTTCGGATACAGCCCGCGCTCCTCCGGCATGTAGCCGAACCGCCGCCGGTTCTCGAACGTCACCGGCCGGCCGTCCCAGCGGACCTCGCCACCGTCGGCGGCGAGCACCCCGAGCGCGATCCGCATCGCGGTGGTCTTGCCCGCCCCGTTGGCCCCGACGAAGCCGAACATCTGGCCGGGCCGGACGCTGAAACTCAGCGACCGCAGCGCTACCGTCTCCCCGTACCGCTTGCTCACCTGGTCGAACTCGAGCATCGAAGCCTCCCCGGCAGACCGTAACGTCCGGCCCCGACCGGCCGGATCCGTCGCTGGGCGGAGCGCCGGTCCACCGCACGGCGGAGTCGCCCTGTGTCGTGACATATGGGGCGTGGTGGACATATCGCCGCCGCCTCCCCTAAAGTGACGGCAGCGTCGGAAGCCGGGGAGCTGTGCATGGGTCAGATCATCGTCGACATCGCGGCGCTGAAAGACATGGCGAGCCAGCTCCGCAACGCCCGCGCCGGGTTCGACGCCGTCGAGGGCGTCACCCACGCGGCCGGCGAGTACCTGGGCGCGTCGGCGGTGGCCGGCGCCGTGGAGAAGTTCGGCAAGAACTGGTCGGACAAGCGCAAGGAGATCTCCGGGGTCATCGACAAGGTCGCCGCGGCGGCCGACGGGGCCGAGCAGATCTACGAGCAGACCGAGCAGAGCATCACCGACGCCGAGCGGAAGCTGACCAACGACCTCAGCGGCGGCCAGGGCAACAACAGCATGACCAACGGCTCGGCCGGTTCGGCGGGCGCGGGCGGCTCGGGCAGCGGGTCGGCCGGCGGGTCGCCGGTGCCGGGCGGGAGCTCCGGCGGTGCCGGGGCGGGCGGTCCGGCAGCGGGCGGTCCGGCAGCGGGCGGCACGGGGGCGTCCGGCGGCGGAGCGCCGGCCGGCGGGGCGGGCACCGGTGGCCCGGTCGACACCGATGACGACGGCATCCCCGACTACCGCGACACCGACTCCGACGGCGACGGCATCCCCGACAGCGTCGAGGGCGGCCCCGGCGCGGCGGCCGGCGGCACCGGTACGCCGGCCGCGCCGACGACGGGCACGGGCGGCGACCCGACCGCGAGTGGCCCGGTGGACACCGACCACGACGGCATGCCCGACTACCGCGACACCGACTCCGACAACGACGGCATCCCGGACAGCGTCGAGGCGACCGGCAGCCCCGGGTCCGGAGACAACCCGGCCACTGCCACCAGTTCGCTTCCGGACGGGAGCGGAGCGGGGTCCGGGCCGGGGGGCTCCGGCGGGGGGTCGGCGTACGACCCGTTCGCCGGCTCGACCGGCCCGGGCAGCGGCGACCTCGGCGCCACCACGTCCGGCGACCCGCTGGCCGGCAGCGGGTCGCTCGACACCGGGTCGGGGTCCGGCGGCGACCCGGGCGCCGCCGCCCTCGGGGGCGGATCAGCGGGCGGCGGCGTGCCGATCGGCGGCGGCGGCACGCCGATCGACGCCGGCGCGGCCCCGGCCGGCCTCGGCCAGGGCGACCTGGTCGACCAGGTCTCGAGCGGCCCGCTCACCGGCGGCGGGGCCATCGGGCTGGGCGGCGACGCGACCAGCGACGGCGCGCTCGCCGCGGCCGGGCCGGCGCACGGCGGGCGGCTGCCGAGCGCCGCGATGGCGGCCCCGGTCGGCGTGCTCGGCGCCGCCGGCGTCGCGGCCTGGGCCGTCAAGCGGAAGAAGGACCAGGACGCCGAGGGCGAGCCGGGCGACGGGGAGGACGACGACTGATGGCGTTCTGGTTCGAGCGGCTGATGGCCGCCGAGGCCTGCGAAGAGGACAAGAACCCGATCGTCGGCGACCCTGCCCGCGTCTCCGCGCTGGCCCAGCAGCTGAACGGCACCGCGGACACGCTCAAGACGCAGGCCGACCGGCTGCGCGCGGTCTCCACCGAGCAGTTCTGGAAGGGCGCGGCGGCCACCGAGTTCATGCACATCAAGGACAAGCTGCCGCCACTGCTGGACAAGGTCGTGAAGCGGTACGGCGCGGTCGGCGAGGCGCTGGCGAAGTACGCGCCCGACCTGCAGCAGTCGCAGGCGAGCGCGCAGCGGGCGCTGCAGGCGTACCGGGACGCGAAGGGCCAGCAGCAGACCGCGCAGGCCAGCGCCACCCAGTACAACCAGCTGCGGCAGCAGGCGGTGCTGCAGAACCGCCCGCTCCAGTGGACCGGCACCGACCCGAACAACCAGCTGGGCAACGCGAACCAGGCGGTCGGCGACGCGATCCGGATGATGACCGACGCCATCGACAGCCGCGACGCGGCGGCGAGCACCTGCGGCGGCCAGATCCGGGATGCGATCGACGACGACCTGAAGAACGACGACTCGTTCTGGGGCAAGCTGAAGAAGATCGGCAAGGGGATCGTCGACGCGCTGGAGAAGATCGCGCCGATCCTGCGCAAGGT
Source organism: Mycobacteriales bacterium (assembly GCA_039648995.1). Lineage (GTDB taxonomy): Bacteria > Actinomycetota > Actinomycetes > Mycobacteriales > CADCTP01 > JBBWZH01. The sequence goes on from JBBWZH010000328.1 coordinate 7,358, forward strand.
GGCGGCCGTCCTCGGCGTGGCGGCCGCGCTGCTGTGCTGGGTGCCGGTGCTCGGCGAGGTGCTGGCCGGCGCGGCGCTGGTGGTCAGCGCCGCCTCGCTGGCGGTCGACCTGACGTTGAAAGCGTCCGGCCGCGATGTCAGTTGGGGCGACATCGCGATGGACGCGGTCGGCGTCATCCCGTTCGGCAAGGCCGCCCGGCTGGCGAAGGTGGCCCGGCCGGCCGCCGAGGGCGCCGGCGTCGCGGCCAAGGCGAAGAGCCTGGTGCAGTTCGGCAAGAGCATCGTCAGCAACATCGGCCCGGCCTACCGGGACATCGCGTCGGCCGGCCGGGAGGTGCTCGCCGGGCGCGCCACGGTCTCGACGGTCGGGCAGGGCGCGGTGGACGAGTTCCGCGCGCTCGGTGGGGTCAAGGGCGTGGCCAAGGACATCGGGCCGATCTCGTTCGCGCTGACCGGCAACAAGATCCGCGGGCTGTTCAGCGGCGACGGCGGTGCCTCGGCCAGCGCCACCGCGCCGACCAACCCGGCCGCGTTCACCTCCGGCCTCCCGGTCAGCGCGCCGTCCACCGCCACCACCGCGGTGACCAGCCAGCTCGTGCCGCTCCCCGCCGCCGCCTGAGCATTTCAGGTAGCGTCGCCGGGCCATGGACAGCGAGTTGGGCGGGGCCGTTGCCGGGGCGCCGGCGGATTTCCGCATCCTCACCCCGGCCAACTGGTACGTGCTCGACCTGAACCCGGCCACCCGGACGGGATCGATCGCGCGGCTGGTCGAGCGGCGCTTCGGGCCGACCGACGACCCGCGGCTGGTGCAGGCCCGCCGGGAGCTCACCGCGCTGCTGCGCGGCGCCGCCCGGGACGCCGCCGACAACGGTGCCGTCTACGCCGCGCTGATGGACGCGCTGGTGGACGGCACGGCGCTGTCCGCGTCGCTGCTGGTCGTGGTCGGCCCGGCGCCGCTGGACGCGGACGGCAACGCGGTCACCGACCCGGCCGGGCTCTCGGCCTCGCTGCTCGCCGCTGAGCTGGCCGGGGTGGCCGAGGCGGCCATCGCCGGCGACGGCCCCGGCGGCCCGGTCGCCGTCGAGCTGACCGCGCCACCGCCGGGCGCGGGCTGGCCGGCGGCCCAGGACGGGGCGGACGCGGCGGACGGGGCGGACGCGGCGGACGGGGCGGACGCGGCCGGGCGGGCCGAGATCGTGGAGCTGCCGGCCGGGCCGGCGGTGCGGCTGCGCCGGCGCACCGACAGCGGGCTGGCCGGCAGCACCGGCGAGACGGCGGCCGCCGCCGAGACGCAGTACTTCGTGCCGATCCCGGCCAGCGGCCGGATGCTGGTGCTCACGTTCGCGACCCCGAACATCGGCTTCCGCGGCGAGTTCGAGGAACTGTTCGACCGGATGGCCGAGACCCTGGACTGGCAGTGGGAGCCGGCCACGTGAACGTGCTGGCCCGCCGGCCCCCTCCGCTCCGCTCCTCGGGGCCTGGCGGCCCTGCGATGCTCACTCCGGAGGCCGGCTCATGAGCGGGAACCCCGGCGCTCAGCCGGGTCTGTCCGGCGTACCGGCGCCGGCCGTGCCGGGGCAGCGGATCGGCCGCATCGACCCACCCGGCGCGCCCGCGCCGGGGGCGCCGACCGGGGTCGCCGGACCGGCCGCCATCCCGGGCCCGCGCGGGCCGGGGCCGGCGCCGGGCATGCGGCTGTACCTGCCGATCCCCCGGATGGGCTGGTACGAGCTGCCGCTCGACCCGGCCGACCGGACGGCCGCGATCGCGGCGCGGTGGACCGAGCTCAAGGCCACCGAGCCGGTGCTGGACCGGCCCGAGATCGCCGCCGCGTTCGCCGACACTCTGCGCACGCTGGCCAGCCACTACGCGCGCCGGGGCAGCCAGGTGGCCGCGATCGGCTGGGCCGCGGCGTCCGGCCGCCCGCCGGACTCGGTGCTGGACGTGAAGCTGGTCGAACCGCTGCCGGCCGAGTCGGCCCGGGACGAGGCGGAGGGCCTGACCGGGCTGCTCATGCTGCCCAGCCCGGACGACGCCAGCCCGCGCACGGTGCAGCTGGTCGACCTGCCGGCCGGCCCCGCCGCCCGGCTCCGGCTGCTCGGCCCGGGCGGCCGCGACACCACCGGCCGGGATGTGGTCTGCGACATCGTGCAGTACTGGCTGCCCGCGCCGGCGGTCGGCGCGACCGTGCTGGTCAGCTGCTCGACATCCGACCTCGCCGGCGGCGACCGGGTGGCTGCCGTGGTCGACACGCTGGTGACCGGGCTGACCGTCGAACCGCGCGCCGGCCTCAGCGCAGGCTGACGTAGGCCCCGGCGGCCAGCCCCGCCGCGACGACCAGCAGGAACGCGAGCAGGGCCGCCCGCATCCGCCACCGCATCGGTGCCGTGTCCTGCGCTGACTTGACCACCGGCACGCCGTTGCGGGCGAGCAGCTCGGGCGTGGCGGGCTGGGCGCGGTATTCGATCGGCAACCCGACCGCGGCCGCGGCCCGGTCCAGCAGGTCGCGCTGCTCGCCGGACCAGACCAGCAGGCACAGCACCTGCCCGTCCAGCCCGAGCAGCGCGATGTGCCGGATGTGGATCTTGTTCGGTTTGGAGCTGAGAAACGACAGCCACGGCTCCTCGACGTACTGGTGCACCCGCAGCCGGGCCACCACCGCGGCGTCGGCCGGGCCGCGGCCGAGCCGGGGCCACCCGGTCCGGGTGCCGGCCGCGTCGACCACGACCACCTGCTGGCGGCCCAGCGAGAGCGACATCCGCTCGTCGAACTCGCCGGGGAACCGCGGGTCACCGCCCTGCGGCCGGCGCAGCAGCACGTCCCGCTGCGGTGGCACCGGGTCGGCCCCGGCCGGCGCCCACTCCAGCGGCAACCCGGCGGTGGCGCAGGCCCGCTCCACCAGCTCCGCGTCCGGCCCGGACCAGCGCACCCCGTCCAGCACCTGCCCCTGCGGCCCGACCAGCTCGATCGCCTGCACCGCCTCGACACCACCCGGCGGCGGGCCGGTCGAGTAGACCAGCCGCAGCGCGGCCACCGGTGGGCCACCACTCGCCGCGGCGCCCGGCCGCAGGTGCAGCCGGCGGCTCCGCTCGTCCGCGACCTGCACGTCCGCCGGGCCGATCGCGAGCTCCGCGTGCCCGTCCGGCGGGCGCAGCACCAGGTAGGCGCGCTCGGCCGGCGGCCACGCCGTCATCGCGGCTACCTCCTCGCGGCTCGCGGGACACGCCCGGCGGCCCCGGACGTCAGCGCCCATCTTTCCATCGCGGCCGGCGCGCGGCGGTGGCCGGCCGCCGGTGTTTGCCCGGCCGCCCGTGGGACACACTGCACACTGATGAGCACCAGCCGCGCGGCCACGCCGGTCGCCACACCACCGTCCGGGGTCGGGCTGGACGACCTGCGGGCCGCCGCCCGTGGCTGCCGGGCCTGCCCGCTCTGGGAGCCGGCCACCCAGACCGTCTTCGGCACCGGCCCGGCGGACGCCCGGGTCGTGCTCGTCGGCGAGCAGCCCGGCGACGTCGAGGACCGCCGCGGCGAGCCGTTCGTCGGCCCCGCCGGCCGGCTGCTGGACAAGGCGCTCGCCGAGGCCGGCATCGACCGCTCCCGGACCTACGTGACGAACGCGGTCAAGCACTTCCGGTTCACCCCGACCCCGAAGCGCCGGCTGCACCAGACCCCGGGCCCCGAGCACATCACCGCGTGCCGCCCCTGGCTGGACGCCGAGCTGGCCCTGGTCGCGCCCGAGATCGTCATCGCCCTCGGCGCCACCGCCGCCCGCGCGCTGCTCGGCTCCTCGTTCCGCATCACCAAGCAGCGCGGCCAGATCATGCCCTTCAACAGTCCGGCCGACCCGGACGACACCGAGGACGCCGCGACCCACTCCACCTGGATCATGGCGACCGCGCACCCCTCCGCCGTCCTGCGCGTACCCACCCCGGACCGCGCGGCCGCCTACGACGCCCTCGTCGCCGACCTCCGCACCGCCGCCCAGACCCTCGCCTGACGCATAAGAAAACCCGGCCCACGAGGGGCCGGGCGGGTTTCTACGTGAAAGCCTGCTACACGATGGCGGGCTTCACCATCGGGCCCGGCGCCACGTAGGTCCCAGCCGGGTCAGGCAACTGGTGCCTGGTGGAGTCGACAGGGGTGAGTTGCCGCCACCGATGTCGACCGACCCCATCCCTGGGATGGCCGTTCAGCGCCCCGGCGGGGTACCTGTTGGTTGGATTCACCGTCCCGACCGGAACGACGTTGCGCGCCTCGATCACTGGAAGGCGCAGATCACTATCGTTCGAAATCACATCGCTGCGTCAACCCGCCCAGTCAGCACGTCAATTAGCAAGCGAGTAGACGTCTTGGTCAAGCCGACCACTCGGATTGTCACGACCATCAATCCGCGCGGTGCAGTAGACAATCCGAGTGGCGATCGCACCGGGCCACTCCGAGTGTCCGTCGATCAGCGTGTTGACCAATCCTCGTAGGTCGAGCCAGCGCCACCCCGACCTCCCACGACCGCACTGCTAACGGCCGGCGTAGTAGAGGTTGTAGCCATCGATGTAGGCACCGACTCTCATTGGCGAAGCTTAGCCGGCGGAT
>JBBWZH010000378.1:0-22314 GCA_039648995.1 Mycobacteriales bacterium
CCAGGGACGGCGCGCTGATCAGCGTGCAGGGCTCGCCGGTCGCCGGTGCCGCCGCGCCAGCGGTCAACAGCCGGGCCGCGGTGCGTACGGCGGCCGAGGCGATCACCCGCGCCCGTACCGACCTCGCCGAGCGGTCCACCGCGCCCGGGCCCGCGGACGTGGCGACCGAGGTGCTGCTCGTGACGCCGGCCGGGCTGCGCCGCGGCTGGCAGACGATCACGATGTCGGCGGCCCACCCCGCCCAGCACGTCATCGACGCGCTGGACGGCCGGGTGCTCTACCGTCGCGGCCTCAGCGAAGACGCCGCCCCGACCGGCGACGCCGCCCCGGCCAACGCGGCGCAGCGCCGGCCGGCGACCGGTACCGCGTTCCCGTACTTCCCGGGTGCGGCCCGCGGCGGGCGGCAGGTGCCGATCGATTTCACCCGGCGCGGTTGGCTTGCCCCGGTGGCGACCGTGCTGTCCGGCAACAACGCCCACACGTACGCCGACGTGGACGCCTCCGACAGCCCGGACGCGACCGAGGAGATCCCGCCGCGGCACGGCAACTCCTGGGACTACCCGCTGGTGCCGTTCCACCTGCCGGCCGTGTCGTTCTGCGACAACCCGTTCCCGTGCTCGTGGGACCCGGACACCCCGTTCTCCTGGCAGACCAACCGCAACCAGAACGCGACGCAGATGTTCGCGGCGGTCAACAACTGGCACGACCACCTACTGGCCGCGCCGATCGGCTTCACCGAGGCAGCCGGCAACTTCCAGGTGACCAACAAGACCGGTCAGGGTCTCGGCGGTGACCCGGTGCAGGCGGAGTCCGACGACGGTGCCAGCACCGACAACGGCCTGCCCGACGCCGGCCACATCAACAACGCGAGCATGAGCGTGCCGCCGGACGGCATGTCGCCGCGGATGCAGATGTTCCTGCAGCACCAGCCGGGCACCGCCTACCCCGACGAGGACCCGTTCTCGCCCACCAACGCCGGCGACGAGGCCGACTCGATCTACCACGAGTACACCCACGGCCTGTCGGACCGGTTGGTCGTCGACGCGGCCGGCGACACGACGCTGAACTCGGTGCAGGCCGGCGCGATGAGCGAGGCGTGGAGCGACTGGTACGCGATGGACGACCTGGTGGCCCGCGGGCTGCACCGCGACACCCAAGCCGACGGCGACGTCATGAGGTTCCAGTACGACGGCGCCGCCGCATCCTCCAACCGTAGTGAGCCGGTGGACTGCCCGGTCGGCTCGACGTCGGTCGCCTGTCCGGGCACCGACGGCGCCGGCCCGGGCGGCTATACCTACGGCGACTACGGCAAGGTCGCCGGCGGGCCCGAGGTGCACTTCGACGGCGAGATCTGGGCTCAGACGCTGTGGGACCTGCGTACCGCGGTCGGCTCCACGGCCGCCGAGTCGCTGGTCACCCGGGCGATGGAGCTCTCCCCGGCCGACCCGTCGTTCCTGGATGAGCGCGACGCGATCCTGCAGGCCGACCAGGCGGTGTTCCACGGTGGGCACCGCGACGTGATCTGGCGGGTGTTCGCGCACCGCGGCATGGGCTTCTTCGCCGGCACGGTCGGCGGCGGCGACCTGGCACCGGGCGAGGACTTCTCGGTGCCACCGCGGCCGGGCGCCCCGACCGGGACGCTGACCGGCGCGGTACGGGACTCGGCCAGCGGTGCCCCGGTGGCCGGCGCGACGGTGACCGTCGTCTTCCAGGGCTCGGCGCAGGCGGCCAACCCGTCGGCCCGCACCGACGCCGACGGCCGCTACACGATCGCTGACCTCGTCGCCGGGACCTACCCGAAGGTGGTCGCCAGCAGCGTCGGCTACGAGAGCACGGTCGGCCCGACGACGGTCGCCCCAGGCAGCACGACGCACGACTTGGCGCTGCGCCGCGACTGGGCCGCCTCCTCCGGCGGCGCCACCGTGATCGCCTTCGATGGGCAGGACTTCTCGCCGGCCTGCGGCCCGGGCGACGCGATCGACCTGAACCGGTCTACCGGCTGGGGCAGCACTGCCGACCTCGGCGAGGACGGCCAGGCCAGCGCCGCCACCCCGAAGGCGATCACCATCGCGCTGCCGAAGCCGGTGCAGATCAGCCAGCTGGCGATCGACCCGTCAGCGATCTGCGGGGACGCCGGCAGCGCCTCGACCGGCGACTACCGGATCGAGACGTCCACGGACGGCACCACCTGGCTGCCGGCCGCGGTGGGCACCTTCACCCCGGCCGACCGCGGGCGGCTCAACCTCGTAACGCCGGCGCCCGACTCGGCGGCCGGGGCGCGGTTCGTGCGGTTCACCATGGTCCGCCCGCAGGTGTTCCAGGTCGGTGCCTGTCCGGGCGCGTTCTCCGGGTGCGACTTCATGGACCTCACCGAGATCGAGGTGTACGGAACCTGAACCGCGCGGCGCCCCGGCCGGCTGGCCCAAGCTGGTCGGGGCTCCGCGCCCCCTCGCGGCGCCGCGCCGCGCCGCGGCATTTTCACGGCGCCGGGGTCGTGTGCACGAGGTGTGCACGGCGGTGCGCCCTGCCCGCGGGACGAGTTGTGCGGCGGCTCGGCGGCGGCTTTGTCGACGTCGGCGAATAGGGTGGTGTAGACGTCGCCGGTGATCTTGACGCTGGGGTGGCCGAGGAGTTCGGAGACGAGCCTGAGGTCGCGGGTGACGCGGTAGGTGAGTGACGCGGCGCCATGGCGGAGGTCGTGGATCGGATGGGTGGTAGTCCGCCGGCGGGCGTAGTGGGGTGGCGGTCGGGTTGTGGCCGCCGTGCCGGGCCAGGCCGCAGCGGTGCCGTGGCGAGCGCACTCAGCGGGCAACGGGTCCACCGCAGTGTCAACTGCCGTTTGAACCCCTGCGGCGGACTGACCCGGATATGCTCGTTCTGTGAAGCGGAAGACACTCTTCGTCATCATGCCTTTCGGTGTCCGGCCGTTGCCGAGCGGCATTGAACATGACTTCGACGCCTTCTACCAGGATGTTCTGCGCGCGGTCGCCCTCGACGAGGGCTGGGAGGTGCTCCGTGTCGACGAGTTGGTGGAGTCCGGAACTGTCACCAATCAGGCGTTGAAGCACCTCTACTCGGCTGATCTGGTCGTTGCCGACGTGACCTCGCCGAATAGCAACGTGTACTACGAGTTGGGAGTCCGCCAGGCGCTGTCCCCTGGCGGGACAATCCTGGTGGCAGCGAGGGCGACAGAGTTGCCGTTCGATATTTCGAACCAGCGGGTACTCTTCTACGATCTTGACTTCGGTACCGACGAGGGTTTCCAGCGCAGGTACCGACAGGCGCTGGGTCTAGAAGCCCACCAGTCCGAGAATCCGGTCCGCGCCGCGCTCAACGACCTAGGCGTTGCCCCGAACCCACGAGAGGACATGGCCTCCTTCGAGCGAGAGTTCGACTGGAAGATCGACCGAGCCAGGACCGCCGAACAGTTGGTAGCTGTTTGGCACTGGGCGAAGCAGTACGCTCCGCTACCATCCGCCGGCGCGTTGTCCCTGGCTACGCGACTGGCTCGGGTAGAGGACTATGCGACGGCTGCGGCAGTACTCGCCGCAACATATCCAGCTGCAGACACAAACTACGAAGTGCATCGTCAGCGCGGCTTTTTTCTGAGGAAACTCGAAGACTACGACGGTGCTATCACAGAACTTGAGCGCGCGCTCGAACTGAATCCGAGTGACCCACAAAGCTTAGGTATGCTCGGTGGCGCACTGAAGCGGCAAGGCCGCTATGGCGACGCACTCGAGAAGTATGAACGGGGCGTCCATCTCGCTCCGACGAGTCTGTATCTGCGGGTCGCGCGAGCCGGCATCGCGGTAATGTTGGCAGAGCCCGGCGCAGCGAACGAAGCGTTCGATCTTTACCAGAAGATCATCGATTGGATTGCTGAAACGCCGTCATTCGTTGGGAACTATTGGGCAGACCTTGTGCTGGCCGAGGCTAGGTGGGTGCTGGGCGACTTCGAGCAAGCCCGAGTTCATGCCGAGAACGCAGTGCGCAACGGCGCACATCCAGTGGAAGCCAAGTCCGCAGCTGAGCAGATTCAGATGATCGGCACTGCCGGGGTGCACATGGCGCAGGCTGAAGGCTTCGCTGGATGGCTCGTCGAATTGGCGACGAGCGGCGTTTTGAAAGAACGTGTTGAAGCGGAGGCCTCAACTAGTACGAAAATGGGTCAGCTACGGAAGACCGAACCGTATGTCATCTTCCATCTGTCAGATACGCACTTCGGCACCATACAGCGCAATGGCAACGAAGTCGATATGCACCGATTTGCAGATAGTGAGAATTCTGATCGCCTGGCCGTTGAACTGAAGCGCGAGTTCGATCGCGCCCTAGCGACCGCTAGGTGCGGGCCGGAGGCGGCCGCTGTTGTCCTTTCAGGGGATCTAACATACCTGGGAAAGCCTGAGGAGTTCGCATCGGTGCACAGTTTCCTCGACGAACTATGCGCGAATGTGGGACTCCGGCGCGACCAAGTCATCATTGTACCGGGGAATCATGACGTGGACTGGACCGCCCGGCCGGACCGCCGATTTGACAATTACCTCGAGTTCGTCGGCGAGTTCTACGGTGAAGACTTGTTCAAGCGTCTGTTTCCACTGGTCACATGGGATTTCAAATTGACAGGCAAGCGTCCCGAGCCTAACGAAATCGTCTACCTCGATCAGTCCGGCCCAGTGGCATTTGTCGGCCTCAACTCATGTATATTTGAGGACGAAGGACATAACTACGGATTCGTTGGCAAGAGACAGCTCGATAACGTCCGCAGCCTGATGCCAGAGCCGAGACCAGGGCAGGTGCGGGCGGTGGTGATGCACCATCACCTTCACCCCTATCCTGAGCCACTGAAGGCTAGGACGGCGGACGACGTAGCGGTCGATCTATCCACGATCAGGGACGCTGGACTAGTCGAGCAGAGGTTCATGAAACTCGGCATTTCTCTCGTCATGCATGGCCACAAACACAGACCACAACTGCGGGAGACCTCCGTGAAGAGCGGTATCGGAGATTCTGGTCACGCGAGCAAGTCGCTGATCGTGTCCGGCTGTGGGAGCACCGGTGTGAGTGAACACGAACTCCAGCACAGCACATCGAATCACTTCGCAATAATCGAGCTACTCCGCAGAACTCGACAACCCGGGGCAGATTTCCTTCGCGTGGAATGGCGGCAGCTGTCGCTGGATCCAGGAGCCGAATGGACGACTACCGACCGCTGGACGCTGAAAGGCTGAGGCATGGAGTCGCAATTTGCCAACCGCGAAGACACTAAGAGGCAGGATGGCAGATAGAGATCTACAGGTAGAACCGTTGGTCCACCTGTCGCCTTCCGATTGGCTCGATCCTGAGCCAACCTTGACCGGATACTACAGGGTTGCGGAGGCCAAAGCACTGGCGGCCATAGGCTGGTATCTGAGCCGCAAGGGTCGGAAGAAACGTGCTTCCCGACTGCTGCGTGCGATCGCGATTGCGTTGGCCGCGGCGGGCGGCATTGCCCCGCTCGTATCTCTCGCCACTCCAGGTTCAGGCCGCGCGGCGTGGGGATACGTTTTCTTAGCACTCGCGGCGACCTGCGTGGGGTTTGACCGGTTCTTCGGTATCTCGTCAGGCTGGATGCGATACTTAACTGTGGCGCAGCGACTACAGGCTCGCCTTGAGAGGCTGCAATTTGATTGGTCTGCGTCCTGCGCTGTTGCGGTGTCTGGCAAGGAAGGCCTCGAAGTACTTGAACGACTGTCGCTGTTGAAGGTCTTCACGCAAGACATACGAGACGTGATCGCTCACGAGACGGGCGAGTGGGAGCGAGAATTCCACCTCAGCCTCGTGACAATGGACGGTCAATTGGGCACAAACGGGCTTGACTCTCATGACCGGCGACGGCGTCAGCCCCATTAGGAGCATTGCCGCCTTGTTGGGCGGCGGCTCGGTCTCGGACGACAACCTCGACCGGTCCACCGCCGTGCTGTTCGCCACCACCGGCTTCGTGACCGTGGCACCGGACTACCTCGGGCTGGGCACCGGCCCCGGCGCCACCGTACGAGCACGCCCGCATTGAGGCCAGCGCGTCGCTGGACGCGGTCCGGGCAGGTCGGGCCGTGGCGGCCCGGCACGGGCAGTGCCTGTCCGGCGACGTCCTGGGCGGCCTCTCCCAAGGCGGGCCCGCCGCGATGGCGTTCGGCCAGGTCATGCAGCGCGAACCCGACCTGCGACTACGCGCGCCGGCCACCATCAGTGGGCCATACGAGCTCGCCGGTACCGATATCCCCGTGCTCTTCGACAACCGGTGGACTTTCGCGGATGGGACGTATCTGACGTTTGGTTGTTGACTAGCTACCACGCTTGCGAGATCGTCCGGGCTGTCGGGTTCGCGCCGAACGGTCCTCCAGGTTGGGCCCACCGGCAGTTCGTGAAGTCTAAGCCCGTCGGAAGAAGGGTCGACTCGATGGACATGGACATGGACATGCCAGGTATGCCCCCCACTCCGCGACGTCCGATCTTCGGTGTTACGCCGTTGGATATCGATGAAGTGGCACTCGACGACGTTGGTTCTCTGATCATTACCGATCGGATGCGTAACTCGGTAGTCGAGAAGACGACGGCAGAACTACGGGCCGCCTGGCCGGCGGCGAGCCCCACCCAGATTGGCGCCGCGCTGGAGCAGTTAGTACCCTTTCGCATCAACACGCTTACTACGGGGCGGATCAACTACGCCGAGGCCGATGGGGTCTCTCTCCGTATCCTTACCATCCTTACCGGCCCGTCCGATCTGGGTGAGTTGGCCTAGTGCGTAGCGAGCACGTAGGGGCGGTGAGCGGACGGCTCGGCGTACCCAAAGGGCAATCCATGACTACACACAGTGTCGGCTGGCTGTGGGACGTGTAGGGTGGCACCGAGTTCAGCAGCGGTGAACGGGGGACCGAGGCGTGGAACGGAATGCAGTCGACAGTGCGTACTCCCAGCGCGAGCAGCCACGATCATGCCAGTCTCAGCAGACGATCGCCGACGAGGAAGTCGTCCTCGACGATGCCGGCGAGGTCCAGATAGATAAACCAGCCCGCGCCGCATTGATCGACCAGATTAGGGCCGATCTGCGGCGTAATTGGCCGGCGGCAGGCGACCGCGAAATCACCGAAGCCACCGCCGAGGTTTTTGAGTTCCGAGTACACACCGTCGAGACCGGACGGATGAGCTTCGCCGACGCGCAGCGACTCAGCGAACACCTGGCCGACCTCCTACAGCCTGTGAGCTGACCAGTCGGTGGGCAGGCGCACCCGCGGCATCCGTGTCGGGGCTCGGGTCGATCGGAAGCAGGGCCAGCAGCCTATAGTGGGGGCTCAGCGTGGATCGGCATCACGGACGGACCTGCCGACGATTCCCGAACCGCCCCGGCGGATTCCGCACCTGGTACGGATCGACGCATTGCGACATGCCAATCCGACCTTTCGATGGCTCTGGTGCAACGGCTGGTGGATCGTCCTATCAAGCCTGCTGGCCTATGCCCTTGCCGCGTTGGCAATAGGAGGCTGGCGGTACGTCAGATGGAGTCTCGCGCTCGACATTGTGCTGGGCGACGCGTCGCCGTCCACGGTGCACGGTCCGGGACGTATCGCCGCGATCTTGCTTGCCATCTTCGGATGGTTAGTAATACCCGCCGTGATCGGTACGGCTGTCAGCCTGCTGGTCGGCATCTTCGCGGTTCGTCGGGTCACCGAGGAAGAACTCGAGAAAGTCTACCAACGGGCCCTCGACCGCGATGTGAAGCGTGGCGGCCAATGATTCCTCGACTGATCGACCTCCAGCGCCACCCCGCGCACGAGCCTTTTGTGACGTTATTCGTTTGGTACAATGACAATAACTGGGTGAAGGCACAACGAGCTTTTAACGAGGTCTGGGGCGCTGAGCGCGCATTCTGGGAGTCCAAGAATGAGGCCCTGCCGGACGAACGCATCACCTCATCCGTGATCAACAAACTGTATGTCGAACTGAGAGCACGGTGGGACGATCACAGGCGCCCTGGACAGGAACTCATGCCGAACTAGTGTCAGAGTCGTTCGTTGGCGCGGGGTCGAGGGTGATGGATTCGACCTCGAATTCCAGGGTCACGTCGACGTCGGCGCCTCGACGGTGCGCAGCGCGCGGTGGGCGACGAAGCGCCGTAGCGCGTCGCGGTACTCTCGCCGCGTAGGCGCAGTGTCGGGTGGGCGCTCGTGACCACCGCCGGACCTAAGCCGCAGTCGAGGCGCGTCGAAATCCAGCTACGGGTGGTCCCGTACGAAGACCACCGACTCGAGTTGATCACCACCAGTCTTCCCAGCACAGCCCCCGGCATGCACCGATTGTGTCAGCAGCCGGCCGATACTCGCCCGCCGGAAGCCGCGGGGGCGGCTCTACCGGAAGCCGTGAGTAGGCGGCGTCTTCGGCAGCTGTAGCAGGCGTTGGGTTGGTGGCGGCAGGCCGTGGTCGGTCGTGGTCGGTGGGGGTGTTGGTGTGGTCGGTTACCGGGTTTCAATCCAGGTCAATAGGTCTGGATCGGCCCGGTGGCCACACCAAATCCCGCACCGCCGCACCAACAAGATCACCATCCACGGCCGGAGTACAAGCGGGCCGGCTCCAAGTCCGCCGCGGTCGCCGACATCGTCACCGGCTGCGCCAGCAGCGTCGAGTGGAGGCGGTCGTGACCGGGCGCCTGGAGGTCTGTCACACTGGTGACCGGTATCGGCGAGCACGGCCACGCAGTTGGCCGTGGCATGCGTTCGATGCGCCTGTGTGCCGTGGAGGGCGCACCGACGCGCACTCCACGAGCACCGTCGGGAGCCCGCGATGGGATAGCGGCCCGGCACTGGTGAGCCAGCCGGCGGCGCGGCGGGCTGTCGCGCATCTACCCTGCGGCTGTCGTGCCGATGCCGGCACCAGGCGCGCGCCGGACTGTCGTGGCCGCCGCGGGCCCGGTCGCTCCGGCCCCGCTCCGGCAACCCGACGTCCGCGCGGATGTGAAGGAGTTGGCTGTGAGGGAGTCAGTCGTCCCGGGCCTCGACCAGGTCATCGACATGGCCCGCTACCCGCTGACCGACCCCGACGGCGCCGCCGCCGCGGCCGCCCGCGCCCGGGCCGACTTGGCCGCCGCCGGTTGCAGCGTGCTGCCTGACTTCATCCGGGCGGACCGGGTCGACATGCTGCGGGCCCAGTGCGCCGCGGTCGCGCCCGAGGCGTACTACGAGGTCGAGACCGTCAACGTCTACAACATCGAGGTGGACGACTCGTTGCCGCCCGACCACCCCGGTCGCGTGCCGTTCCAGCGGGGCAACGCGTTCGTGCCGCGCGACCGCATCGGGCCGGACCTGGTCATCCATCGGCTGTACTCCAGCCCGGCGTTCCAGCAGTTCCTGGCCGCCTGCTTCGGGCTGCCGCGACTGTACGAACTGGCCGACCCGCTCGCCGCGCTGTGCCTGAACGTCGTGCCGCCCGGACACGAACACCCGTGGCATTTCGACACGAACGAGTTCGCGGTCAGCATGCTCACCCAGGCGCCGGCCGCGGGCGGGGTCTTCGAGTACTGCCCCAACATCCGCTCCGAGCGGTCGGAGAACTTCGCTGACGTACGGGCCGTGCTGACCGGCGCCGGCGGGCCGGCGGTGCGCCGGCTCCCGTTGCGGCCCGGTGACCTGCAGCTGTTCCGCGGCCGGTTCTCCCTGCACCGGGTCAGCCCGGTGACCGGCGACGTCCCGCGGCACACCGCGATATTCGCCTACAGCGAGCGCCCGGGTGTGGTGGGCAACCCGGCCCGGACCAAGCAGCTGTTCGGCCGGGTGCTGCCCGAGCACCTGGCCGCCGAGCGGGCTGTGCGCGGAGACCGGCTTCTCGACTAGGCCAGACCTCTTGACTGGGCGGAGCGCGACCTGTGCAGTTCGATGGGACCGGCAAGGCGTCGTTCGATCACATCTACACGCAGCCCGATCCTCGACCATACTTCCGAACCCTGCGGGCGCTCGACTACTGCATCCCGCAGCTCGCGAAGCCGTATTTCGCCGGGCTGGTCGAGGAGTACCGCCGGGCCCTGCCGGCGCCGGGACCGGTGACCGTGCTCGACATCGGGTGCTCGTACGGGGTCAATGCGGCGCTGCTGCGATGCGACGTGTCGATGGCCGAACTGTATAGCCGCTACTGCGACGAGCCGACCGGCGAGCATTCCCGGGCGGCGCTGGTGGCGCGGGACCGCCAGCTTGCCAGGTCCCGGCGGTCCGCGACGCCGGCCCGGTTCGTCGGGCTCGACGTGGCCGGCCCGGCCCTCGCCTACGCCCTGGACGCCGGGTTTCTCGACGACGCGGTGCATGCCGACCTGGAGCGGCGTGAGCCGACCGGCGGGCAGCGGCGCCAACTCGCCGGGACGGACCTGGTCATCTCCACTGGCTGCTTCGGCTATATCACCGGCAAGACGATCGCCCGGGTGTTGACCGCCGTCGGCGACCGGCGACCGTGGATGGCGCACTTCGTGCTGCGGATGTTCTCGTTCGCGCCGGTGGCCGAGGAACTGGCTGAGCTAGGGTACGAGACCGTTGCGCTGGAGCGGCCGTTCAGGCAGCGGCGGTTCGCCTCGGCCGAGGAGCGGTCGGCCGTTCTGGACGCGCTGTCGGCCACCGGGGTGGACACGCGCGGTCTGGAGGCCGGCGGCTGGCTGTACGCGCAGCTCCACCTCTCCCGACCACGCGGCACGAAGGGTTGGACAGTGGTAGATCCCGCTCCGGGCGACGGGCAGAACCGGTCGGTCACCGCGCCGGTCCGCACGTTCGACAACGAGGACGTGCTGCCCCGGGTCCCGTTGCCCACGCTCGAGGCAAGCTGCGAGCTGTTCCTGGACTGGTCGGCGCCGCTGCTGACCGCCGAGCAGCGGGCCCGGACCGAAGCGGCGGTGGCGGGCTTCCTGACACCGGACAGCCCGGCCCGGACCCTGCAGGCGGCGCTGGCCGGGTACGACGCAACCCCCGGCGTACGCAGCTGGTTGGACACGTTCTGGCCCTACCGGTACCTGGGCCGGCGCGACCGCATCGCGCTGAACGCCAACTTCTTCTTCCTCTTCCGGGACACCGGCGAGAGCCAGCTCGACCGCGCCGCCGGGCTGGTCGCCGCCGCGCTGAACTACAAGGTGCGGCTCGACCAGGAGCTGATCGCGCCGGTCGTGCAGCGCGGCCAGCCGCAGTCGATGGAGCAGCACAAGTACCTGTTCGGCACCACCCGGATCCCCGGCGCCACCCAGGACACCGTGCGCGCGCCCTACACCGCGGCCGAGCCAGGACCGGCCCGGGCCCGGCACATCGTGGTCTTCGTGCGCGGGAACATGTTCCGCCTCGACGTCATCGCCCCGAACGGCCGCCCGCACTCGCCGGACGACCTGGTCGCCGGGCTGCGCGCGGTGCAGGCCGCCGGCGCCCGGACCGCGCCCACCGGAACGTCGGTCGGGCACCTCACGACCAAGGCGCGGGCGGAATGGGCGGCGAGCCGGGAAGCGCTGCTCGCGCACGCCCCTGCCAACGCTGCCGCGCTGGACACGGTGGAGACCGCGCTGTTCTGCCTGTGCCTGGAGGACACCGCGCCGGCGGACCAGCTCGCCGCCAGTGACCTGCTGCTGCACGGCGACAGCGGCAACCGCTGGTTCGACAAGGCGGTGTCGCTGATCGTGTTCGCCGACGGCCGGGCCGGCATCAACGTCGAGCACTGCACGCTGGACGGGACGACGATCCTCAGCTTCGTCGACGCACTGCTGGGCACACCGGCGGCCGAGCAGTCGATCCGGTCCGACGCCGTCCCGGCCGGGACGCCGGCCGCCGCGCCGATCACATTCGCCCTGGACGAGGAACTGCGGGCCGACGTGCGGGCGGCGGCCGCGGCGTTCGCGGCGTACTCCGCGGCCACCGCCACGACGGTCGTGTCATTCGCCGACTTCGGGTCCACCCGGGCCAAGCAGCTGCGCGTGTCGCCGGACGCGTTCGTCCAATGCGCCTATCAGGTGGCGCACCAGCGGGCCAAGGGACACCTCGGCGCGACCTACGAGTCGATCGCCACCCGGCACTGGCAGCACGGCCGGACCGAGGCGATGCGGGTGGTCACGCCGGAGCTGCAGCGGTTCGTCGCCGCGATGGACGACCCGGATGCGGACGCGGCCAGCCGGCGCGCGGCGCTCACCGCGGCCGCGGAACGGCACGCCGCCCGCGCCAGGCAGTGCCAGGCCGGCCAGGCACCCGAACAACACCTGTGGGAACTTCAGCTGATCCAGCGCAGGCGCGGCGCGGAGCTGGGCGTGACCGAGCCGCCCGCACTGTACGACTCGCCCGGTTGGACGGTCATGCGCGAGGACTACCTGAGCACCAGCTCGGCGCCCTCGACCAACATCACCTACTTCGGCTTCGGCTCGACCAGCCAGCGCTGCATCGGCGTCGGCTACGTCCTGCTGCCCGACCGGCTGAACGTCTACCTCAGCACCCCCCGGCCGGTCGCGGCGGCCATGCACGTGTTCGCCGACCAGCTCCGCGCCGCGGTCACCGAACTCCAGGACCTGCTCAGCAACTGACACCCAGCCGTCGGGCGCGATCTCGTCGACCGCGGTCAGTCAGCTGTAGCGCTCACGGTAGCTCCAGAGCGATGCGGCCGACGGTGTCCGCGGCCTGCTGCAGGGTGGCGGGGGTGACCGTGCCGGCCAGCAGCCAGCCGGGGCTGTCCACGGTCAGCGGCAGCACCAGCATCACCGACAGCGGCCCCACGGTCAGCAGCATGCTCCGGTTGCCGCTGAGGGTGATCAGGGTGGTCTTGCCGTCGGCCATCGTCGAGCGCTGCTCGGACGGCTCGGTCTTCACCACGCCCGGTGTCTTGGCCAGTTGCTCGGCCAGCGGCTCGGCGATCCGGCTCGGCAGCGGGCTGACGGCCAGCACGGTCACGCCGCGGCCGTAGGTGCCGACCGCGCCCAGGCCCTCGACCCGCTGCCGGCGCCGGTAGCCGGCCAGCTGGTCGGGCGGCTGGATCCGGATCCGCCGGTTCAGCCGCGCGGCCAGGTCGTCGCTGCCGCCGCTGACCTCCACGTCGTTGCCTCGCGGCGGCACGAACGCGACGGTCCGCGCGGCCGGGCGCCCGGTGCTGAAGTCCAGGTACGCCGCCTCGACCACCGGGCGGTCGGCGCCGGCACCGGCCACCTCGACCCGCAGCGGCACGCCGGTGTCCGCGTCGGCCCAGACGTCGACCCGGGTGATCGTGGTGTGCGGGTCGGCCGGGTGCAGCCGCAGCCCGAGCGCGTCGCGGCCGGCCACCCGGCGGGCGGGCAGCCGGGTCAGCTCGGCTGGGTCGGCCTCCGCGAGCAGCCGCCGGCCCAGCGCGGCGGGGTCCAGGTCGGCCGGCTGGGGCAGCCGGACCGGCGGCTCGGCCGCCCGCACCGCGCGGCTCGCCTCGTAGTCCCAGCTCCAGGTGCCCCGCGCGTCGCGGTGCACGTCGTTCTCCCCGGTCGGGGTGAGCGAGTCCACCCGCCAGTCGTCGCGGCCGCGCCACCACACCCGCAGCGTGGTGCGCTGGCCGAACAGGTCCACCAGCGCGGTGAACTGGTCGGTGAGCGGGAGCCGCAGCCCACCGACCGCCTCGGCGTACCCGGAGTAGCCGGCCTGCGCCGAACCGGCGATCTTCGCCTGCAGCGCGGCGGCGGAAATGTCCCGGTCGGCGGCCGGCAGCAACCGCAGCGTCGACGGTAGCGCCGCCAGCACCGACACGCCGGCCAGGACCAGCCCCCAGCGCCCGACCCGTCCGCCGATCACACCCACACCGTACGGACGCCGGTGTTGGCCGCGGGTGAGCCGGTCAGGTGCGCCAGCGGCGAGCCGTTGGCCGGCGGTCAGCCGAAGAACGAACGTATGGCGGCTGTGAAGGCGAGCGGGTCTTCGATCCACGGGAAGTGCGC
Source organism: Mycobacteriales bacterium (assembly GCA_039648995.1). GTDB lineage: Bacteria > Actinomycetota > Actinomycetes > Mycobacteriales > CADCTP01 > JBBWZH01. The sequence goes on from JBBWZH010000378.1 coordinate 13,928, forward strand.
GGCCCCGGGCTGGACGACGACGGTCGCGTCGTTGAACAGCGGCGCAGCCTGCCGTACCAGGGCGGGTGTCACGATCGGGTCCAGGTCTCCGGCGTACAGCAGGACGGGCGCGGTGAGCTTCTTGAGGGCGGCACGGGTCGAGGGCGGGTCGAGGGCGGCGCCGGCGAAGAAGCCGGCGCGCGCGGCCATGTGGCGCTCGGTGACCCCGACGGTCGCGTGCGCCCGGGCCGCGTCGTCCCAGCGACCGTAGAACAACGGCCTGGACGCACGGAACGCCTCCATCGACAGCTCTCCCGCGAGGATCTTGTCCAGCGCGGCGCGTGCGGCCGGGTACCAGGGCTCGGCCGCACGGCGCTCAAGGGCGGCGCCCAACTGTTCCTCGGTGCCGTCGACGTCGACCGCGGCCAGGCCGGGGGTGACCAGGATCAGCCCGGAGAGGTGCTCCGGGTACGCGGCCGCGTAGAGCGTCGCGAGGACAGCGCCGGCTGAGTGCGCGAGCAGGTCCATCCGGGCCAGGCCAAGATGGACGCGGAGCGACTCGACATCGTTGACCAGCCGGTCGACCCTGAATGTCGCCGGGTCCGCTGGATCGGCCGACAGCCCCACCCCGCGCGGATCCAGCAGGACCAGTTGCCGTGACCGGTGCAACCCGCCGAGATCGCCCAGGTACTCGGCAGCCCGACCCGGGCCGCCCGGCAGGCACACCAGCGGCGGGCCGTCACCAGCGACGCGATAGCCGATTTCGGTACCGTCGTAGGACGCGAACAAGACCACGACTCATCCTATGGCGAACCGTCTGATCACCGATCGACCATCCCGAGATGCCGGCTGCGAACGCCCGGTGGTCGGGTGCGGCGGGGCGGTGTCGGCGTCGAGTGCCGCCGTCAGTGCAGGACGGTCTTCAGCACTATCATCCCGATGCCGAAGGCGGCGGTGACCGCCGCTGAGACGAGCCGCTCGGCGTCGGTGAGCCGGCCGTCCCGGCCGACCTCCCAGCCGGCGAGGCCGAGTAGCCCACTGCTGCAGATCAGCGCCCAGATCACGGCGTGGTACAGGTTGACGCCGGCCAGGCGCAGGATCACGAGGGCCGCCAGCGGCAGCGCGGAGGCGGTCACGAACTCCCAGCCGGTGGTCAGCTGACGCCGCACGTGCTGCCAGCTGGGGCGGTGACCTTCGTGGATCCGCTCCGCCACCAGCCTGGCGTACCGCTCGGCGCACCAGTAGATGAGCAACGTGACCACCACCGCGACGACCACGGCCACGGCCGTATGGCTGTGGGAGGTGGCCATGACGGCCGCGCTGACGATGATGCCGTAGATCGCGGCCGCGGTGCTCTCGGTGGTCTCCCGCCGCACCCGGATGCGCTGGCGGTTCGTGGGCTCGCGCGGAGGCATCGGCGGCCGGGGTCAGCGACGGTCCAGCGCGGCGTCGAGGGTGAGCGCCGCGTCGATGAGCGCCAGGTGGGTGAAGGCCTGCGGGAAGTTGCCGATCTGCTCGCCGGTCAGCGCGATCTCCTCGGAGTACAGGCCGACGTGGTTGGCGTAGGTGAGCATCTTCTCGAACGTCTGGCGGGCCATGGTGGTACGACCGGTGCGGGCCAGCGCGTCGACGTAGGTGAACGTGCACAGCGAGAAGGTGCCCTCGGCGCCGCGCAGGCCGTCGGGCGACGCGGCGGGGTCGTAGCGGTAGACGAGGCTGTCGGTCACCAGTTCGGCGTCCATCGCCGCCAGCGTCGCGGTCCACATCGGATCCTGCGCCGCGATGAACCCCACCTTGGGCATGCGCAGCAGCGCGGAGTCCAGGACGGCGGTCTGGTAGTGCTGCACGAACGCCTGCCGGCGGGGGTTCCAGCCGCGAGCCATGACCTGGTCGTAGATCGCGTCCCGCTGTGCGGTCCACATCGCGAGCGGGGCGGGGCGGCCGGCCTCGGCGGCCAGCCGGATGCCGCGATCGAGCGCGACCCAGCTCATCAGCCGCCCGTAGGTGAACGGTTGCCGGCCGCCGCGGGTCTCCCAGATGCCCTCCTCCGGCTGGTCCCAGCTCGCCGCGAGCCAGTCCAGGATCTCCCTGATCTCCGTCCAGCCGCGGTGCGGTATGTCCAGGCCGGCCCGGTGGGCAACGAAGATGCTGTCCAACGCCTCACCGTAGATGTCCAGTTGCAGCTGGTCGGACGCGTCGTTGCCGATCCGCACCGGGGACGAGCCCCGGTAGCCGGACCAGTGATCCAGGGTCTCCTCCTTCAGGTCCGAGGACCCGTCCACCCGGTACATGATGTTCAGCGGACCGCCGTCGCCGCCGGTCCGTTCCTGGACCCGGTCGCCCAGCCAGCGGCTGAACTGACCCGCCTCCTCGACGAACCCGAGCCGGAGCAGCGCGTAGACCGAGAACGACCCGTCCCGGACCCAGGTGTAGCGGTAGTCCCAGTTGCGCTCGCCGCCGAGCTGCTCGGGCAGGCTCGTCGTCGGCGCGGCGACCAGGCCGCCGGTCGGGGCGTAGGTCATCAGCTTCAGCGTGATCGCCGAACGCTGCACGGTCTCCCGCCAGCGCCCGGTGTAGGTCGACCGGGCCAGCCATGACTGCCAGAACGCGACCGTGTCCGCGAGCAGCCGCCGCGCCTGCGCCACCGGGACTTCCCGCGGCGTCCCGGGCGCGGGCGACGACTCCAACACAACGCCCCGCAGCTGACCGTCGGTCAGCTCGATCGTCACCCGGACGTCGCCGTCCTCGACGCGGGACTGGGCCAGTCGCGGGTCGTCGGGCTCGCGGACCACGTGCAGCGTCAGCGCCTGCGTCGGGGTGGCGAAGACCGCGCCATGTGCGGTCAGCTCTGTCCGGTGTTCCTGGCGGCCGTAGTCGAAGCGCGGCGCGACATCCACCTCGAACGTCATCCGGCCGCGAACACACCGCACGAGCCGGACGATCCGGTGGCTGTCGCTGACCTTCCGGCCCAGGACCGGCATGAAGTCGACCACCTCACCCACGCCCGAGTCGGTGAAGAAGCGTGTGATCAACACCGCCGAGTCCGGGTAGTACATCTGCTTGGAGACGTACGGCGCTCCGACCGGACGCACCCGGAAGTGGCCGCCGCGCACGTCGTCCAGCAGCGCGCCGAAGACGCTCGGCGCGTCGAACCGCGGGCAGCAGAACCAGTCCACCGACCCGTCGGTGCTGACCAGCGCGGCAGTGTGCAGGTCTCCGATGATTCCGTGATCGGCGATCGCGGCCTCGGTCATGGGCTGCTCCTTCGGTGTCGCACGGGTGCGGGGATCCGGGTCCAGCCGAGATGGCGCCGGGTCCGCCACCGCCCGCCGCCGACCGCCGGTCAGCCGGGACGCCGACGGCCACCGCCGCCACCGGTGGCCGTCGACGGCCCGAGTCTGGTTGGCGCACCGCCGCGCCGACCTCATCCGGCGCGAATGAGCCGGCCGGCGGGTACCTCCGCCCGCGCTACCCGGTTGACGTGGTCGCTGTGTCCACAATGGAATCCGGCGGCCCGCACCACCGCTCGAGCAGATCGGCGAGCGGCAGCAGGCCGAGCACGATCGCGGGCAGCAGCAGGGCCAGGTAGCTCATCGGGCGCTCACTCGGCGGTGCGCTCGGCCGGCCAGTCGCTTGCGACGACGCGGACCGTCCGCGGCGGCGCCCAGCGCTGCCTGGCGCGGTCGGCCCGTTCGCCTACCTGGTGCAGCGCCGGCCGCAGGCCACCGGCGCCGATCGCGGCGCCGAGCAGCGCGCCGCAGGTCCACGCGATCCCGGTGACGCCGAGCAGCACCGTCCCGTCCAGCAACAGCCGGTGCTGGGCGGGCGAGCCGTGGTCCAGACAGGGTTCATCGGTCACAGCGACCTCCTCCGCATTGTGTTCGCTGCACCGTCGGCCGTCGCCGGTGCCGCCGTCGTCATCCCGGCCAGATGAGACGCGCCGCGCGCCGGCCGGGCCCGCCGGCCCGGCGTGCGGCCCGGTCCGGGCCGGTGGCTCGCCTCACCCGGTCGGGATGAGGACCGCCCGGCCCGGGCTCCGTTGGATAGGCCCACGACACGGATTCCCGACGGGCACGGGCGTCGGCGGGAGAGAGAGGACAAGCGGATATGGCAACCCTCGTCGCCATCGGCTACCCCGATCAGACCACCGCGCACGTCGCGGCCGAGGAGGCAGAGCGGCTCGCGGCGGATCTGATCATCGAGCCGGACGCGATCGCGGTCATCACCCGGGACACCGGCGGCAAGTTCCACGTCACGACCAACCACCACGCTGTCGGCGGCGGGGCCAGCTGGGGAATGTTCTGGGGCTTCCTGTTCGGCCTGCTGTTCTTCATCCCGTTCTTCGGGATGGCAGTCGGCGCCGGGCTGGGCGCGGTGATGGGCAAGGTGGCGAAGACCGGGATCGACAAGCAGTTCGAGAACCAGGTGCGCGCGATGCTGACGCCCGGCACCTCGGCCCTGTTCCTGGTGGTCGAGAAGGTCACCCCGGACCGGGCCGTCGAGGCGCTGAGCCAGTACGGCGGCACCGTACTGAAATCCTCGATGAGCAAGGAGCACGAGGCCGAACTGCAGGACGCGCTGCACGGCGCCACGGCGCCGGCCAGCACGTGAGGCAGGTGGCCGTTCGGTCCGGCTGGTCCGCGGCACCCGCGGCCAGCCCGGGCGACCGGTCCGCGACGCGGTCCGCGCGCCGCGAGCGTGCCGGGCAGGGTGTGGCCGGCGCCGGTCGGCCCGCCGATCCCATCGCCGGAGAGGGGGCAAGGACATGCCGTTCACGCTGGTCGCGCTCACGGTCGCCGCTCTCGGCGGGCTGTTCGGCGCGACGTTGGTCAGCCTGCGGAGCCGGTCCCGGTTCGCCCGTGTGCCCGGCTCCTTCGGCTGCAAGGTCCGGGCATTCGGCGAGCCGCGCCCGGCCGGGACCCGGTTCCGGCAGCGCTGGGGGCGGCGCCGTACGGCGGCCGTCTGGGCGCACGATGTGCTGCTGGTGCGGTGCGGCCTGCTCGGGCAGCAGGTCGTCGCGCTGCCGGTGCGGCTACCCGAACATGGGCCGCGGCCGGCGCCCGACATGGTCCGCGGTCTCGGATCCGACCCCCAGGTACTCGGCCTTCGACTGGACGGCGGGTCGGTGGTCGAGCTGGCCATCGCCGCCGAGGCACGGGTCGTGGCCGTCGGGCCGTTCCTGGCCGCGGCCATCCCGGGCCTGCCGGCCGCGCCCGCCGACCGGCCGCCCAGACGCCGCTGACCGCCGGCCGGGCACCCGCGTGGCGTCCCGACACGGACGGCGACAAGGACCATCCACGTGAAAGGAGAGGAACGAGATGACCGAGGCAGCGCATGCCCGTGGCACATCGGAAACCGGCCGGTTCACGGCGTACGACGAGACGCGGCGGACGGGCTGGGTCGGGTGGGTCATCTTCGCGGGCGTGATGATGTTCATGCTCGGCTGCTTCGAGGTCATCGCGGCACTGGTCGCCCTCTTCGAGGACCAGTACTACCTCGTCGGTCCGAGCGGTCTCGTGGTTTCGGTCGACTACACGGCCTGGGGCTGGGCACATCTGATCATCGGCGCGGTGGCGATCTGCGCCGGGGCGGGGGTGATGCTGGGCCAGACCTGGGCCCGGGTGATCGGGATAATCCTCGCCGTCGTCAGCGCCGTCACCAACATGGCCTTCATGGCGGCCTACCCGGCGTGGTCGATCCTCCTCATCGCGCTGGACGTGATCGTCGTCTACGCGCTGGCGATGCACGGAGGGGAGGTGACGTCGATCGAGAGCTAACACCAACGTTCTGACCAGGCTCCCCGTACGGCCAGGGACGCCCCGCCGCAGCTGACGGGGCGTCCCTGCCGTGCGTTCCGGGCCGGGCCGCGCCGCCGCGACGCCGCCCGGCAATGGTCCGAGGAAACCGCACAGGTGAGTGATGGGGACGGCGCCCGGCTCGACGATGCTGGTTTCGGCAGGGGGGCAGAGCCGAGGGTGCCGCGCCGGATGGCGTGGCCGAGCCTGGGGGACGTCGACGTGAGTACGGCCAGCGAGCTACTCGAGGACGGTCCGGTTACACCCGACGGCGACCCCATCATGGCCGCGAAGTTCCAGGTGCCCGCGATCAAGCCGACGGTGCTGTTCCGGCCACGGCTGCTGGACCGCCTGTCCGAGGGTGTCCGCGGGCCGCTGACCCTGATCAGCGCACCGGCCGGCTCCGGGAAGACCGTGCTGGCGAGCTCGTGGGTGTCGGCCGGCCTGGCGCCGGGCCCGGTCAGCTGGGTCACCCTCGACGAGGACGACGGCAGGTCCGGCGTCTTCTGGTCGTACGTGGTCGAGGGCCTGACGCGCAGCGGCCTGCCGATGCCGGAGGTCGGCGTCCCGGAGCGGATCGAGCAGGTCGACCGGTCGCTGCTGGTACGGCTGTCCGCGCGGCTGTCCGAGTGCGCCGAGCCGCTCGCACTGATCCTGGACAGCGCCGAGCGGCTGGTTGCCTGGCCAGCCGAGGAGATCGACTTCGTGCTCCGGCACGCCGGCGGCCGGCTGCGGCTGGTGCTGGTCACCCGGACCGATCCGGTCCTGCCGCTGCACCGCTACCGGCTCGACGGCTCGGTGACCGAGATCCGGTCCGGTCAGCTCGCGTTCACCGCGGTCGAGGCGGCGGCCCTGGTCGGCGGCGGCGGGCCGGCGGACGGGGACCGGCCGGTCGTCGCGGTGCCGGCCGCGCGGCTGACCCGGGCCCGGGGCTGGGCCGCCGGGCTGCGGCTCGCCGGCCCCGACCTCGCCGCCTACTTCCGGGCCGAGGTGCTCGGCGCGCTGCCCGCCGAGCTGCGGCACCTGATCCTCACCACGAGCGTGGTGGACCGGCTGCCCGGCGCGCTGGCCGGCCACCTCAGCGGGTGCCGGGACGCGCCGGCCGCGCTCACCGCCCTCGCCGCGGCCGGCGGGTTCGTCGAGCGGGAGCCGGGCGACGGCGGCTGGTTCCGCTACCAACCGCTGATCCGCGACCTGCTGCGGGCCCAACTGCAGGGCGATTCGCCGGCGCGGCGGCGGGCCCTGCACCGCAAGGCGGCCCGCTGGCTGGCCGCCGCGGGGCACCCCGTCGACGCCGCCCGGCAGTACGCCGCCGCCCAGGACTGGGCGGACGCGGCCGCGCTCGTGGTCGGCGAGTTGGCCATCGCGCGGCTGGTCAGCTCGCCGCCGGGCACCGGCCTGGCCGGCGCCCTCGCCGGCATGCCGACCGACGCGCCACTGCCGGAAGCCGCCCTGGTCGCCGCGGCACTCGCGCTGGGACGGCAGGATCCGCGGGCCTGCGGCGAGCACCTGTCCCGGGCCGCCGAGCTGGCCCGGGCCACCGACCCGGCAGCCGCCGGCGGGGAGGCGGGGCAGCGGGCCGGTGCGGGCCGCGCGGTGTGCCCCGCGCTGCGGCTGGGCATCGCGGCCGTCCGCGCGGCGCTCGCGGCCGCGACCGGCGATTCGGACGGTGCGTTGGGTGCGGCGACGGTGGCCGGCGCCGCGCTCGCCGACCTGCCCGCGGACCGCGGTCCGGCGCCGCCGGAGCTGCAGGCGCTGCTGCTGGCCAGCGTGGGCCGGGCGTACCTGACCGCCGGGGACCTGGACGCGGCCCGGGACCGGCTGGCGGCCGCGGCGCGGTCCGCGCAGTCGCCGGACTCCGCCCGGTTGCGTGCCCGGTCCCTGGCCGACCTGGCGCTCGCGGAGGCGATGACCGGCCGGCTGCGCCGGGCGGCGGGGTTCGCCCGGCGGGCCGCCACCGCCGCCGAGGCGGCCGGGGCAGCGGCTGGGGCGGCGGCCGGCGCGACCGCCGGCGCGGCGACGCCTGCCACGACCGGGCCCGCCACCGCCGCCGGCACCGCGCCGGCACAGGCCGGCCCGGCCGGCCCGGCCGGCCCGGCCGGCAGCGGCGCGAGCTGGCCACCGGTCACCGGCGACATCGCGCTGGCCTGGGTCTACGCCGAGCAGGCCGACGCGCACCAGGGGCGGCGGCACGCCGACGCGGCCGCCGCGGCCCTGGAGATCGACCAGGACCCGGTCGCGGCCGGCGCGCTCGCGCTGGTGAACAGCCGGTTGTCGCGGGCGCGCGGCGACTTCGGCGGCGCGGTGGCGGCCCTCGACCGCGCCCGGACCGGCCCGGTCCGGCCGCCCCGCTGGCTGGCGAACCGGCTGGACGCGGCCGAGGCCGTGCTGCTGATCGCCCAGGGCCGGCCGGATGCCGCGCTGCGGCTGGCCCAGCGGGCGGCGCTGCCGGACGCGCCGGAGAGCCTCGTGGCCCGCGGCTGGGCGATGGTGTCGACCGGTGCCGCGGCAGCGGCCGGCCAGGTCGCCCAGCAGGTGCTGCGGCGCGGCCGGCTGCCGTTGGACATCCGGGTCGACGCGCTGCTCCTCGCCGCCGCCAGCGAGCTGGACCTG
>JBBWZH010000410.1:0-2956 GCA_039648995.1 Mycobacteriales bacterium
CCGCGCCGAGGGCGCCGAGATCCTCGCCGTCTCGCTGGTGACGAACCTGGCCGCCGGCCTGAGCAGCGCCCCCCTCGACCACGCCGAGGTGCTCGCCGCGGGCGAGGCCGCCGCCGCCCGCATGGGCCGCCTCCTGGCCGAGGTCATCGGCAAGCTGTGACCGCAGCGTCACCGCCGCCCGGCCCGCCCGCGAGCCCGGCCCCGACCAGTGGCGACCCGGCGGTGGCCGCGCTCCGGCGGGCCGCTGAGGCGTGGCTGGCGGAGGATCCGGACCCCCGGACGCGGGCGGAGTTGGCCGGGCTGCTGGCGTCCACCGACTGGGCCGGCGTGGCCGAGCGGTTCGCCGGACCGCTGGAGTTCGGCACCGCGGGGCTGCGCGGGCCGTTGCGGGCCGGGCCCAGCGGGATGAACCGGGTGGTGGTGCTGCGGGCGGCGGCCGGGCTGGCCGCGTACCTGCGCGCCACCGGGGCGACCGGCCCGGTCGTCGTCGGCTACGACGCCCGGCACATGAGCTCCGAGTTCGCCCACGATTCGGCCGCTGTGCTGGCCGGCGCCGGGTTCGCCGCGCGCCTGCTGCCGCGGCCACTGCCGACGCCCGTGCTCGCGTACGCGGTCCGCCGGTTCGGCGCGGCCGCCGGGGTGATGGTCACCGCCAGCCACAACCCGCCGGCGGACAACGGGTACAAGGTGTACCTGTCCGACGGCGGTCAACTCGTCCCGCCGGCGGACCGGGAGATCGAGGCGGCCATCGCGGCGGTCGGTCCACTCGCGACAGTCCCGCGTTCGGACCGGTACACCGTGCTGGACGACAGCGTGCTGGACGGCTACCTGGCGTCGGTCGCGGCGCTCCCCCGCACGCCGCACCGCGATCTCACGGTGGTCTACACGGCGATGCACGGGGTCGGCGCCGCGGTCCTGCGGGCCGCGCTGACCGCCGCTGGCTTCGCCGCGCCGACGCTCGTCGCCGAGCAGGCCGCGCCGGACCCGGACTTCCCGACCGTCGCGTTCCCGAACCCGGAGGAGCCGGGCGCCATGGACCTGGCGTTCGCCCGGGCCACCGCCGTCGGCGCCGACCTGGTGATCGCGAACGACCCCGACGCCGACCGGTGCGCGGTCGGCGTCCCGACCGGCGAGGGCTGGCGGATGCTCCGCGGCGACGAGGTCGGCGCCCTGCTCGCCGACCACCTGATCCGCACCGGCGCCGGCACCGGCACGTTCGCCACCACGATCGTCTCGTCCGCGCTGCTGCGGGCGCTCTGCGTGGCCCGCGGGGTCCCGTACGCGGAGACGCTGACCGGTTTCAAGTGGATCGTCCGGGCCGCCGACGACCTGCGCTACGGCTACGAGGAGGCGCTGGGCTACGCCGTCGAGCCGACCCTGGTCCGCGACAAGGACGGCATCTCGGCCGCCATCCTGGTCGCCGATCTGGCCGCCGGCCTGCGGGCCGAGGGACGCACCCTGCGCGACCGCCTGGACGACCTGGCCGCCGAGTTCGGCGTCCACGCCACCGACCAGGTCTCGGTCCGCGTCGAGGACCTGACGCTGATCGATGCCCTGATGCGCCGGCTGCGCGCCGACCCGCCGGCCACCCTGCTCGGCCGCCCGGTGACCAGCGTCGACGACCTGCTCCCCGACGCCGACGTGCTCCGCCTGCGCGCCGACCGCTGCCGCGTGGTCGTCCGCCCCAGCGGCACGGAACCCAAGCTCAAGGCCTACCTGGAAGTGATCGAGCCGGCCACCCCGTCGGTGCCGGCCGCCCGAGCCGCCGCCACGGCGGCCCTGACCGCGCTCCGCGCCGAGGTGGCCGCCCTCCTGGCGGCCCCGTCCGGCGATTCCACCGGTGAATAGCCGGTTTTTCGCCTCCTTCGTGCGCGAACCGCCCGCCCGCGGCGACGTGCTGACCCGGCAATGGCACGCCACCGGATCGGGCCATGGCGGCCGTCCGCATCCGGGCCGTACGCTCCACCGAGCATCAGTTTTGCTATAACGGGCCAGGGGTGGCCCAGTGGGGGGCCCAATGTCACCGGTCACGTCCGCGCGCCCGCGCGCGCGGCTTGCCAGCTTGCTCTCGATCATCGCGCTGGTCGGCGCCTGGCTGGCGGCCGGCCCGGCGGCGGGCGCCGCCGCGGATCCGCGGCTGCCGCCGCTGTACTCCCGGGTGCTGTCGCCGACCGCCGGCGGCGCGGTCCCGGTGGGTACACCGCTGATCATCGCCGGCAGCGCGTCGCAGGGCGAGGCGCCGGACATCCAGTCGGTGGACGTCTCCGTCGACGGCGGCGTCAGCTGGCTCCCGGCCGAGGGCACCGAGACCTGGTCGATGGTCTACACGCCCACCGAGGAGGGCCAGCTGGAGATCGTCAGCCGGGCCTCCGACAGCCTCTCCACCCAGCTGAACCTGGACCCACCGGTGGCGGTCACCGTCGGCACCGGCGGCACGCTCGCGCCCGTCCACTGCCCGTGCACGCTGCAACTCCCGGATCTGGCCAACCGGCCCAGGCTTCCCGACCCGGACCAGTTCCCGGTCAATGTCGGCCTGCGCTTCCGGCTGGACCGGGACGCGATCCTCACCGGGATGCGCATCCTGCGGAACCCGTACACCGAAGTGATCAACACCCTCGTGCAGTCCAGCGACGGCACCGCGCTCGCGAGCGCCAGCCCGGCCCCCAGCCCGGCCGCCGGGCCGACCGTGCTCACCCTCATCCATCCGCTTCCCGTGGTGGCCGGCGAGACGTACGTGATCAGCTTCCAGACGTTCGAGGGGCACTACGACTCCACCGAGGACTACTTCGACGGGGTCGTGCTGCAGCCCCCGTTCGTCACGGTCTTCGACGAGCTGGGCGGCGCCGGGGTGTACCGCTACAACGACCCGGCCGACCCCCACTTCGTCCTCGACCAGGTCTGGCACAACAGCAACTACTGGATCTCGCCGATCGTCACGATCCCCGAGCCCACCGGG
>JBBWZH010000338.1:0-37766 GCA_039648995.1 Mycobacteriales bacterium
CCGACGTTGTAGAGCACCGCGATCCAGGTGGCCGTGGTCGGCGACAGGCCGATGCCGTTCTTGAGGAAGGTCGGGTAGATGTCCTGGGTGCCGTGGCTCATCCAGTTGAACGCGGTCATCAGCAGCACCAGGTAGCCGAACCGGCGCACGATCCGGCGGTCCCGGACCAGGTCGGCGAGCGCCGTCCAGCCCGCCAGCCCACGTCGGCCGGCCCGCTGCCGGGCGCCCTCCCACACCTCCGACTCCCGCACCCGGGACCGGATCAGCAGGCTCACCATCGCCGGCACGATGGAGAACGCGAACAGCCACCGCCAGCTGAGCCCGAGCGACGAGTGCACGAACAGGAACAGCAGCGCCGCGCAGAGATAGCCGAGGGCGTAGCCCTGCTGCAGCACGCCGGAGAAGTAACCGCGCCGCTCCGCCGGCACCTTCTCCATGGCCAGCGCCGCGCCGAGGCCCCACTCGCCGCCCATGCCGATGCCGTACAGCAGCCGGAGCACCAGCAGCACGGTGTAGTTCGGCGCGAACGCGCACAGGAAGCCGACGACCGAGTAGAACGTCACGTCGACCATCAGCGGCAGCCGGCGGCCGACCCGGTCGGCCCACAGCCCGAAGAGGAACGCGCCGACCGGGCGCATCACCAGCGTGACCGTGGTGAGGAACGCCATCCGGGGCAGTGAGACGCCGAACTCCTTCGCGATGTCGGCGTACACGAGGATCACGAGGAAGTAGTCGAAGGCGTCCATCGACCAGCCGATCAGCGCGGCGGCGAACGCGTTGCGCTGGTCCGCGGTCAGCGGCTGGCTGGCGGGCGGGCCGGTAGGTGAATCGGTAGCGGTAGCCACGGCGACCTCCACCGGGACGCGTACCCGATGTCGGCCGGGGCAATCACCTCAGGGCGAATTGTCGGCCATCCACGCGCCGAGCAGGCCGCGGAAGTGGGCCAGGAAGCGTTCCCGCTCGGCGGCCGGGTAGGTGGCCGCGACCGTGTCCACCAGCAGCGTGTCGAACTCCGCGGACGCCACCCAGTCGCGCACCAGCTCGTCCAGCTCGGGCAGCGCGATGGCGCAGAACTCCTGGTACCGGTCCACATCGAAGTACTCGTCGGCCAGCAGGTCGTACCCGGCCAGCTTCTCGGCGTAGGACATGTCCGGGTCGTCGGCGATCTCGAAGTAGCGGCGGCTGTCCAGGTCCAGCCGGGGCGCGCGGCCGGTGACCGCGCAGAACGCCGACCATTTCAGCAGCGTCGAGATCGCCCACGGGAAGTAGTAGTGCAGCGAGGTGATCGCGATGTCCGGGCAGGCGTTGGCGTAGTCGATCGGGTGCACCGCCCCGCCACGGACCAGCGTCTCGCAGGAGTTGAACTCCCACCGGAAGAACGCGTTCACCAGCCGGGAGATCGTGACCACCTCGCGGCCCGCCTCGGGGCTGAGGAAATCGTGGGCCACCGCGTACCGGTCGTGCATCGGCCGCTCCGGCTGGAACTTCATCACCATCGTCTCGGCGCCGATCGTGAGCGACCGGGCGAACACGTCGTAGCCCTCGACCGACGCCTGGAGGTGCATCAGCCGCGCGCCGGACTCGTCGTAGGCCCGGTGCAGCTCGGCCGGCCCGGTGATCCGGGAGACGCCGACCCAGGCGCCGCCGTCGTACGGCTTCATGAACAGCGGGTAGCCGACCTTCCCGGCGATCGCGTCCAGGTCGAACGGCTGGTTGTACCTGGCCGCGGTGTAGGCGAACCGGGCGTTGTCCACCGGCTGCTTCGGCGGCACCAGCCAGGTCTCGGGCACCTTGAGACCGAGTCGGATCATCGCGCAGTACGCCGCGTGCTTCTCCATCGACTGGAACGTGAACGGGCTGTTCAGCAGGTAGACGTCGTCGGTGAGCGCGACCTTCTTCAGCCACTCCCGCGGGTGGTAGTACCAGTACGCGAGCCGGTCGATGACCAGGTCGTAGCGCGGCGTGGCGCGCAGGTCGAACGGCTCGATGGTGATCCGCTCGGAACCCAGCCGGTGCACCGTCCCGTCCGCCGCGGTCACCCGGCCGAGCCGGCGGACCAGTTGCTCGAACGCCCGCGGCCAATCCTCCTCGGTCCCGAGCAGCAGCCCGATCAGGTGCTCGGTGCGGTTGCGGCGAGCGGGCATCGGCGGCCTCCTCGTTGAACTCAGCAGAACCGCGGCAAGTGGTGCGCGAGCTCGGTGCACCACGACGGCCAGTCGTGCGGCACGTCATGCCCCCAGACATCCAGCTCGCAGCGGATCCCCTTGCTGGCCAGCAGCCCGGCCATGATGTAGGTGGACGGCAGCGCGCCGGTGGTGTCCTCCCACCTGCCCTGCCCCACCACCAGCAAAACCGACAGCTGGGCGCGCAGCCACTCCAGGTGGTCGCCGTCCAGGTTCGGGACGAACTCGATCGGGTTGGTGAAGTACGCCGCGTCGCCGCGCTCGCCCCAGCCCTGCCAGCTGGCCGGGTCGTAGTTGCCGGACAGGCACAGCGCCAGCGGGAACAGGTCGGCCCGGCGCAGCGCGAAGGTCAGCGCGTGGAAGGCGCCCATCGAGCAGCCCAGCGTGCCGACCTCCAGCGGGCCGCCGCAGTCGGCGTAGACGAACGGCAGCACGGTGTCGTGGATCCAGGCCTCGTAGTTGCCGTGCTGCCGGGCCCGCGCCTCCATCGGCAGCTCCTGGTTCGACCAGGAGCCGGCGTCGTAGGAGTCGACGCAGTAGAGCTTGACCCGGCCGGCGTCCAGCAGCGGCCGGATCGCGTCCACCATCCCGTTGTTCTCGAAGTCCCACGGCCGGCCGCGCTCGGACGGGAACACCAGGAACGGCCGACCGTAGTGACCGTGCGTGATCACGGTGCCGGCACCACCCAATGCCGGTGCCGGCAGGTCGGCGTGCAGCCGGCGGGTCACGCCCAGACAGTACCGAGCAGGTCCACCAGCGCGGGATCGAACGCGTCCCGCCAGGCCACGTAGTTGTGCGCGTCCGGCACCTCGACCAGCCGCACCGGATAGCCCTCGTCCGCCAGGGCCGCCGCGAACTGCCGGTTGTTGGCGAGGTTCTCCTCCGCCACGCCGCAGGTCATGGTCACCGGGATCGGCGCCGGCAGCAGCGTGTGTCGCAGCGTGTCACCGACGAACCGGGTGATGCGGGCGAACCGCGGGAAGCCGCGCTCCTGCGGGTCCAGCCGGCGGTCGAAGAACGAGCCGGACTGGACGAACAGCGCGCCGAACGCGGTGTCGTGCCGGCGCTGCGCGTGCACCATCGCCAGGCCGCCCAGGCTGGCGCCGAGCCCCACCACCGGCCCGCGCACCCGCACCGCCCGGTGCAGCGCCGGCAGCACGGCCAGCGTGAGCGCCCGGGCATACCCCACGTTCGCCGCGTACCACTCGTTCCGGTCGCCGGGGGAGAGCAGCGCCACCCGGTGCCTGGGCAGCCGGCCGGCCCGGATCTGCGCGGCGGCGAACGTGAGCAGCCCGGCCAGGTCGGCGTACTCCGGGCCGTCGTGCGCGACCAGCAGCGGCAGCGGCTCGCCGGCGCCGGCGTCGGCCGGCGCCCAGAGCCGGACCTCGACCGCGGCGCCCAGCAACCGGGACGGGACGCTCAGCCACTGGACGTCGCCGGCCACCCCGGGCTGCTCCAGCCAGCCCGGCGGGCGGTATTCCGGGAACTCCAGCACCGACTTCTCGCCGAACGCACCGGGCGCCCGCACCGGGTTGCCCGGATCGCAGATCTCCTCGACCCCGCCGTCCGGGTGCCGCAGCGCCAGCCGGTACTCCATCCGCCAGACCGGCGGGCGGGGAAGCCGCAGCAGCCAGCCGCCCCCGGCCCGGTCGAACTCCACCCGGTCACCCGGGACGCCGATGCCCTGCGCTAGCCGGACCCCGGCCAGCGTGCCGTCCGGGTCGCCGAGCCGGAAGGTGACTTCACTGTCCGTAATCACAGGACCGGCGAGTGTCATATCGCCTGCCCGATCGGGCGGAAAGCCCGGCGCGGGCGGCAATCTGGCCACGGCGGCCACTGTACGGCCGCGTTGCGTACGCAGATCCAGGAGTAGGGGTAGTAACCTCTTCCGGACAGTTCGTCCTCGTTTGCCAAGCCGTTATCAATCAGATGCGGTTTTGCGGGCAACATTCCGTCGGCGGCGCGCGTCTTCCCAGGGGAAGATGGGGCGCCGCGCGGGCCGTGGCAAACCGTGGGTCGGGGCAGGGTCGGGGAAGGCGGAGAAATGCGGCGGAATGACGCCGGGCAGCGGTTGGGGCGAGCAGTGGGTCAGAGCCAGCGTCGGTGGGCGGTGCTCGCCGCCGCGCTACTGGCTGTAGCGCTCGCCGCGTGCAGCGGCGGCGGCGCCGCCCCGACGCCGATCACCCAGGCCGCGAACGAGAACGGCGCGCAGGCCGACCCGGGCGGCTCCGGCGGCAAGGCCTCGGCCCCCGTCGTCCCGCCGGCACGGCTGGCCGTGCTGCCGGCCAACGGCGCCCAGGGCATCTCCCCGACCGCGCCGATCAAGGTGCAGGCCGCCGCGGGCACGCTCACCACGGTGAGCGTGAAGACGCCGGCCGGCAAGCAGGTCAAGGGCACGCTCTCGGCCGACCGCACCCGGTGGACGTCCAACGAGGTGCTCGGCTACTCGAAGACCTACGCGGTCACCGCGACCGCGGCGAACTCCGCCGGCCAGACCGTCAAGAAGAGCAGCACGTTCCACACGGTCACCCCGGTCACGTTCACGATGCCGTACCTCTTCCCCGGTCCGGAGCTGAAGACGGTCGGCGTCGGGCAGTTGATCACCGTGCACTTCGACGAGGCGATCAAGGACCAGGCCGCCGCCGAGCGCGCGCTCAAGGTCACCACCAGCCCGGTCACCGCCGGCTCCTGGTACTGGTTCGACAACCAGAACGTGCACTGGCGGCCGAAGGCCTACTGGAAGCCCGGCACCCACGTCACGGTCTCCGCGAACGTCTACGGCGTCAACGTCGGCGGTGGCATCTACGGCCAGCAGGACGTGTCGTCGGAGTTCACGATCGGCCCGGCCCGGATCTTCACGATCAACAACAACACGCACTCCGGCGTGGTGAAGGTCAACGGCCGCACCGTGCGGACGATCCCGGTCAGCATGGGTCGCGGTGGCCAGCTCACGGTCAACGGCAAGACCATCTACTTCAGCACCCAGAGCGGCCCGCACGTGGTGCAGGAGAAGTACGCGATCAAGCACATGGACTCGTCCACGTACGGGCTACCCGTCAACTCCCCGCTCGGCTACAGCGAGGACATCCCGCTCGCCGTCCGGATCAGCGCCTCCGGCGAGTTCGTGCACGCCGCGTCCTGGTCGGTGAACGACCAGGGAGTACGCAACGTCTCGCACGGCTGCGTGAACATCTCGCCCGCGAACGCCGACTGGTTCTACCACAACTTCACTTACGGCGACATTGTGGACATCCAGAACACCGGTGTTCCGCTCGCCCGTACCGACAAGTACGGCGACTGGATGATCCCGTGGTCGGAGTGGCGGTCCGGCAGCGCGTTGCGGTAGGGCAGGGCTGCTCGCCGACCGTTCCGTCACCATGCTGGCCGCAGGGCCTCGGCCGCGCGGCTCAGCGGTGGCGGGACGGCGTGGCGTTGAGCTGTCGGCCATCGTGTGACCCGCACCTCGGCGTAATGTCGGGGAAATAGTGGGGCCGGACACTTGCCAGGTCACAGGGTGGTGGGAGGTGCGTCGCCGACGTGGACAGGCAGCAGGAGTTCGTGCTCCGCACGTTGGAAGAGCGGGAGATTCGCTTCGTCCGGCTGTGGTTCACCGACGTCCTCGGGTTCCTGAAGTCGGTCGCGGTCGCACCGGCAGAGCTTGAGGGCGCGTTCACCGAGGGCATCGGCTTCGACGGCTCCGCCATCGAGGGGTTCGCCCGGGCTTCGGAGAGCGACATGATCGCCCGGCCCGACCCGGGCACGTTCCAGGTGCTGCCGTGGAAGGAGGACGGCCGGCCGACCGACTCGGCACGGATGTTCTGCGACATCCTGATGCCGGACGGCTCGCCGTCGTGGGCCGACCCCCGGTTCGTGCTGCGCCGCGCCCTGGCCAAGGCCTCGGACATGGGTTTCACCTTCTACACCCACCCCGAGATCGAGTTCTTCCTGCTCAAGGACCACCCGGAGGCCGGCCGGCCGCCCCGCCCGGTCGACCTCGGCGGCTACTTCGACCTCACCAGCCACGACGTGGCGCACGACTTCCGGCGGATGGCCGTGGATGCGCTGGAGGCGCTCGGCATCTCCGTCGAGTTCAGCCACCACGAGTGCGCCCCGGGGCAGCAGGAGATCGACCTGCGCTACGCCGACGCGCTGGCGACCGCCGACAACGTGATGACGTTCCGGTACGTGGTGAAAGAGGTCGCGATGGCCCAGGGGGTGTACGCGACCTTCATGCCCAAGCCGTTCACCGATCAGCAGGGCTCGGGTATGCACACCCACCTGTCCCTGTTCGAGGGCGACCGGAACGCCTTCCACGACCCGTCGGACGAGCTGAACCTCTCCAAGACCGCGCGCGCGTTCATCGCCGGCCTGCTGCACCACGCCCGGGAGATCACCGCGGTCACCAACCAGTGGGTGAACTCCTACAAGCGGCTGTTCGGCGAGCCGCTGCCGGGCCAGGTCACCGAGGCACCGGCGTACGTCTGCTGGGGGCACGCGAACCGGTCGGCGCTGGTCCGGGTGCCGATGTATAAGCCGGGCAAGGCCAACTCGACCCGGGTGGAGATCCGGTCGCCCGACCCGTCCTGCAACCCGTACCTGGCCTTCGCGCTGATGCTGGCCGCCGGGCTGAAGGGCATCGAGGAAAACTACGAGCTGCCGGCCGGGGCCGAGGACGACGTCTGGGCGCTGACCGAGAACGAGCGCCGCGTGATGGGCTACACCGATCTGCCGCACAACCTCTCCGACGCGCTGCGCGCGATGGAGGGCTCCGACCTGGTCGCCGAAACCCTCGGCGAGGGAGTGTTCGACTTCTTCCTGCGCAACAAGCGGACCGAGTGGGCCGAGTACCGGGCCAAGGTCACCCCGTTCGAGCTGGCCCGGTACCTGCCGACGCTGTAGAGCCGCGGCGCTCAGCCGAGATGTTCGAGCCCCGGCCAGGGGGTGGACCACGGCCGGCGCGGGTCGTGGCAGATGAAGATCGGGCCGCCCTGCTCGTCGTTGTCCACGCCCTGGTGGTTGTCGACCCGGCCGGCGAGGCTGCAACTGGCAAACCACTGGTCGACGTCGAGGTTCTGGTAACCGGCGGCGACCACGGTGGTCGCCGAGTCGGGCGGCACGCCCCACAAGGCGAAGCCGTTGTGACCGCTGTACGGCGCGGGCAGGTGGCGCTCCGGGCCGTACCGGAGGAGTGCGCCGGCCTCGCCGTAGTTGCCGGTGAAGATCGCCGCATGGCCGCGCTCCCCGGGCGGCAGCAGGTTCCAGGCGGACGCCACCGCGTCGGCGAACCGCGGCCAGCCGACCAGCAGCACCGTCACCGCTGCCGACAGGCCGAGCAGGCCACCCCAGGCCGGCCCGTCGGCGCCGGTCGGTTCGTCGGCACCGGCCCGCTCGTCGGCGCCGGTCGGCCCGTCGGCATCGGTCGGCCCGTCGGCATCGGTCGGTTCGTCGGCATCGGTCGGTTCGTCGGCGCCGGTCGGCCCGTCGGCGTGCGCCGCGGTCACCCCGGGCTTCCCGGCGTTGGCAGGCTCGGGGTGCTGGCGGGCTGAGGGGTGATGGCGGGCTCGGGGGTCGTGCCGCCGGCCGGCTGGGCGATGGTCGCGGGTTCGGTTGGGCCGGCGGAATCGGTCACGCGGGCAGACTACTGACCGGATTGCGCAGCCGCGGTCCGGCAATCCGGGGACAGGACCGCCCGAAGGATCCGAATCGTCGCGCTGCTGGCGTATTGACACTGCCACCTGGGGGGAGTTGCGTCGTCGGCGACCTGTTGTCGCCACCGTCGTCGCCGGGAGTGCCTATGCCCCGCTCGGTGTCCACTCGCGTTCGCTCGCCGCGTTCGCGTACGTTCCGTCCGGTTGCCGGCGCGGTCGCGCTCGCGCTGGCCCTCACCGCCGGCTCCGGCGCCGCCGCCAGTGCCACGCCCGCCCCCGACCGTGGCTCGGCGCCCGCCGCCGCGCACCCGACGCTGGCCGGCATCGACCTGGAGCGGGCCACGATCCCGGACCTGCAGCGGGCGATCTCGTCCGGCCGGCTGTCCGCGGTCGCGCTGACCGCGTTCTACCTGCGGCGCATCCGGGCGGTCGACCCGAAGCTGCATTCGGTGATCACGACCAACCCGGCCGCCCTGGCCGAGGCGGCGGCCAGCGACGCGCGGCGGCACCGGCACGGCCTGCGCAGCCCGCTGGAGGGCATGCCGGTACTGCTCAAGGACAACGTCGACACGGCCGGCCCGCAGGGGAGTACCGCCGGCTCGATCGCGCTCGCCGCGACCCCGCCCGCCCGGGACGCGTTCCTGGTCCGGCGGCTGAAGGCGGCCGGCGCGGTGATCCTGGGCAAGACCAACCTCTCGGAGTGGGCGAACTTCCGGTCGACCGCGTCGAGCAGCGGGTGGAGCGGGGTCGGCGGCCAGACGAACAACCCGTACGTGCTGGACCGCAACCCGTGCGGGTCCTCGTCCGGCTCCGGCGCGGCGATCTCGGCGAACCTGGCCGTGGTCGCGATCGGCAGCGAGACCGACGGCTCGATCGTCTGCCCGTCCGGTCAGAACGGCATCGTCGGGATCAAGCCCAGCCTCGGGCTGGTCAGCCGCGGCGGCGTCGTGCCGATCTCGGCGCAGCAGGACACCGCCGGCCCGATGGCGCGGCACGTCATCGACGCGGCACTCACCCTGTCGGTGATCCGCGGCGTCGACCCGGCCGACCCCGCGACCGCGGCCAGCCGGCCGGTGCAGCACGTCGACCTGACCGCCGGGCTGCGGCCGGGCGCGCTGCGCGGCAAGCGGATCGGCCTGTGGCTGGCCGGCACCGGGGTGGAGAACGTGCCGGAGGTCGGCGCGATCAC
Source organism: Mycobacteriales bacterium (assembly GCA_039648995.1). Lineage (GTDB taxonomy): Bacteria > Actinomycetota > Actinomycetes > Mycobacteriales > CADCTP01 > JBBWZH01. The sequence continues at coordinate 9,021 of JBBWZH010000338.1, forward strand.
CGCCGCCGCGGTGGCCAGCCTGCGCCGGCTCGGCGCCACCGTCGTCCCGGCCGACCTGCCGTTCCAGGACCAGATCGGGACACCGGAGTTCAACGCGCTGCTGGTGGAGTTCAAGCACGACCTGAACGCCTACCTGGCCGCGCGGCCGGGCCGGCACCCGCGGACGCTGGCCGACCTGATCGCGTTCGACACCGCGCACGCGGACGTGGAGATGCCGTTCTTCGGGCAAGAGATCTTCGAACAGGCGCAGGCCACCAACGGCGACCTGACCGACCCGGCCTACCTGGCGCAGCGGCACACCGCGACCTCGCTGGCCCAGCGCAGCATCGACGAGACGCTGGCCACGCTGCACCTGGACGCGATCGTGGCGCCGACGAACGGCCCGGCCTGGGTCACCCGGCTGCCGGGCGGCGACTCGTTCGACCAGTTCGTCGCGTCGTCCACGCCGGCTGCGGTGTCCGGCTACGCCAGCGTGGCGGTGCCGGCGGGCTTCGACGGCCAGCTGCCGATCGGCCTGTCGTTCATCGGCGCGCGGTTCAGCGAGGCGTCGCTGATCCGGCTGGCGTACGCGTTCGAGGCGGGCACCCAGGCCCGTCGGGCACCGACGTTCATCCCGACGATCGGCTGAGGTACCCGCGGGTGGCCGGCCGCGCGGCCGGCCACCCGCGGATCAGGCCGAGTCCCGGATCACCAGCTGCGGCGCGAAGATGCGGCTGGTGACCGGGCCGTCCGGGTCGGCGATGCGGTCCAGCAGGGTCAGCGTGAGCGCGCGGGCCATCTCCTCGACCGGCTGCGCCACCGTGGTCAGCGGCGGCCGTGCCTCGACCGCGGCCACCGAGTCGTCGAAGCCGACGATCGCCACGTCCTGCGGCACCCGCAGGCCCCGCTCGGCCAGCACTGTCAGCGCGCCCACCGCCATCAGGTCGGACGCGACGAACAGGCCGTCTGGCGGGTCGGCGCGGGCCAGCATCTCCTCCATCGCCTGCGCACCGCCGCTGGTCGTGAAGTTGCCGTAGCCGACCAGCCGCTCGTCCGCCGGCAACCGCGCGTTGGCCAGGCCCTCCCGGTAGCCGGCCAACCGGTCCTGCCCGGCGACCATGTCCCGCGGGCCGGCGATCGTGCCGACGCGCCGGCAGCCGCGGCGCGCCAGGTGCGCGACCGCGAGCCGGGCGCCGGCCACGCTGTCCACGTCCACGTAGCTGATCGCCATCGGGGTCAGCGGCCGGGCCGACAGCGCCGCCGGCAGCCCCTCCTCGATCAGCACGCGCGGGAGCGGGTCGGTGGCGTGCGACGAGATCAGCAGCGCCCCGTCCAGGTGGCCGTCGCGCAGGTAGTCGAGCACCTGCTCCTGCGCCCGCTCGTCGTTGGCCAGCACCAGCACCAGCTGGATGTCGCGCTCCCGGACGATGCCGGTGACGCCGCGGACCATGCTGGCGAAGAACGGGTCGGAGAAGACCCGGCCCTCCGGCTCGGAGACGATCAGGCCGATCGAGCCGGTGCGCCGGGTGACCAGGTTGCGCGCGGCCCGGTTCGGCCGGTAGCCGGTCTGCGCGATCGCGGCGTGTACGACGTCCCGGACGGCGGGGCTGACCGCCGGCGAGTCGTTGATCACCCGGGACACCGTCGACTTCGACACCCCGGCGACCGCCGCGACCTCCTCGAGCGTGCGCGCTCGGGCCTGGCTGGCTGGGCGGCCCATGGTGCGGAGACCCTCCCCGTCGGGATACCGGCCGGACGAGCCGGCCGACTGGCGGCGCGCAGGCCCGCGGCACCCCGGGGCCTTGCGGGAACGCTCCCGAAGCTAGGCGCTGTCACCGCACCGGTCAAGGAGGCCCGCCGCTGTCATGTCACAGCGGGATGAACCGGTGTGTCAGCTAAACGGAGTAAGTGTCTTGACCTAGATGCGTGCAGCTCCTAACGTCCGTGCTGGGAGCGCTCCCAAGCTGACTTGCCCATTCCGCCCTCGGCGGCCGGCGCCCGGCCGAACCCCGGCGCGCCTGATCCAGGACTGGGAGGCATCCCACCATGTCCGCAAACCCCGCGCGCCGACCCTGGCTGCGCGTCCCGCGGCGGCTCGCGCTGATGACCGCGGTCGCGACCCTCGCCGCCGTCGGCGCCGCCGCCACCTCGTCGGCCGCCCCCGGATCCGCCATCTCGCCCGGCGCGGCGCCGGCGGCCGTGCCGGCGCCGCCGGCCGGGTTCAGCACGGTCTGGAGTGACGACTTCAACGGCGCCGCGAACACGGGTGTGTCGGGCGCCAACTGGCTCTACGACCTCGGCACCAGCTACCCCGGCGGCGCGGGCAACTGGGGCACCGGTGAAGTCGAGACGATGACCAACAGCACCGCGAACGTCTTCCAGGACGGCGCCGGGCACCTGGCCATCAAGCCGATCCGCAGCGCGTCCGGGGCGTGGACGTCCGGCCGGATCGAGACCCAGCGCAACGACTTCCAGCCGCCGGCCGGCGGGAAGCTGCGCATCCAGGCGTCGCTGCAGCAGCCGAACGTCAGCGGCGCGGCAGCCGCCGGCTACTGGCCCGCGTTCTGGGCGCTCGGCGGCCCGTTCCGGGGCAACTTCAACAACTGGCCGAGCGTCGGCGAGATGGACTTCATGGAGGACATCAACGGGCTGAGCTCGGAGTTCGCCACCCTGCACTGCGGGCCGAGCATCCCGGGCACCTGCAACGAGACCACCGGCATCGGCAGCGGCCAGCGCGCCTGCGGCGGCTGCCAGACCGGCTTCCACACGTACGCGCTGGAGTGGGACAAGAGCGTCTCGCCCGAGCAGCTGCGCTGGTACCTGGACGGCAACAACTTCTTCACGATCAGCCAGAACCAGGTCGACGCGGCCTCCTGGACCGCCGCGACCAACCACGGGTACATGGTCATCCTGAACGTGGCGATGGGCGGTGGCTTCCCGGCCGCGTTCGGCGGCGGGCCCACCGGCTCGACCGCGTCCGGCGTGCCGATGCTGGTCGACTACGTCGCGATCTACTCCGCCGCCGGCAGCGGTGGCGGCGGTGGCGGTGGCGGGGGCGGCGGCGGCGGTACCGCGTACGGGACGCTGCAGGCCGAGTCGTTCAACGGGCAGGGCGGCATCGCCACCGAGGCGACCACCGACAGCGGCGGCGGCCAGGACATCGGCTTCATCGCCAACGGCGACTGGGCCCAGTACAACGGCATCGACTTCGGCTCCAGCGCCGCGCACCAGTTCTCCGCCCGGGTCGCCTCCGGCGCCGCCGGCGGGGTGAGCGGGCTGGTCGAAGTGCGGCTGGACAACCGGTCCAACGCGCCGATCGGCAGCTTCGCGATCGGCAACACCGGCGGCTGGCAGTCGTGGCGGACGGTGCCCGCCAACGTCAGCGGGGTCACCGGCGTGCATACGGTCTTCCTCACCTTCACCAGCGGCCAGCCCGCCGACTTCGTCAACGTCAACTGGTTCACCTTCGGCCACTGACCCGCTGCCTCCCCGGCTGGCGCGCCCTGCCTCCTCGGCTGGCGTGCTGCCCGCGGGGGAGTGACCCGCCGCCTGGCGGCAGTGAGCGGTCCGCGGGGCCGGCGCGCCCGACGCCGGCCCCGCGGCCATTCCACGGCCGCCGCCCCGGCCGATCGGGGGCCGCCCGTCGGGCCGGCGGTGTCCTGACCTCGGCGCCGGGCCTGGCCGGGGCGCTGGACCAGGCCGGGGCTAGCGTGTAGGGATGCGGTTGCCGACTGCGCTGGTGGTCCAGAATTCGGCCGGCGACGAGGTGGCCCGGCTCGGTGACTGGTTGCGTGAGGCGGGCCTGCTGCTGGACGTGCTGCGGCCGTACCAGGGGCACGCGGTGCCGGCGACGCCGGACGGGTACACGGCGGTGATCGTGCTGGGCGGCTCGATGACGGCCTGGGACGACGAGGCCGCGCCGTGGCTGCCGGCCACGCGGGACCTGCTGCGCACCGCGACCGCCCGCGACGTCCCGGTGCTCGGCGTCTGTCTCGGCGCGCAGTTGCTCGCGGCGGCGCTCGGCGGCCGGGTCGAACGCGGCGCGGATGGCCCGGAGATCGGCCCGGCGCTGGTTGCCAAGCGGGACGTGGCCGCGCGGGACCGGCTGTTCGGCCCGGTGCCGTTCACCCCCGACGTGCTGCAGTGGCACTGGGACGCGATCACCGCGCTGCCGCCGGACGCGACCCTGCTGGCGTCCTCGACCCGCTACCCGCACCAGGCGTTCCGGGTCCGGGAGCGCACCTGGGGCGTGCAGTTCCACATCGAGACCACGGCCGAGATGGTCCGCGACTGGGGCGTCGAGGACGCCGCCGCGCTGGCCGGGATCGGCATCGACGTCGCCGCCCTGCTGTCCCGGCGCGACCTGGACGAGGTGCACGCCGACCTGGCCGAGGTGTGGCAGCCGTTCGCGGCCCGGTTCGTCGAGGTCGCCCGCGAGGCTGAGTACGCGACCCGCGCCTGACCCGCCGACCGGCCGTCCCGCCGGGCCTGTCTCACCGGCGCCTGCCCTGCCGGGCGGCTGTCTCACCGGCGCCGGCCCTGTTGGGTGGCTGGTCAGTTGGGTGGCTGTCTCGCCGGCGGCGGCCCCGTCGGGTGCCGGCCCGGTCGGGTGGCTGGCCTGTTGGGTGCCGGCCCCGTCGGGTGGCTGGTCTGTTGGGTGGCTGTCTCGGCGGGACCGATCAACCGGGCGGGCGGTGCCTGATCTGACGCATATCTGCGCCGAGGGGCGGCGTGAGCGGCCGGTACCGGGCTAGGTTGCTGGTGTGAAGGCGAGGTTGCTGGTGTGACAGCGAGCGAGACCGAGGCGGGGGTCGGCCGGCGGCGGGCTCGGCTGGCCAGGCTGGGGTTCGCCGACGCCGAGCGGGCCGAGCGGCTGCTCGGGCCGGAGAACCTCGACCTGTGGCGGCCCGAGACCGGCACGCCGTCCGACCCGGACGCCGCGCTCGTGGTCTCCGCGCTCGGCCGCGCCGGCGACCCGGACCTGGCGGTGCTCGCGCTCTGCCGGCTCGCCGAAGGGCTGGATGGCGTGGGCCCGGTGGCCGACCGGGCCGGGCTGCTGCGCCGGCTGCGATCTAGCGGCGTGCTGCGGTTCCGGCTGATCGCCCTGCTCGGCGCCAGCTCCGCGCTCGGCGACCACCTGGTCGCGAACCCGGTCGACTGGCGGCTGCTCGACGACGAACCCCCGCTGTCCATTGTGGACGATCACTGGTCGGCGTTGCTCGGCGCGGTCGGCGCCGACCCGTCCGACCCGCCGACCGGCACCGGTGGCACGCCCGCCCGCGGCACCGGGCCGGACATTGTCGACGCCCTGCGCACCGCCTACCGGCGCCGGCTGCTCGTGCTGGCCGCGTCCGACCTGATCGGCGAGATCACGGTCGAGGAGCTGACCGCCGACCTGGCCGACCTCGCGGCGGCCACGTTGTCGGCGGCGCTGGCCATCGCGCTGGCCGGCCTGCCCGCCGGCGCGGCGCCGTGCCGGCTCGCCGTCGTCGGCATGGGTAAGTGCGGCGGCCGGGAGCTGAACTACGTGTCCGATGTGGACGTCGTGTTCGTCGCCGAGCCCGGCTCCGCGCGGCCGGCCGGCCGGGGCTCGGACCTCGCGGGCGATCGACCCGAGCCCGGGCCGGCAGGTGCGCCGCCCGGCGCCGCGGCGGCGCCGCCCCCCGGTCCGGTCGCGGACGGTGTGCTGGCGGCCGGCCCGGCTGGTCCGGTGGCGGGCGGTCCGGTCGCGGGCGGTGTGCTGGCGGGCGGCCCGGCTGATCCGGTGACGGCTGGTCCGGTCGCGGGCCGTCCGGCTGGTCCGGTCACGGGCGGTCCGGCTCGGCCCACGGCGGCTGGTCCGGTCGCGGGCGGTCCGGCTCGGCCCACGGCGGGTGGGATGGTCGCGGGCGCGGCGGCGGCGCCGGTGGCGGGTGGGTCGGTGGAGACGGGGCTCATTGCGGGCGCTCCGGCGGCGGGCCGGTCGGCGGAGCCCGTGTCGGCGGAGCCGGTGTCGGCGGAGCCGGTGGACGAGGGCGCGGCGCTGCAGACGGCGGCGGCGCTGGCCAGCGAGATGGTCCGGATCTGCGCCCGGGTGGCCTGGCCGGTCGACTGCGCGCTGCGGCCGGAGGGCCGGCTCGGCACGCTCGTCCGGACGCTGGCCAGCCACCAGGCCTACTACCGGCGGTGGGCGCGGACCTGGGAGTTCCAGGCGCTGTTGAAGGCGCGGCCGGTCGCCGGCGACCTCGCGTTAGGACAGTCCTATGTGGACACGCTGGCGCCGCTGGTGTGGACCGCGTCCGAGCGGGACCACTTCGTCGAGGACGTGCAGTCGATGCGCCGCCGGGTCGAGGACACGCTGACCACCGACGTGGCCGAGCGCGAGCTGAAGCTCGGTCCGGGCGGGCTTCGCGACGTCGAGTTCGCCGTCCAGTTGCTGCAGTTGGTGCACGGCCGGGCCGACGAGACGCTGCGCAGCGGCAGCACGCTGGCGGCCCTGGCCGCGCTCGCCGACGGCGGCTACATCGGCCGCGACGACGGCGCCAAGCTGGCCGACTCGTACCGGTTCCTGCGCACCACCGAGCACCGGCTGCAGCTGCAGCGGCTGCGCCGCACCCACCTCGTCCCGGACGACCACGCCGGGCTCACCTGGCTGGCCCGGTCGCTCGGCTACCGGCCGGACCGGCGCGGCAACGCGGTCCAGGTGTTCGCGGCCGAGCGCGCTCTGCACGCCCGGGATGTCCGCCGGCTGCACCAGAAGCTGTTCTACCGGCCGCTGCTGAACGCGGTCAGCCGGGTGCCGAGCGAGCAGTTGCGGCTCACCCCGGAGGCGGCCCGCAAACGGCTGACCGCGCTCGGTTTCGGCGACCCGGAGGGCGCGCTGCGGCACCTGTCCGCGCTGACCACCGGCGTGTCGCGGCGGGCGGCGATCCAGCGGGCGCTGCTGCCGGTGATGCTGGAGTCGTTCGCCGACGCCCCGGAACCGGATGCCGGCCTGCTGGCGTACCGGCAGGTGTCCGACGCGCTCGGCGAGACGCCCTGGTATCTGCGGCTGCTGCGCGACTCCGGCCAGGTCGCGGACCGGCTGGCGCTGCTGCTCGGCTCCTCCCGCTACGTGGCCGACCTGCTGGCCCGGGCCCCGGAGGCGCTGCAGCTGCTGGCCGCCGACGAGGAGCTGCGGCCGCGGCCGGCGGACCGGCTGCGGTCGTCGTTCCGGGCCGCGGCCGCCCGGCACATGGTCCCGGCCGAGGCGGTCGGCGCGGCGCGTGGGCTGCGCCGGCACGAGCTGCTCCGCATCGCCAGCGCCGACCTGCTCGGCCGGCTCGACCTGGTTGACGTCGGCACCGCCCTGTCCGACACCGCCGCGGCGACCGTGGCGGCGGCGCTGGACGTGGCCAGCCGGTCGGTCGCGGCCAGCCGCGGCGGCACGCTGCCGACCCGGGTCGCCGTGATCGCGATGGGCCGCCTCGGCGGCGCCGAGCTGGGCTACGGCTCGGACGCCGACGTGATGTTCGTGCACGAGCCGGAGCCGGACGTGCCGGAGCGCGAGGCCGCCGACGCGGCGACCGCGGTCGCCGAGGAGCTGCGCCGGCTGCTCGCCCTGCCCGCTCCCGACCCGCCCCTGCTGATCGACGCGAACCTCCGTCCCGAGGGCCGCAGCGGCCCGCTGGTCCGGACCCTCGCCGCCTACGCCGCGTACTACGCGCGCTGGTCGTCGTTCTGGGAGGCGCAGGCCCTGCTGCGGGCGGCGCCGCTGGCCGGCGACGCCGAACTCGGCGCGCGGTTCCTGGCGCTGGCCGATCAGCGGCGGTACCCGGCCGAGGGGCTGCCCGCCGAGGCCGTCACCGAGATCCGCCGGCTCAAGGCGCGGATGGAGTCGGAGCGGCTGCCGCGCGGCGCCGATCCGGCCACCCACACCAAGCTCGGCCCGGGCGGTCTCGCCGATGTCGAATGGACCGTGCAGCTGCTGCAGCTGCAATACGGCGCGACCGTCCCCGGCCTGCGCACGACGCGCACGCTGGACGCGCTGGTGGCGACCCGGGATGCCGAGCTGCTGTCCGCCGACGACGCGGCCGCGCTGGAGGCGGCCTGGCGGGTGGCGGCCCAGGCCCGCAGCGCGGTCATGCTCGTCCGCGGCCGCGCCTCCGATCAGCTGCCCCGGCACGGCCGCGAGCTGGTCGGCATCGCCCGTGCGATGGGGTATCCGCCGGGCCGCGATCCGGGCCAATTCCTGGACGACTACCGTCGGGCCACCCGCCGCGCCCGGCGGGTGGTCGAGCGCGTTTTCTACAGCTGACGGCCACCCGCCCGCGCCCGTCCCCCGAGGTGCCGCCCGTGCCCACCCCACACCACCCCAGCCACCAGTCGCCGCCGCCCCGCCCTGCGCGGCGCGGTCTACCAGTGTCCCGGGCACCGGTGTCCCGGGCATCGGTCGCTGTGGTGGCGGCTGTTTTCGGGCTGGCCGGGTGTGTCACCAGCACCGGGTCGGGAGGCAGCGGCGCGGGGACGCCGCCTGCGCCGCTGACCAGCCGACTGGGATCGTCGCTCCCGCCCGCGGGGTCCACCGCGCCCGATACCGGGTCGTCCGGTACCGCGTCGCCCGGCGCCGGAGCGCCCGGCGGTCCGGCGGTGACCCTGCTGTTCACCGGGGACATGCTGGTCAGCGACGAGATGCGGGCCCAGGCGGCGCGCAACGCCGGCGGCCACGGCTACAACTTCAGCCCGATGCTGCAGCGCGTCGCGCCGCTGCTGCGCTCGGCCGACTGGTCCATCTGCCATCAGGAGACGCCGATATCGCCGGACGACAAGCAGCTGTCCGGGTACCCGGCGTTCAGCGCGCCGTACGAGCTGGCGCAAGCCGAGAAGGCGGCCGGCTACGACGCCTGCACCACCGCGTCCAACCACACGGTCGATCACGGCGCCGCCGGTGTGAAGGGAACTCTGGACACCTTCGACAGGGTCGGCATCCGGCACGTCGGCAGCGCCCGGACGCCGGCCGAGTTCAGCTCGCTGACCATCTACACCGTGCACGGCCTGCGGATCGGCCACCTCGCCTACGCCTACGGGCTGAACGGCATCCAGCCGCCGAACCCGTGGACCGTGCACCTGATCGACCCGGCCAGGATCCGCGCCGACGCGCACCGGATCCGCGCCGCCGGCGCCCAGTTCGTGCTGGTCAGCCTCCACTTCGGGATCGAGAAGCAGCAGACGCCGTCGGCCTACCAGCAGCAGGTCGCGGCCGCGGTCATGGCGTCACCGGACGTCGACCTCGTGGTCGGCCACCACGCGCACGTCGTGCAGCCGATCCTGCGCCGCCCGGACGGCCGCTGGATCGTCTTCGGCGTGGGCAACTTCCTCGCCCAGCAGGACGTCACGGCACCGGACCTCACCCCGCCGCACCGGGACGGCGTGATCATCCGGATCACCGTCACACCGGGCACCGGCGGCCGTTGGCGGGTCAGCCGGGTCGGCTACATCCCCACCTTCGTGAACGCCCCGTCGGACGTGGTGTCGCTTGCCCCGCCGTTCTCCCGCAGCCGCACCACCGCCGTGCTCACCCGCTTCCACGCCCCGATCGTGGACGACACGCCTCACTAGCGACCCACGACGGCACGCAGTGGCCGCGACCGCCGCGGGTCAGGCTGGAACGGCGCCGGCCGTGCTCCCCGGCGAACCGGAGGGCGCGGCCGACGTCGCCATGACGTCCCGTGCCGCCGCCTGTCGTAGATACCCGCGGGTCAGGCGGCGGACCGCCTAGATGTCGTAATAGAGGGCGAACTCGTGCGGGTGCGGGCGGAGCCGGATCGCGTCGACCTCGTTGACGCGCTTGTAGCTCAGCCAGGTCTCGATCAGGTCCGGGGTGAAGACGCCGCCTTCGAGCAGGTAGTCGTGATCGGCTTCGAGGTTGTCCAGCACGGCCTCCAGTGAGGCGGGCACCTGCGGGACGGACATCGCCTCGTCCGGCGGGAGCTCGTACAGGTCCTTGTCGATCGGCGTCGGCGGCTCGATCTTGTTGCGGATGCCGTCCAGGCCGGCCATCAGCATCGCCGAGAACGCGAGGTACGGGTTGCAGGACGGGTCCGGCACGCGGAACTCGACGCGCTTGGCCTTCGGGTTGGTTCCGGTGATCGGGATCCGGCAGGCCGCCGAGCGGTTGCGCTGGCTGTAGACCAGGTTGACCGGGGCCTCGTAGCCGGGCACCAGGCGGTGGTACGAGTTGGTGGTCGGGTTGGTGAAGGCCAGTAGTGACGGCGCGTGGGTGAGCAGGCCGCCGATGTAGTAGCGCGCCGTGTCGGACAGGCCGCCGTACCCGACCTCGTCGTAGAACAGCGGGCTGCCGTCCTTCCACAGCGACTGGTGGCAGTGCATGCCGGAGCCGTTGTCGCCGAACAGCGGCTTCGGCATGAACGTGACGGTCTTGCCGAGCGCCCAGCCGGTGTTCTTGACCACGTACTTGAACAGCATCAGCGAGTCGGCCGCGTGCAGCAGCGAGTCGAACTTGTAGTTGATCTCGGCCTGGCCCGCGGTGCCGACCTCGTGGTGCGCCCGCTCGATCTCCAGCCCGACGCCCTGCAGGTTCACGACCATCGCGTCGCGGATGTCGCCGTACTGGTCGTACGGCGCGACCGGGAAGTAGCCGCCCTTGTAGCGGACCTTGTATCCCTTGTTGCCGCCCTCCTCTTCGCGGCCGCTGTTCCAGGCGCCGGTCTGCGAGTCGACGTAGTAGTAGCCGGAGTTCTGCGTCGTGTCGTAGCGCACCGAGTCGAAGATGTAGAACTCAGCCTCGGCACCGAAGTAGGCGGTGTCGGCGACGTTGCTGCTGCGCAGGTACTCCTCGGCCTTGCGGGCCAGGTTCCGCGGGTCGCGGCTGTAGGCCTCGTGCGTGAGCGGGTCGTGGATGAAGAAGTTGATGTTGAGGGTCTTCTCCTTGCGGAACGGGTCCACCACCGCGCTGGACGCGTCCGGCAGAAGCAGCATGTCCGACTCGTGGATCGCCTGGAAGCCACGGATGGACGAGCCGTCGAAGGCCAAGCCGTCGGTGAACACCGACTCGGTGAAGGATGTCGCGGGGGTGGTGAAGTGCTGCATGACGCCAGGGAGGTCGCAGAACCGGACGTCGACGAACCTCACATCATTTGCCTGGATGTACTCCAGGACCTCGTCTGGGCTGTTGAACATGCGTCCTCCGGATTAGACGTTTGTCTCGCACCGTATGGTCGAACCGTTGCCCCGCCATGTCTCAATTGTTTCGGGCAAGTTACGGGCCACCCCGGTTCCGCCTGTCTCTGCCTGTCACCGGCTCGCGCTGCCCGCCCGCCGGTCGCCGCGAACTGGGGACACTCTAGGCCTGCCCGATTGGCGGGCCCCGGCCGAGTGCGGTATGAGTCCGGCCGGTGGGGGCTGGGTCGCCGGCACAGGTCGGCATCTATGGTCGTGACGTGAGCGAGCAGACCGACGGCGGCGAGATGACCGACACGCACCCGGCCGAGCCGGGCGGGGCGGCGCAGGAGTGGCGCGGTCAGCGGCTGGGCCTGCCGCCGAGCGGCCCCGGTTCGCTCGCCCCGTCCGGGCAGCGGCTCGCCGCGCTCGCGGTCGACGTGATCTTGTCGGGGCTCGTGGCCGGCCTGTTCACCGCACCGCACCTGCCACGCAACTGGAGCCTGCTGGTCTTCGTCGTCGAGTACGTGGCTTTCACCGCGGCGTTCGGTCAGACCCCGGGGATGCGCCTGGTCGGTCTGCGGGTGGTCCGGGTGGACCGGCCGGTGCGGGTCGGCCTGGTGCGCGCGGTGATCCGCACACTCCTGCTGGCGTTGCTGGTGCCCGCGTTGATCTGGGACCAGGACGCCCGGTGCGTCCACGACCGGCTCAGCCAGACCGCCGTCGTCCGCGCCTGACGGGGGCCGGTCAGCGGCGGCGCATCGTCCGTTCGAGACCGGCCATCCGGGCGCCGCGGGGGAGTGGGCCCTTGGGCAGCGGCGGGGCCTTGCTGCCGCCGAGGGCCTGCAGGCGCTTGTCCATCGTGTTGACCTGCGCGGCCGACAGGTTCTTGGGCAGCTTCATCAGGTGGTTCGACAGTTTGCGCAGCGAGATCTGGCCCTCGTCGTCGCCGAGCATGATGTCGTAGATGGGGGTGTCGCCGGCGACGCGCGAGACGCGCTTCTTCTCCTGCGCGAGCAACCCGCGCACCCGCGCCGCCGAGCCCTCGCCGACCAGGATCACGCCGGGCCGGCCGAGCACCCGGTGCACCGCGTCGAGCTGTGAGGTGAGCGCGACGCCCTGGGTCACCCGCCAGTCACCGCGCATGTTCTGGATCGCCCAGCCGGCCGCGCCGGGCTGCCCCTCGACCTCGCGGAACGCGGCCTTCTGCGCCCGGCGCCCGAAGATGATCATCAGCCCGAGCACGCCGGCCAGCACCGAGACCGGGATGTTCAGGTAGATCGGGCCGCCGAGCAGGGTGAGCACGAGCAGCACGACGCCGAGGCTCGCGACGAAGGCAAGCAGCATCCACAGCGGCAACCTCGGGTCGCGTTGCCGGGTGATGCGGAACGCGGCGAGGATCTGCCGCCACCGCTCGCCACGCGGGGCCTTCTTCTTCTCGGCCTTCGCCGCACCGCGGGCAGGCTTCGTCGCCTTGGAATCCTTCGCCATGAGGACGAGGATACGGCGACCTCGCCGCCGGTGGCCCGCCTGTGCCGCAGTTCCGCGCGCGGCCGGCCGCTCTGGCCGTTCCGGCCCGCGGATCTCCTGAGGCGCGGGCGGACGGTCAGCTGTGGACGGACGTCAGCCGGCGGGTGTCGAGGGCCTGCTGGTACAGGCGGCCGGCGCGGTAGGACGACCGGACCAGCGGGCCGCTGAGCACGCCCGCGAAGCCGATGGCCGCCGCCTCGGCGGATAGCTCGACGAACTCGTCCGGGTGCACCCAGCGGGCGACCGGGTGGTGCCGCGGCGACGGCCGCAGGTACTGGGTGATCGTGATCAGTTCGCAGCCGGCGTCGTGCAGGTCGCGCAGCGCCGCGCTGATCTCGGCGCGCTCCTCGCCGAGCCCGAGGATCAGGTTCGACTTGGTCACCAGGCCGGCCGCGCGGGCCCGGCGCAGCACGTCCAGCGAGCGTTCGTACCGGAACGCCGGTCGGATCCGCTTGAAGATCCGCGGCACCGTCTCCAGGTTGTGCGCCAACACCTCCGGCGCCGCGGCGAACACCTCGGCGAGCAGTTCCGGGACCGCGTTGAAGTCCGGGATCAGCAGCTCGACGCCGGTGCCCGGGTTGAGCTGGTGGATCTGCCGCACCGTCTCCGCGTACAGCCAGGCGCCGCCGTCGGCCAGGTCGTCGCGGGCCACCCCGGTCACCGTCGCGTACCGCAGGCCCATCGCCTGCACCGACTCGGCGACGCGGCGCGGCTCGTCCCGGTCCAGCTCGGCCGGCTTGCCGGTGTCGATCTGGCAGAAATCGCAGCGCCGGGTGCACTGCTCGCCGCCGATCAGGAACGTGGCCTCGCGGTCTTCCCAGCACTCGTAGATGTTGGGGCAGCCGGCCTCCTCGCAGACCGTGTGCAGACCCTCGCGCCGGACCAGCGACTTGAGCTCGGTGTACTCCGGGCCCATCCGCGCCCTGGTCTTGATCCACGACGGCTTGCGCTCGATCGGGGTCTGCGCGTTGCGTACCTCCAGCCGGAGCAGCCGGCGTCCCTCAGATTCAACCGCGGTCACGCTCCGAGCGTACGCGTCGGCCGGTCGCCGGGCTGGTCGCGGCGGGTCCGCCACCGGCTCGGCCGGCCGCCGCGAACCGGGTTGGGCCGGACACTAGAGTCCCTCACCGTGGACTTTCGCATCTTCACCGAGCCGCAGCAGGGTGCCTCGTACGAGCAGCTCCTCCGGCTGGCCCGCGCCGCCGAGGACGCCGGATTCGACGGGTTCTTCCGCAGCGACCACTACCTGAGCATGGGCTCGGGGAGCGGGCTGCCGGGGCCGACGGACGCGTGGATCACGCTGGCCGGGCTGGCCCGGGAGACGTCCCGGGTGCGGCTGGGCACGCTGATGACGGCGGCCACGTTCCGGCTGCCCGGGCCGCTCGCGATCGCGGTCGCCCAGGTGGACGCGATGAGCGGCGGCCGGATCGAGTTGGGCATCGGCAGCGGCTGGTACGAGGCCGAGCACGCCGCGTACGCGATGCCGTTCCCGCCGGTGGCGGAGCGGTTCGACCGGCTGGAGGAGCAGCTCGCGGTGATCATCGGGCTGTGGGAGGCGCCGGACGGTGAGCGGTTCAGCTATGGCGGCAAGTACTACCAGGTGACCGACTCGCCGGCGCTGCCGAAGCCGGTGCAGCGACCGCACCCGCCGGTGATCATCGGAGGCGGCGGGGCGCGCCGGACACCGGCGCTGACCGCGCGCTACGCGGACGAGTTCAACGCGCCGTTCGCCTCGGTCGATCAGGTGGAGACGTACTTCGACCGGGTCCGCGTCGCGTGCGCCGAGGCCGGCCGGGACGTCAAGACGATGCGCTGGTCGGCCGCGCTCGTGCTCTGCTGTGGCCGCGACGACGCCGAGGTGGCGCGCCGCGCCGCCGCCATCGGCCGCGAGCCGGACGCGTTGCGGTCGACCGGGATCGCCGGCACGCCGGCCGAGTGCGTGGCGACGCTGGCCCGGTACGCCGAGGTCGGCGTCGAGCGGGTGTACCTGCAGACGCTCGACCTGGACGACATCGACCACGTCGAACTGGTCGCCGCCGAGGTCGCGCCGCACTTCGCCTGATCCGCCCCGTCCGGCCCGCGGCCATGGCACGGCTGGCCGGCAGCCGCCACCGGTCCGGAACCGAGCGGCCGCCGCAGGGCGACGCCGGGCAGCTCGCCGCGGGGCCGGAGCCGGGCGGGCGTGCGTCGGGCCGGCGCCGGGCTGGCCGCGCCGGCCGGGCAGCCGACTGGGCCGGCCGCTTGGCGGGCAGGCGCCCGGCCTGGCGGGCGCCGGCTGGGCAGGCAGCGGGCTGGGCAGGCAGCGGGCTGGCGGCCCGCGGTCGATCAGGGTGCGGCGGTCAGGGCTGGTGCGGCCGTGCGGGTGCCGGTCAGCGCCTCGCGTATCCGCCGCTCGACCGCGTCGATCGCGTCGCCGACGGTGACCTGACGGCCCAGCTCCCTGGTCAGCGAGGTCACGCCGGCGTCGGCGATTCCACATGGGACGATCCGGTCGAACGCGGTGAGGTCGGGATCACAGTTCAACGCGAAGCCGTGCATCGTCGCTCCCCGGCTGACCCGGACGCCGATCGCCGCCACCTTCCGCGCCGGCCCGCGATCGTCGGCGGAGACCCAGACGCCGCTGCGACCGGCCACCCGATCCGTGGCCAGGCCCAGGTCCGCGCAGGCGGCGATGAGCGCGCCCTCCAGCCGCCGGATGTAGGCGACCACGTCGATCGGCTCGGGGAGCAGCAGGATCGGGTACCCGACGAGCTGCCCGGGGCCGTGCCAGGTGATCCTGCCGCCGCGGTCGACATCCAGCACCGAGGTGCCGTCGACGGGCCGGTCCGACGTCTCGGTCCGACGGCCGGCGGTGTAGACGGACGGGTGCTCCAGCAGCAGCAGCGTGTCCGGAGCGGACCCGGCCACCCGTGCCTCGTGCAGCCGGCGCTGCTGCTCCCAGGCCTGTTCGTACGGCACGCTGCCGGCTCGGACGACGACGATCTCGGTCACGCGGCCAACGCTACCCCGCGGTCGCCGCGTCGTCGCCCGGCGCGGGTCGACCGACGGGTGGCGGGCCGGGCGGCGCCATCCACGCAGCAGACGCCCGAGCCAGCCCGCCCCGCGCCGGCGCCTAGCAGCCGAGCAAGCGTGGCTCGATCCGGGTCTCAACGGCGCCGCCGGAGCCATCGGGCGCGACATGGTAGGCCGCCTTTCCAGGAGTGTCACTGACAACATCGACCAGTTCGACGCCGCGGTAGTGCAGACCAACGCCGTCATCGGTGGCATATCCGGCCGGCAGCGTGCCGTCTCCGATGAGCCGGTGGTACAGCGGTCTTCGCTGCGCCTCGCTGTCGTAGTGCACGCCGTTCGAAAAGGGCAGCAGCGCGAGACCGTTGGTCACCGGCTGCAGGTCGGGCCCGAACGAGTCGGTCGTGCCGCCGACGTGCCAGCACAGCGAACCAGCCGAGATCCCGGCGAGGACGACACCGGCCGTCCATGCCTCGCGCATGATCTCGTCGACCCCGTGCAGCCGCCACATCGCCAGCAGCCCGGCGACGCTGCCGCCGCCGACCCAGATGACGTCTTGCGACAGCAGATGACCGCGGAGGTCGGCAACGCTGGGCATAGGAAACAGAGCGACGTGCGACACGATGACATCACGATCGTTGAACGCCTGGTAGGTCGCCGAGACCCCGGCGTCGCTGTCGCCTGAGGCGGTGCCGAGATAGCAGTACCGCGGCCGGGCCGGCGAGCCGGCTAACTGGAAGGCGTAGTCGATCAGCGGCCCGGGCCGTCTCGGCCGCCGCTCGTCAGCCCAGAACCCTCCGGACGTCGCGAGGATGTTCATGAACGGCCCTCTCCGTAAGGCTTTACCGGCTCGCGATGCAGACACATGCGGGCGACAGTAGCCGCCGTCAAGCCCCGATTCGCCCCTGCGCCGCAATCTGTGGACAACGGTTTCGCCTGTGGATGACGGGCACGATCTTGTCGCGAATGTGCCTACCCTCTGCGGCATGCACGAGCAGATGGCGTGGAGCACGCCGGGCTACCTGGCCGACGAGTTGATCGGCTTCGGCGCCACGGGCGAGGTGTGGCGCGGCCGGTCGCTGCGTGACCGCGCGCCGATCGCGCTGAAACGCCTGCGTTTCTCGCCCGACGCGGCGGCGTTGGCCGCCTTGCGGCGGCAGGCGATATCACTGACCGGCGTCGGTCAGCCGCATCTGCTGCCGATACGCGAGGTCGTGTCCAACGCTGAGGCAACCGTGCTCGTGCTCGACTACGCCGCCGGCGGCAACCTGGCCATGCAGCTGCGCTGCCGGGGCCGGTTGCGGCCCGGCGAGGTGGTCACGCTGCTCGCGCCGTTGGCTCTCGCGCTCGCCTGCCTGCACGGCAAGGGGTTGGTCCACCGGTCGGTCCACCCGGCCAACGTCCTGTTCACTGTGGACGGACGGCCACTGCTGGCCGAGCCCGCGCTGCCTGGTGTCGCAAGTGGACGATCCGAGCCGGACGGTCGACCACCCCGCCCGGCCGGGCCGGCGACCGATGTGCTGATGCTCGCCAGCGTGGCAGTGCAGGCGCTGACCGGCCGGCCTCCGTTCGCTGATCCAGATGATCTGGCCACTGTGGACGCTCCGGCGCCGCTGATTCGGGCGCTGCGCCGGGCGCTGGCACGCGATCCGGTCGAGCGGGGCAGCGCCGCCGAACTGGCCCTCGACGCACGGTCCGGCTGTGAGCCGGAGCCACTGCGGCTTGCCGGCCGGTCCCGGGGTCGGGCCGGTGCCGCCCGCGTCGGGCCGGCCGCTGCTCACGCGACGCCAGCCGGCCCGAGGCACCGTTGGCAGGAGCCGCCTGGCCGGCGACGGCCGTCGGGTCGGTTGCTGGCTGGCGCCAGCGTCCTCGTGGCGGCCTGCGTCGGAGCGGTGTGGGCGTCCGGCAGCCCCGCCGGGCTGTCGGCCGGCGCCGCGCCCGGTGTCCCCGGGCCGGGTGGCACCCCGCCCGGCGGCATCGCGCCAGCGGTCGCCGAGACGGCGGAGGCGCCCGCCTCGACGGCCCAACCCGCATCCGAGCGCGGATGGCTGGCAGTGCTCGATCGTCTCGACGCGGTCCGGTCGCTCGCCTACGAGCACGGTGAACCCGAGCTGCTCCGGCAGGTCTACCTGCCCGGCGCGCACCTGGCCGCCGACGCCGCGCAGCTGGGCCGGATCACCGCCGTCGGCGACACGGTTCGCGGCGTCCGGCATCGACTCCGCGTGGTCGCGATCGTGCGGCAGGGCCGCGGCCGGGCACGGCTGCGGGTCACGCAGTCCCTGCCGGCGTCCCTCCGGCTCCACTCCGGTCGCGCCACGCGCGCGATTCCGGCGGGCCCGGAGAGCACGCTCGTGGTCGAGCTCAGGCTGACTCCGGCGGGCTGGCGGCTGGCATGACAGCGGCGCGGTGGATCTGGCGCGCGGTGCGGTCAGCCGCGCCCGGTCGCCCAGCGCAGCACGGCATCCACGGTCTGGTGCTGGAACGGGTATCCGCGGCTTTCCAGCACCTTCGGGAGTACGCGCTGCCCGGCCAGGATGCCGCGATCGGCGAACTCGCCGACGGCGATACGCAGCGCGATACGCGGCACCGCGGCAACCGTTGGCCGTCCCAACACGCGCCCGAGCGCCTTGGTGAACTCGGCGTTCGTGACCGGCTCCGGGCCGGTCAGGTTCACGGGGCCGGAGACGTCGCTGTCCAGGAGGTAGCGGATCGCGCCGATCTCGTCGGCGAGCGAGATCCACGACCAGTACTGTGCGCCGGAGCCCAGCTTCCCGCCGAGGCCGAGCCGGAACAGCGGCAGGAGCCGGCCGAGCAGCCCGCCCTTGGTCGCGCAGATCAGGCCACTGCGCAGGTGCACGACCCGGACGCCGGCGGCCGCCGCCGGGTGGGTGGCCTCTTCCCAGCGGCGGCACAGTTCGCCGAGGAAGTCCGAGCCGCCTGGGGCAGTTTCGTCGACCGCGCGGTCACCGGTGTCGCCGTACCAGCCGACGGCCGACGCCGACAGGAGCACCGGCGGCCGCGGCTCCGCTGCTGCGATCGCCTCGCTGAGGGTGGTGGTTCCGTCGACCCGGCTGTCGAGCAAGGTGCGCTTGTATGTTTCCGACCAACGCCGGTCGCCGATGCCGGCTCCGGCGAGATGGATCACAGCGTCCAGGCCGGCGAGGTCGGCCGGGTTCAGCTGCCGGCGAGCCGGGTCCCAACCGACCTCGCCGGCCCTCGGTGCCCGCCGGACCAGCGCAACGACCGTGTGCCCTGCACCTTCCAACGCGGGGCCGAGGGCGCTGCCGATCAGCCCGCTGGCTCCCGTGATCGCTATCTTCACAGCGCTGATCTTCGCGTAGGCGGCGCCGGCCCGCGACCTGGTGCGGTCGGCGGGCCGGTGCCGGTCACTGGTGCCGGATCAGGTGAGGCCGAGGTCGGCCTCGAAGGCGCCGCCTTCCAACCGGTCCTTCACGGTGCCGAGGAAGCGGGCGGCGTCCGCGCCGTCGACGATCCGGTGGTCGTAGGTCAGCGCGAGGTAGACCATCGAGCGGACCGCGATGACCTCGCCCAGATTGGGGTCGTCGACCACTACGGGTCGCTTCACCACGCTGCCCGTGCCGAGGATGGCGACCTGCGGCTGGTTGATGATCGGAGTGTCGAACAGCGCGCCCCTGCTGCCCGTGTTGGTCAGCGTGAAGGTGCCGCCGGCGAGCTCGTCGGGGCTCACCCGGTTCGCCCGGGTGCGCTCGGCCAGGTCGGCGATCTTGCGCGCCATCCCGCCCAGGTTCAGGTCGCCCGCGTCGTGGATCACCGGGACCAGCAGCCCGCGCTCGGTGTCCACGGCGATGCCCAGGTGCTCGGCCTCGTGGTAGGTGATGGTGCCCGCATCGACGTCGATCGACGCGTTCACGTTCGGGTGCTGCTTCAACGCCTCTACGGCGGCAATGGCGAAGAACGGCAGGAACGACAGCCGTACGCCCTCGCGCGCTTCGAAGTCGGTCTTCGCCTGGCCGCGCAGCCGGGCCACCCGGGTCACGTCAACCTCGACGACCGTCGTCAGCTGGGCACTGACCTGCAGAGACTCCACCATCCGGTGCGCTATGACGGTCCGCAGGCGGGACATCTTCTCGGTGGTGCCGCGCAGCGGCGAGGCCGCGACCCGGGCGGCGGGCCGGCTCGGCGCTGTAGCCGGCGCAGCGGCCGGCGGCTGGGCGGGTGCGGGCTCCGGCTCAGCCTGGCGCGCCGCCTCAGCCTGCTTGGCCCGGGCCGCTTCCAACACGTCCTGCTTGCGGATCCGGCCGCCCACGCCGGTGCCGGCCAGCCCGGAGAGGTTGACGTCGTGCTCGGCGGCCAGCTTGCGAACCAGCGGCGTCACGTACGCGCCGCCGAATACGTCATCGTCGCCCTGCGGGGCCGTTGCCTGCGCCGCGGCCGGCTGGGGGGGCGCGGCCTGCGCTGGCGCGGCCTGTGCCGCCGCCGGCGCCGACTGCGGGCTGGGCGCGCTCTGTTGCTCCGGCTCGGGCTCGGGCTGCGGCTGCTCGGCCGGCTGCTGCTCCTGTGCCGGCGTGGTCGCCTGTCGTGCACTCGCCGGTTCGCTCCATTGCTGTTGCGCCGCCTGCGGCTGCTGCTCCGGTTCCGGGCTCTCCTGCTGCTGCTCCGCTGGCGCCGAGCCGCCGGTCGCCCCGGCCGCGTCGTCAATGACGGCAAGTTCGACGCCGACCTCAACGGTCTCGTCCTCGCCCACCTTGATGGACGACAGGACTCCGGATGCGGGCGCGGGGATCTCGGTGTCCACCTTGTCGGTGGAGACCTCAAGCAGCGGCTCGTCGGCCTCGACCCGCTCGCCCTCCTTCTTCAGCCAGCGAGTGACAGTGCCCTCGGTCACGCTCTCTCCGAGGCGCGGCATCGTGACGGAGACCGGCATTGGTCAATGACTCCTTCTGTGTCAGGAGATGAGGGCCCGGGACGGCGCTCAGCTGTGCATGTGCAGCGGCTTGCCGGCGAGGGCCAGGTGCGCTTCGCCGATGGCCTCCGACTGCGTCGGGTGGGCGTGGATCAACTGGGCGACCTCGCTCGGCAGCGCCTCCCAGTTGTAGATCAGCTGCGCCTCGGCGACCAGTTCGCCGACCCGGCTGCCCACGGCGTGCACGCCGAGCACCGGGCCGTCCTGCTCCGAGACGAGCTTCACCGCGCCGGCGGTTTTGAGGATCTGGCTCTTTCCGTTGCCGGCGAGATCGTAGGTGAGTGTGCGGATGCCGTCCGCGCCATACTTCTCCACCGCCTGCGCCTCGGTCATGCCGACCGACGCGACCTCCGGCTCGGAGTAGGTGACTCGTGGCACGCCGAGATAGTCGATCGGCACGACCGAGAGCCCGGCCAGCCGCTCCGCGACGAGGATGCCCTCGCCGAAGCCGACGTGCGCCAGCTGGGGTGTCGGGATCAGGTCACCGACCGCGGAGATGGTGGGGACGTTGGTCTGGCAGTACGCGTCGACCTTGACGAAGCCGCGGTCGGTGGCGACGCCGGCCTCCTCGTACCCGAGGCCGGGCGAGATCGGGCCGCGACCGACCGCGACCAGCAGCATCTCGGCGTCGACCTGCTCGCCGTTCTCCAGCGACACGCGGACCCCGCCGTCCCGGTGCTCCAGGCCGGAGAACCGGGCGCCGAGCTTGAACCCGATACCGCGCCGCCGGAAGGCCCGCTCGAGCAGCTTCGAGCTCGACTCGTCCTCGAGCGGGAGGAGGTGGGGCAGCGCCTCAACGATCGTCACGTCCGCGCCGAACGACTTCCAGACGCTGGCGAACTCGACGCCGATCACCCCGCCGCCGAGGATCACCACCGACGCGGGGACCCGGTCGAGCCGCAGCGCGTGGTCGCTGAAGACCACCCGGTCGCCGTCGATGTCGAGGCCGGGCAGGGTCTTCGGCCCGGAGCCGGTGGCGAGGACGACGTGCCGGCCATTGAATACGGTGTCGTCAACCTGCACGGCGGTCGGGGAGACCAGCCGCCCCTCGCCCTGGATGAACTCAACGCCGCGGGCCTTGACCAGTCCTTGCAGGCCCTTGTAGAGCCGGCCGACCACGCCGTCCTTGTAGCTGTTGACGGCCGCCATGTCGATGCCCTCAAAGGCGGACCGCACGCCGAACTGGGCGCTTTCCCTGATGTTGTCGGCGAGCTCGGCAGCGTGCAGCAACGCCTTGGTCGGGATGCACCCGCGGTGCAAGCAGGTCCCGCCGACCTTGTCCTTGTCGATCAGCACGACGCGCATGCCGAGCTCGGCAGCTCGGAAGGCACATGCGTAGCCACCGCTCCCGCCGCCGAGGATGACCAGGTCGACGTCGGTGTCAGCCACAGAAAGTCTCCTGACTGGTTCCTGGCGATCGGCCCCGTACCGGTCCCGATCTGGGTCGACTCCCATCTTGGCACCAGCACGCCGGGAGTCGCGACGAGGGGACTGATGACCTGGTCACGAACGGCGAAGGTGCACCGATACCACCGCACGTGGGAACCTAGCGACACGAGCGCCGCGGCAGTGTGCGGTCTTGAAGGCGAGAGAGGTACGAGGTGGGGCTGTTTCGTCGGCGCCGGGAGCAACGGGGAGTTGTCCGCGGTGCCAACTCCGCCGATATCGCGCATCTTGAGCAGTTCGCGCAGAGCCGAAAGGGCGTCGAAGCGTACGTCGAGCCCAGGACGACCGTTACCGAGACCACGATCGTGCTGGTCGCGACCGACGGCGAGTGGACCCGGCGCCGCATTGACGGTCCGGCTGCCGCCCGGGACCTCGGCCGGCGGCTGGCCATCCCGGTCTACGACGTCGCGGCGGTCGGCTACCCGAAGCGGATGCGGGAATGGACCGCCCGGCGGAAAGCGTCCGGCGACACCGGCGTCCCACGCGCCGGCGACGCCACCGCCTGACGTGGCATCGCGGCCGGCGCGAGCCGGCCGCGATCGCACAGCGGACCTGTCAGCCGTTCTCGGCGATGTCCTCGAGTACGGCCAGCAGGGTCCGGATGGGGACTCCGGTGCCGCCCTTCGGGCTGTATCCCCACGCGGCGCCGGCGTTGTAGGCGGGGCTGGCGACGTCGATATGCACCCACGGGACGCCCTCGGTGACGAACTCCCGCAGGAAGACGGCGCCGACCAGCATGCCTGCCCCGCGGTCACCCATGACATTCGCGATGTCAGCGACCGGCGAATCGAGCCCCTTGCGCAGTTCGTCGGGCATCGGCATCGGCCACATGTGTTCGCCGGACCGGCCGGCGGCGGCGATCACCCGGTCGCGCAGGTCGTCGGAACCCATGACGCCGGAGGTCCGCTCGCCGAGGGCGATCCGCTGCGCGCCGGTCAGGGTGGAGGTCTCCAGCAGGTAGGCCGGCGAATCCTCGCAGGCACGGACGATCGCGTCGGCCAGGATCAGCCGGCCCTCGGCGTCGGTGTTGAGGACCTCGACCCGCCGGCCGCCGTACATGGACAGCACATCGGCCGGCCGGTAGGCCGAGCCGCTGGGCAGGTTCTCCGCCATCGGCACGGTCGCGGTGAGCTCGAGCGGCAGCCTCAGCGCGGCGGCCAGGATCATGGTTGCGATGACCGCGGCGGCGCCGGCCATGTCGCTCTTCATGGCATCCATGCCGGCGGCGGGCTTGATGGAGATGCCGCCGGAGTCGAACGTGATGCCCTTGCCGACCAGCGCGACCCGGGTCCCCCCGGGGCGGCCGCGGTACTGCATGCGGACCAGACGCGGCGGCCGGACGGAGCCGCCGCCGACGCCGAGGACGCCGCCGAAGCCGGCGCGCCGCAGTGCCTTCTCGTCGAGGATCTCGACGTCCAGGCCGGCCTTCCGGCCGGCGACCGCGGCGCGGTCGGCGAGCTCGGCGGGCGGGAGGTCGTTCGGGGCCGTGTTGACCAGATCCCGGCAGAACCCGACCGCCTCGGCGACCGCCGACGCCCGCTTCGCCGCCGCGCGCGACGCCTTGTCCTTCGGGTTCGGCACGAGCACGGTGTAGGACGAGGGCGGGGCTGGGCGGTCGTTCTCGGTCTTGTAGGCGCCGAAGGTGTAGCCACCGAGCAGGGCGCCCTCGCTGACAGCCTGGACCGCGGCGGCGGTGGCGCCTCCGACGACCGTCTGCGCGAGCGTGGAGGCGACTCGGGCACGGCCAGCCAGTGCGCGGCTTGCCGCCCCGGAGGCCCGGCGGGCCGCTTCCTCGGTCACGCCCGAGCCGTCTGCCGGCACGGCACCGAGCCCGGCGGCGGCAACCACCGGGATCGTGCCCGCGCCCAGCGTGGCGAGCTTGACGACCTCGTCGGCCGCTCCGGTCGCGCCCACCGCTGTCAGCGCTTCCAGCAGTCGGCCGCCCAGCGCCTGGTCGATCTCTTCCGCGCCCGGCGCGAGCCGCGGGCCAGCGGGGGACTTCATGACACCAACGACGATCGCGTCGGCACGCAGGGTGGTCAGATCAGGTCCGGCGAGAGTGAGGCTTGCCACGGGGCTCCGTCCGTACGCACAGAATTTCGCCGCCGCAGACCCGCCGGGTTGCGCGGCCACTACCTGCAGGATCGTAGGCCCTCGCGGCGATGGGGGATCGCCAGACGAGCAAGAGGAGTGATCCGATTACTCCGGTCGGGGTGTCCGTGCCGACGCTGAGTGGGCCGCGCGGTCGGCGGCGCCCGCGCGGTCGGTCAATTTTCGGCAGCGAAGCCGTCGTCTGAGACATCCACCGTGTCGGTGGGCACGTCGCTGATCGGCGGGCCGCTGCGAACCAGGCTGAGCAGATCGCCGAGACCGCCGGGCGCGGTCACGGCGACCACCGTGTCCCCGGCTCGGGTTGGATGGTTGCCGGCCGGGCGCCAGTCGACGTCCGCGCCGCTGGCCATGCCAAGGACGCGGATGCGCCCGCCGAGCTCCAACCTGCCGACCATGCTGCCGTCGGCGGTGGTGCCGGCGTCGATGTCCGCCTCGACGACGACGTAGAGCAGATTCTCGTGTTCCAGCGTCCCGACCACCTCCGGGCCCAGGGCGGCGGTCGCGAACGACGGCGCGGCGAGCGCGGCCGTGCTCAGCACCGCCGCCTCCGGCACGAGCCGCGCCGCACGTTCGGCCAACTCGGGGGAGTACATCCGCAGGACCACCCTGATATTCGGAAATTCGCGGTGCAGCATGAGCGCGGCTTCGAGGTTGGTCAGATCGTCGCGGGTTGCCAGCACTACGGACTGCGCGCGCTCGACATGCACCTCGCGGAGAGTGGTCGGGAAGCGGGCGTCGCCGATCACTGCGGCGATGCCCTGCCGGCGGGCCGACAGCAGCAGCGCGGCGTCGTCGCGGAGTTCGACCGCGGCCACGGGGACGCCGCTGGTGATCAGCCGTTCCGCGATCCGTAGGCCGACCGCGCCGAGCCCGCAGACGATCACGTGGTCACGGAGCCGACGGGGGACGCCGCCCAGCGCCTGCGACAGCCGTATCGAGACCAGCGTGTCGGTGAACAGCGCGTAGACCGCGGCGAGCAGGCCGGCGGCGGCGAACAGCAGCAGCACCGCGTACGCCCGGACCGGGCCCGAGGCGGCGTCGATCCGTGGGTCGAGGCCGGTCGTGGCAATCTCGCTGACGGCCGCGTAGAGCGCCTGGAACCAGCCGAGCGGCGTGCTGAGCCGGAAGATCACCGTGCTCACGGCGACGAGGAGCGCGACGAAGCCGATCACGACCTGCACCCGGCGATCGAGCGCCAGCTCGCGGACGATCCGTCCCGGGACGGCAGCCCACCAGCCGTGTGAGCGGGTCGGCGTCCGGTGCCGCGGCGCCGGTTCCAGCGTGATCGGGACGGCGTCGGCACCGGGCAGCGTCAGCGCGCCGGGCGCGCGGGCGGCGGCGAGGTCCAGGACCACCTCGCGGTCGCGTACGGTGACCCGCTGGCGCCAGTCGTCCCGCAGCGCGGCGCCGACGAACGCCGGGGCGACCAGGCGCGAGTTCGAGACCGTGACCAGACCGGGTATCTCCTGCTCGATCCGCTGGCCGAGTTCAAGCCGGAACATCCGGACCACCAGCCGGATCCCGGGGTTGACCCGGGGCGCGGCCAGCGCGACCTGGAGATTGCCGAGATCGTCGTCGGCGCAGAGCACCAGGGCCTTCGCTGTCGCCAGCGCGACTTCCAGCATGCCGCTCTCGTGCCGGAGATCGCAGCGGACGACCGGGATGCCGACCTCGGCCACCACGCTGTCGTACCGATCGCCCCGTTCGGCCGCGACGACCGTCTCGCCGAGGCGGAGCAGTTCCTCGACCGTGCGGCGGCCGACCCGGGTCAGCCCGTAGACCACGATGTGCCCGGACAGTTGGTCGGCACGGACATTGCGCTGCACCGCCCGGGCCTGCCGCTGACCCACCAGCCGGCGGGTCAGCGCCACCACCCAGCGCGTGCCCGAACCGGGCGGCGGTGGGGTCGCGGCGGCCACAGGGACGGACGCTATCGGCGGGCGGCTGGCGCGCCGCACCCGGGTAGTCCGCCTGGTCGTGGCCGGGTGGTGGGGCGGCGTGGTGGGGCGGCGTGGCGTGGCGGGACCGCGCGGACGGGGGCTGACAGGATGGCGGGCATGACCGACGAGTCGCTGCACAGGTCGCCGCTGCATGATCGGCATGTCGCGCTCCGGGCGAAGTTGGCGGACTTCGGCGGCTGGGAGATGCCCATCGAGTACGGCGCGTCCGGCGGCGGGGTGTTGACGGAACACACGGCGGTGCGGGAGGCCGTCGGCGTGTTCGACGTCTCCCACCTCGGCAAGGCGGAGGTGCGCGGGCCGGGGGCGGCCGCCTTCGTGAACCGGACACTGTCGAACGATCTCGACCGGATCCGGCCGGGCAAGGCGCAGTACACGCTGTGCTGCGACGAGCGGAGCGGCGGGGTCGTCGACGACCTGATCGCGTACCTGTATGGCGACGACCGCGTGTTCCTGGTGCCGAATGCCGCGAACACGGCGGAGGTGGTCCGCCGGCTGGCCGCCGCCGCGCCGGCGGCGGTCACCGTCACCGACCTGCACCACCGGTACGGCGTGTTGGCCGTGCAGGGTCCGCGGTCCGCGGAGCTGCTGGGTCGGCTGGGCCTGCCGGCCGAGCACGACTACATGAGCTTCACCGTGTCCACATGGGACGGTCGGGAGCTGGTGGTCTGCCGCACCGGCTACACCGGCGAGCACGGCTACGAGCTGCTGCCGGCCTGGGACGACGCGGCCGCACTCTGGGACGCGCTGCTCGCCGCCGGGGCCGACCTCGGCGCCCGGCCCTGTGGTCTCGGCGCCCGCGACACGCTGCGCACCGAGATGGGCTACCCGCTGCACGGGCAAGACCTCAGCCTGCAGATCACGCCGGTGCAGGCGCGGTCGGGCTGGGCGGTCGGCTGGGCCAAGCCGGAATTCTGGGGCCGGGACGCGCTGCTCGCCGAGAAGGAGACCGGCCCGGCCCGGCTGCTGTGGGGTCTTGAGTCGACCGACCGCGGCATTCCGCGTCCACACATGGCAGTGCTGGCCTCAGGCGACGGCGCCGACCCGGTCGGCGAGGTGACCAGTGGAACCTTCTCCCCGACCCTCCGCCACGGCATCGGTCTCGCGCTGCTGTCGACGACGGCCGGTCTGGAGGCAGGCGCCGAGGTCGAGGTGGACGTGCGGGGCAGGCCGTCCCGGATGCGCGTGGTGAAGCCGCCATTCGTCCCGGCGCACGTGCGCTAGTGCCGCGTCACGTGACGTTGGGCAGGTGAGCCTCTGCCTCGCACAGCCGATCGACCCGCCACGATGAGGACGCCGGAGTCTCCGGGCTAAGCACCACGGCCGGTCAGCACGCTCGGCCACGACGGCGGGGCGGCCAGGTTGATCGCCGGGGATCCCTGCGTCGGCGTCACCACGGGGTTGCCGGCGACGCCGGCCGGCCGGGCGCCGATGTGGCCCGCAGAACAGTCGGCACCGGCTGCTGGCAGGAACCGTCCGCGGTGCCGGTGTGCGGTCCGAGCGGGTCGGGGACGTGCGCCTCGCGGCGGCCCGGCCGCGAGGCGGAGCGGGAGTCAGGCGCGGGGATTGGTGACGCCCGCTTCCGTGAAGGTGGCCATCTCGGCGAGGGTCCGGACGGCGGCGCGCAGGACGGGGAGGGCGATCAGGGCGCCGGTGCCTTCACCGAGGTGCAGGTCGAGGTCGAGGACCGGGGTGAGGCCGAGGCGGTCGAGGGCGATCCGATGCGCGGGATCCGGCGACCGGTGACCGGCCAGCCACCAGGACGCGGCTTGCGGCGCGATCTCCCGGGCGACCATCGCGGCGGCGGTCGGCACCAGGCCGTCCAGCAGCACGGGGGTGCGCCGGACCGCGGCCTCGACGAGGAACCCGGCGAGTGCGGCCAGGTCGGCGCCGGCGGACGCGGAGAGCAGCGCGAGCGGATCCTCCAGCACGGGCCGGGCGCGGCGCAGTGCGTCCCGGATCGCGGTGATCTTCCGCATCCAGGCCGCGTCGTCGATGCCGCTGCCACGGCCGACCACGTGTACCGGCTCCTCGTCGGCCAGCGCCGCCACCAGGACCGCGGCCGGCGTCGTGTTGCCGATCCCGAGATCGCCGGCGATCAGCAGGTCGGCGCCGCCGTCGACCTCCTCGTCCGCGATCGCGATCCCGGCCAACACCGCCTGCTCCGTCAGCGCCCTGGTCAGCGCGACCTCCCGGTCGATCCGACCGCTGCCGCGGCGGATCTTGTGCGCCGACTCGTCCGCAGGCGTATCGGCGTCGACCGCGAGGTCGACGACCCGCACGGTCGCGCCGGCGAGGTCGGCCAGCACGTTCACCGCCGCGCCGCCGGCCCGGATCGCCGCGAGCAGCTGCGCGGTCACCTCGGCCGGGTACGCCGACACACCGGCCGCCGCGATGCCGTGGTCGCCGGCGAACACGACGACGCGGGCACGCGCGAAGTCCACCGGCGGGCAGCGGCCCTGCGTGCTCGCCACCCACGCGGCCAGCTCCTCAAGCCGGCCGAGCGAGCCCGGCGGCTTGATCAGCGTCGCCTGCCGGGCCCTGGCGTCGTCGGCGACATGGCGATCCGGGGCGTCAACCCGGGCGGCCAACCCGTCGAGGTCCAGCGGTCTGGTCACGTCCCTCCCTCAG
>JBBWZH010000350.1:0-3812 GCA_039648995.1 Mycobacteriales bacterium
AGGCCGGGCGCGTAGTCGGCGAGCTCGGGTACCACCTTGGCCGCGCGGCCCAGCCGGTCACGCATGCCGGCGGCCATCTCGGCCAGGTCGGAGCGGCCGAGGATGCCGGTCGGCAGCGCCCGGGCCAGGTCGGCGTGGATCTCCGCGGTGGCCACGCCGAGCCGGTGCGCCTCGCCGGCGAAGTCACCGCCGACCTCGTCCGGGTGCAGGTCGGCCTCGGCATACAGGTCGCGGACGCTGGTCTTGGCCAGCTCCCAGCCGTCGCTGGCGGTGCGGAAGAACTCCTGCAGCATGGCCAGCGAGCCGGTCACCGGGGCGCCGCCGGGCGCCTCCCGCCACTGCGCGGAGACGTGCCCGAGCAGCCGGGCCACGTGCCGGTCGGCGCCGGAGCGGGCCAGCGCCTCGTGCACCTCGATGTCCGGGTTCACCCCCGGCGCGATCCGGCGGAACACCTTGAGGATCGCCTCGTCCCCGAACACCAGCGAGGTGTTGCTCTGCTCCACGGTCAGCACCAGGCTGGGCTTGTCCACCGGCAGCCGGCGGCCGCCCGGGCCGAGGTGGAAGGCCAGCCCGCCGCCCCCGGCCGCGTCCCCCTCCAGGTGGCGCAGCCAGGCGTCGGTGACTTCCTTGTCGTGCAGCGCGTCGTACCACCAGACCGGCCGGCCGGTGCCGGCCTCCGGGATCTGGCCGACCAGCACGTGGGTCAGCGTGTCCACCGGCTTGGGCCGGCACACGAGCGGCACCTGGTAGCTCTCGCCGCCGCCGTCGGCGTACCGCAGCCGCACCAGCCAGACCCCGCTCGGGTACGGCGGCCCGGTCAGCGGCCCCAGCCGGCGCACCTCCGACACCTCGAACCGCCGCCCCTTGCCGGCGAACCAGCGCTGCGCCGGCAGCCACGCCAACAGCAGACCGGGCAGCGCCGGCGGCGCGACCGTCGGCTCCGCGAGCGGCCCAGGCTTCGCCCCGGTGGGTCCGGTGGGCCCGGTCGCCTCGGTCGGGCCGGTCGCCCCGGTGGGCCCGGTCGGGCCGGGGGTGCGGCGTGGGCCGGTGGGGTCCGGCGGCCCTGGTGGGCCGAGCGGGCGGCTGGGCGGCGGGGTCGGCGGCATCAGGCGACCAGCCGCGGCAGCCGGAACCAGTAGAAGCCGTGACCGGCCAGCGTGAGCAGGTAGGGCAGCTCGCCGATCCGCGGGAACCGGCTGCCACCGAGCAGCTCGATGGGTTCGACCCCTTCCCAGCGTCGCAGGTCGAGCTCGACCGGCTGCGGGAAGCGGGAGAGGTTGTTCACACACAGCACGATGTCGTCTCCGAACTCCCGCACGTAGGACAGCACGCTCGGGTTACTACCCCCCAGATCGGTGAACGTCCCCAACCCGAAGGCCGGATTCGCCTTGCGCACCTGGATCATCCGCCTGGTCCAGTGCAGCAGTGACGACGTGTTGCGGGTCTGTGCCTCGACGTTGGTCACCTGGTAGCCGTAGATCGAGTCCATGTTGATCGGCAGGTAGAGCCGGCCCGGGTCAGCGGCGGAGAAGCCGGCGTTGCGGTCCGGCGTCCACTGCATCGGGGTGCGGACGCCGTCCCGGTCACCCAGCCAGATGTTGTCACCCATGCCGATCTCGTCACCGTAGTAGAGCACCGGTGATCCGGGGAGGGACAGGAGTAGGGCGGTGAACAGTTCGATCTGGTCCAGATCGTTTTCCAGCAGCGGGGCCAGCCGGCGCCGGATGCCGATGTTCGCCTTCATCCGGGGGTCGCTGGCGTACTCGGCCCACATGTAGTCGCGTTCCTCGTCGGTGACCATCTCCAGGGTCAACTCGTCGTGGTTGCGCAGGAAGATGCCCCACTGGCAGTTCAGCGGGATGGACGGCGTCTGGGCCATGACCTCGGAGATCGGGTACCGCTGCTCGCGCCGGACGGCCATGAAGATGCGCGGCATGACCGGAAAATGGAACGCCATGTGGCATTCGTCGCCCTTGACCGGATCGCCGAAGTAGGCGACGACGTCCGCCGGCCACTGGTTGGCCTCGCAGAGCAGCACGCGGTCCGGGTAGTCCTTCTCGATGTCGGCGCGCAGCCGCTTGAGGAAGTCGTGCGTCTCCGGCAGGTTCTCGCAGTTGGTGCCCTCGCGCTCGAACAGGTACGGCACCGCGTCCAGCCGGAAACCGTCGATGCCGAGGTCCAGCCAGAATCGCAGCGCGTCCACGATGGCGACCTGGACGAGTGGATTGTCGAAATTCAGGTCTGGTTGGTGCCCGAAGAACCGGTGCCAGTAGTACTGCTTACGGATCGGATCGAATGTCCAGTTCGAGGTCTCGGTGTCGACGAAGATGATGCGGACGCCCGGGTACTGCTCGTCCGTGTCGGACCAGACGTAGAAGTCGCCGTACGGGCCGTCCGGGTCGGTGCGCGAGGCCTGGAACCACGGATGCTGGTCGGACGTGTGGTTCATGACGAAGTCGATGATCACGCGCATGCCCTTGGCGTGCGCGGCGTCCAGAAACCGGCGGAAGTCCTCGATCGTGCCGTACTCGGGCAGCACCCCGGTGTGGTCGGACACGTCGTAGCCGCCGTCGCGCAGCGGCGACGGGTAGAACGGCGGCAGCCACAGGCAGTCGACGCCGAGCCACTGGAGGTAGTCGAGCCGGTTGGTGAGGCCGGTCAGGTCGCCCATGCCGTCGCCGTTGGAGTCGGCGAAACCGCGCACCAGCACCTCGTAGAAGACCGCGCGCTTGTACCACTCCGGGTCGTCGCCTGCGGTCAGCCCGGACGAGGGGCCGCCGTCGGGATCCATCGGCGGGTCGGTCGGCGGGGCGTCCAGCCGGGTGGTCGCCGGGATGCCGCCGGTCTCGGTCGCGATCACGGCGCCGGGGGGCTGGATGCCGCCGGGTGGTCGGGCCGGCGTGCCGGCGCCGGCCGGGGGCTGACCCGCGGTGCGTTCCCGCTGGACGAAACCGGAGCCTGGCCCACCGGCCCGGCTCCGGTCCGTGGGATTGGGCACCGGCTCGCTCTTACCGTTCATCGCCGCTCACCCCGCACTCCATCGACCGCGCTCATCACTGCGCCACCGGCGACCGCGCGCCCACCGCGCGACCGGAACACCCCCGCACAGACGTCAGTACCGTCGGACCCGGAACACGTGCGCCGGCTCGACGTGTGGATCGAGCCGGACGTAGTTGAACTGACCCCAGTCATAGCTGGCCCCGGTCAACTCGTCGTCCACCCCGAACCGGTCGTGCCAGTCGAGGCCGAGCGCAAGCATGTCCAGCGAGGTCGTGCCCTCCTGGGCGGTGTAGGGATCGAGCGTGACGATGACCAGCACGGTGTCGCCGGCCACCTCGTCGCGCTTCGAGAAGGACATGATCGCGTCATTGTCGACGTGGTGGAAACGGAGGTTACGAAGTTGTTGCAGAGCCGGGTGCTCGCGGCGGATCGCGTTGAGCCGGCCGAGGTACGGCGCGAGGCTCCGGCCCTCACGCAGCGCACCGTCGTAGTCGCGCGGGCGTAGCTGGTACTTCTCCGAGTCGAGGTACTCCTCGCTGCCCTCGCGCAGCGGGGTGCGCTCGTACAGCTCGTAGCCGGAGTAGACGCCCCAGGTCGGCGACATCAGCGCGGCCAGCACCGCCCGGATCTTGAACATCGGCGGCCCGCCGTACTGCAGGCTGGCGTGCAGGATGTCCTGGGTGTTGACGAAGAAGTTGGGCCGCATGTAGTCGGCCGCGGCGACCAGCTCGTTGCCGTACTCGACCAGCTCCCAGCGGGCGGTGCGCCAGGTGAAGTACGTGTACGACTGGGTGAAGCCGATCTGGGCCAGC
>JBBWZH010000362.1:0-9225 GCA_039648995.1 Mycobacteriales bacterium
TTGAGCCGCAGCGACAGCGCGATCGCCTGCCCCATCGCCCACACGCCGCTGCCGAGCAGGGACACGTCCACGACCGACGGCTCACCGGTGCGCTCCCGCTTGAGCAGCGCCGCGGCGACGCCGCCGGCCAGGTTGGTGCCCGAGATGGTGTCGCCGTAGGCGGGCGCGGGCGGGCTGATCATCCCGTCCATGCCGGCCGGGGTGAGGCTGGCGGCGGTGGAGGCCCGGGCCCAGAACGCGGTCATGTCGTAACCGCCCTTCCCGGCCTCGGCGCCGCGCGGGCCGAGCGCGCTGCCGCGGCCGTACACGATCCGCGGGTTGACCGCGCGGATGTCCGCCACGTCGATCCCCAGCTTCTGCCGGGCCGCGGGCAGGAAGCTGGTCAGGAACACGTCCGCGCGGCGGGTCAGGTCGTACAGCACCGCCCTGCCTTCCGGCTGGGAGATGTCCAGGCCGAGGCTGCGC
The DNA here is from genome assembly GCA_039648995.1 of Mycobacteriales bacterium. GTDB lineage: Bacteria > Actinomycetota > Actinomycetes > Mycobacteriales > CADCTP01 > JBBWZH01. The sequence goes on from JBBWZH010000362.1 coordinate 466, forward strand.
TTGCCGCGGTTGGGATGCTCGATGTTGGGGTTCGGGTCGCCGTCGACCCGCAGCCGCCCGGTCTGCCGCAGCCCCCGCTGCGGGTCGCCGGTCACCGCGTGCTCGACCTTGATCACGTCCGCGCCCCAGTCGGCGAGCACCGCGCCCGCCGACGGTACGAAGCCCCACATCGCGACCTCCAGCACCCGGAAGCCGGCGAGCGGGGCTCCGGTCGCGCCACTCGTCCCCGTCACGCCGCTCGGCCCGGTCGCGCCGCTCGGCCCGGTCGCGCCGCTCGTCCCCGTCACGCCAGGGCCACCGCGAGAGTCTTGCGCTCCAGGAACTCCTCGATCCCCGCGGCGCCCATCTCCCGGCCGATGCCGGACTGCTTGTAGCCGCCGAACGGCGCGTCCGGGGCGAAGTAGTTGCCGCCGTTGATGCTGAACGTGCCGGCGCGGATCCGCCGGGCCAGCGCGATCGCCCGGTCCGGGTCCCGGCTCTGCACGGCGCCGGACAGGCCGTAGATCGAGCCGTTGGCGATGCGCACGGCCTCGTCCTCGCCGTCGTAGGGGATGACGGCCAGCACCGGCCCGAAGACCTCCTCCTGTGCGATCTCACTGTCCGGGTCGACCCCGCTGAGCAGGGTGGGGGTGTAGAAGAAGCCGGGATCCACCCGGTTCCCGCCGGTCACCAGCGTCGCGCCGGCCGCCACCGCCCGCTGGACCAAGCCGTCGACCTTGTCCCGCTGCCGCTCGCTGATCAGTGGCCCCATGTACGTCTTCGGGTCGGTGGGGTCGCCGTACCGCACCCGGGCCAGGCTGGCCGCGACCTGTTCGACGATCGCGTCGTGGTGCTCGCGCGGCACCAGCAGCCGGGAGGTCAGCGCGCATCCCTGCCCGGCGTGCGAACAGATCATGAACGCCGCCGTCTGCGCGGCCACCGCGAGGTCGGCGTCGTCCAGCACGATCATCGCGGACTTGCCGCCGAGCTCCAGGAAGACCCGCTTCACCGTGCCGCTCGCCGCCGCCATGATCGCCCGGCCGGTGGCGGTGGAACCGGTGAAGCTGATCACGTCCACGTCGGTGTGGGTGGTCAGCAGCTCGCCGACCGCCACGTCCGAGGACGTCAGCACGTTGACCACGCCGGGCGGGATGTCGGTGTGTTCGGCGATCAGCCAGGCCAGGTAGAGCGTGACCAGCGGCGTGTCCGGGGCGCCCTTGAGCACCACCGTGCAGCCGGCGGCGAGCGCCGGGGCCAGCTTGGCCAGCGCGAGCTGGGTGGGGTAGTTGTACGCGATGATCGCGGCGACGACGCCCGCCGCCTCCTTCTCCACCCAGCGCCGGTGCCGCTGGCCGCGCAGCTCGACCTCACCCAGGTCCTCGGTCAGCGGGTAGCTGCCGAGCAGGTCGGCGTAGTAGCGGACAATCCCGATCGGCTCGTCCAGCTGCGCGCTGTAGGTGAGCATGCGGGGCGCGCCGACCTCGGCGATGGTCAGCTCGCGCAGCTCCTCCCGGTGGTCCAGCAGCGCCCGGTGCAGCTGGTCGAGGCAGCGGGTGCGGGCCGGCACGTCGGTGGACCAGTCGGTCGCGTCGAAGGCCCGGCGGGCGGCGGCGACAGCGGTCTCGGCGTCGGCGACGGTCGCGTCGGCCGCCTCGTCCAGCACCTTCCCGGTCGCGGGGTTGACCGACGGGAACGTGCGCGCGGTCCGCACCAGCCTCCCGTCGATGAGCAGCCCGCTCACAGCCGCACCAGCTGGCCGCCGTCGACGCTGACGACCTGGCCGGTCAGCCAGCGGGCCTCGTCGGAGAGCAGGAACAGCACGGCCGGCGCCAGGTCCTCCGGGGTGCCCAGCCGCTTGATCGCCAGTGTGCGGGTCATCGCCTCGCGGTACTCCGGCGGCATCACGCTGCGGGTCGCCTCGGTGTCGGTCGGGCCGGGCGCGATGCCGTTGACCCGGATGTTGCGGCCGCCCAGCTCGGCGGCCAGCGACGCGGTCAGGCTGTTGATGCCGGCCTTGGCCAGCCCGTAGTAGCCGCCGCCCATCCACGCCGCCGTCGACGACTGGTTGACGATCGCCCCGCCGTCGGGCATGTGCGGCAGCACCGCGCGGGTGCACAGCAGCGCGCCGAGCAGGTTCACCCGCAGGAAGCGCTCCAGGTAGTCGAGCGGGACGGTGGTGAGCCCGTCGCGCCGCATGTTGTGGAAGATGGCGGCGTTGTTGACCAGGTAGTCGATCTTGCCGAACTCCGCCACGGCCGCTGCCGCCATCGCGGCCGCGGAGTCCGGGTCGGCCACGTCCACCGGCACGAAGATCGCGGAGTCGATCTCGGCGGCGACCCGCTTGCCTTGCTCCTCGTTGATGTCGGCGACCACCACGTGCGCGCCCTCGGCGGCGAGCGCGTGCGCGTACCCCTCGCCGATGCCCTGGCCCGCACCGGTGACTACGGCCACCTTGTGCTGAAATCGCATGGCGCCTCCTCGATGGCTGGAAACTACATTCTCACTCAGCGCAAATCAACGGCTCACGCTACCTGGCCGAGCAGGCCTTCCGGTCCGGCCCGATGCGAGAATATGATTCTCGCCAGGTGAAGGGAGCCTTCCATGAAGCAGCCGGCGTGGTCGCCCGGGAGCACGGTCACGGCCGGCGGGGCTGCCGCGTGAGGACCGCCGTCGTCACCGGCGGCGGCTCCGGCATCGGCCGGTCCATCGCGGCGCGGCTGAGTGCCGACGGCCACCGGGTCGCCGTCCTGGACCTCAACCCGACCGGCGCCGAGTTCGCGCAGAAGGCCGACGTGACCGATCGCGTGCAGGTCGACGACGCGCTGGCCGCGGTACGGGCGGAGCTGGGCCCGGTGACCATCCTGGTGAACGCGGCCGGGCTGGACGGGTTCAAGCGCTTCGCGAACATCACCTTCGAGGCCTGGCAGCGGGTGATCGACGTCAACCTCAACGGCGTCTTCCACTGCGTGCAGGCCGTGCTGCCGGACATGGTCGCGGCCGGCTGGGGTCGGATCGTGAACATCTCGTCCTCCAGCGCCCACTCCGGCCAGCCGCACATGGCCCACTACGTGACGGCCAAGTCCGCGGTCAACGGGCTGACCAAGGCGCTGGCGCTGGAGCTGGGCCCGAGCGGCATCACGGTCAACGCGGTGCCGCCGGGCTTCATCGACACCCCGATGCTGCGCCGGGCCGAGACGCGCGGCCTGCTCGGCGGCACGGTCGAGTACCACATCGAGCGGACCCCGGTGCGGCGCATCGGCCGGCCCGAGGACATCGCTGCGGCCTGCGCCTTCCTGGCGTCGGAGGAGGCCGGCTACATCACCGGCCAGGTCCTCGGCGTGAACGGCGGCCGGAACACATGACGCAGACCGTCCAGCCGGGACCGTCCAACTCGGACTGTCCAATCGGGACCGTCCAACTGGGACAGGGAGGAACGCCGTGAAGGTGCGGGTCGACCCGCAGCGCTGCCAGGGCCACACGCTGTGCGCCATGAACGCGCCGACGATGTTCGAGCTGGACGAGGTGGACGGGCACTCGTCCGCGGTCAGCGAGGACGTCCCGGCCGGTCAGGAGGAGCAGGTCGCCGAGGCCGCGCACTCCTGCCCGGAACAGGCGATCTCTCTCTTCTGACCAGCCGCACCAGCGAGGAGGAACCGCGTTGAGCGACGAGGACGCCCCAGCCGGCGAGCCGGCCGACGACGAGCGGAAGCAGGACCGCTACTACTTCGACCGGCACACCCCCGAGTACCGGCACCGGTTCGAGGAGGTCACCCGCGAGATGCAGGAGACGTGCCCGATCGCCTGGTCCGACAGCTACGGCGGGCACTGGGTCGCGGCGGGCAACCGGGAGGTCTTCGAGCTGGCCCGGTCGGCCGAATACCTGTCCAACGACAACGACCTGCGTGGCGAGCGGCGTGGCTACAAGGGCATCACCATCCCGACCCCGGAGCGGGTCGGCGGGGTCCGTGGCGGCTTCCTGGAGATGGACCCACCGGAGCAGCGGTACTACCGGCAGGCGCTGAACCCGTACCTGTCGCCGGCCGCCGTCGTCCGGTGGATCCCGTTGGTGGACGAGATGGTGCGCGCCTGCCTGGACGAGCGGATCGAGACCGGGCGGATCGACTTCGTCGACGACCTCGTCAACATCGTGCCGGCCGTCCTCACCCTGGCCATGCTCGGGTTCCCGCTGAAGCACTGGGACATCTACTGCGAGCCCGCGCACGCGGTCATCTACACGCCGCCGGGCTCGCCGGACGCGCCGCGGCTGGCTGAACTGCACAAGGCGATGGGCATGGACCTGGCGTCCCAGTTCTTCGAGATCAAGCAGCACCCCCGGCCGGGCCTGGTGAACGCCCTGATCAACCTCCGGATCGACGGCGAGCCGCAGCCCGACATCGAGCTGCTCGGGACGATCGGACTGCTCATCGGCGGCGGCTTCGACACCACCACGGCGCTGACCGCGCACGCGCTCGAGTGGCTGTCGGAGCACCCGGACGAGCGCGAGCGGCTGAGCCGGGAACGGGACACGCTGCTGGACGCCGCCACCGAGGAGTTCCTGCGCTACTACTGCCCGGCGCCGGGCGACGCCCGCACCTTCACGGCCGACTGCGCGATCGCCGGCACCCGCTTCAAGGAGGGGGAGCGGGTCTGGCTGTCCTGGGCGATGGCCAACCGCGACCCGGCGGTGTTCGCGGACCCCAACAGCATCGACCTGGCCCGCAAGGGCAACCGGCACAACAGCTTCGGGCTGGGCATCCACCGCTGCATCGGCTCCAACATCGCCCGCATGGTGTTCAAACGGATGCTGACCCAGGTGCTCGACCGGATGCCGGACTTCCGGTGCGACCCGGCCGGCGCCGTGCACTACGACACGATCGGCGTCATCAACGGGATGCGGCAGCTGCCGGCCGAGTTCACTCCCGGCCCCCGGCGCGGCGCCGGCCTTGCCGAGACGCTGGAGGCGCTGCAGCGGACGTGCGACGACCAGGGGCTGGCTGAGCCGGTCACGGCGCACCGGGCGGCGGGGAAGGTCGGCGGCTGAGTGGTCGGCTCGCCCGGACGCCCGCTACCGCTGCTGACCGGCGAGAACGAGTTCTTCTGGACGTCCGGGGCGGACGGCCGGCTGCGCCTTTCGGAGTGCGGCTCGTGCGCGGCGCTGATCCACCCGCCGCAGCCGGTCTGCCGGTACTGCCGCGGGCACCGGATGGGGGTGCGTGCGGTCTCCGGCTTCGCGACGCTGATCGGCTTCACCGTCAGCCACCGGTTCGGCCTGCCCGGGCTGCCGCCGCCGTACACGGTGGCGCAGGTGGCGCTCGAGGAGGACCCGCGGGTCCGGCTGACCACCAACGCGGTGCAGTGCGATCCGGCGGAGCTCACCCTCGGGCTGCGGATGGAGGTCGTCTTCGAGCAGGTCGAGGACGTGTGGCTGCCGCTGTTCCGGCCGGCCGGCGAGCAGCCCGAGCCGGCGGCGCCGCTGGCGGACGACCCGGCGCCGGAACAGGTGCGGTCCGCGATCCGGCCGATGGCGACGGCGGAGAAGTTCGAGGACAGGGTCGCGATCACCGGGATCGGCGCCTCGGCGATCGGCCGCCGGCTGATGATCGCGCCGCTCGCGCTGACCGTGCAGGCGTGCGAGCGGGCGGTCGCGGACGCCGGGCTGACCCTGGCCGACATCGACGGCCTGGCCAGCTACCCCGGCGCCGGCCAGGTCGCCGGGTTCGGCGAGGGCGGCGTGACCCTGCTGGAAGACGCGCTGGGCATCCGGCCGAGCTGGCACAACGGCGGGTCCGAGACGTTCGGCCCGGCCGGCTCGCTGGTCGCGGCGATGCTCGCGGTCGCCGGCGGCCTGGCCCGGCACGTGCTGTGCTACCGGACCGTCTGGGAGTCCACCTACGGCGAGCTGGTCAAGCAGGGCCGGATCGTCCCGCCGGCCGGCCGCACGGCGAGCTGGCTGGTGCCGTTCGGGGCGACGTCGGCGGCGCACACGCTGGCCCAGAACGCGCAGCGGCACGCCCACCGGTACGGCACCACCCGGGAGACGCTGGGCTGGATCGCGCTCAACCAGCGGGCCAACGCGGCGGACAACCCGGACGCGATCTACCGCTCCCCGCTGACGATGGACGACTACCTCGGCGCCCCGCCGATCACCACCCCGTTCGGGCGCTACGACTGCGACGTGCCCTGCGACGCCTCGGTCGCGGTGATCGTCTCCGCGCGCGACGCGGCGGCCGACCTGGCGCGGCCGCCGGTCCTGGTAGAGGCCGTCGGCACCCAGGTCGTCGAGCGGACCGCGTGGGACCAGGCCACGCTCACCCACCTGCCGCAGGTGCTGGGGCAGGCCGCGCACCTGTGGTCGCGCACCTCGCTGCGGCCGGCCGACGTCGACGTGGCGCAGCTGTACGACGGGTTCACGTTCAACTGCCTGTCCTGGATCGAGGCGCTCGGCTTCTGCGGTATCGGCGAGGCGAAGGACTTCCTCGACGGCGGCAAGAACATCGCCCGGGACGGCCTGCTGCCGTTGAACACGCACGGCGGACAGCTCTCGCACGGCCGCACCCACGGGATGGGCCTGGTGTACGAGGCGGTCGTCCAGCTGCGCGGCGCGGCCGGGGCACGGCAGGTGCCGGGCGCCCGGGTCGCGGCGGTCAGCTCCGGCGGCCTGACCCCTAGTGGGGCGTTCTTGTTCCGGGCGGCGGGGTGACCGCGCAGCGCGGCGCACCCGCCCCGGTCGGGAGCCCGGTCAGCAGGGTGGTCGTGACCGTCGACGGGATCCCGATGTCGGCGCTGCTGGCCGACGCCGGCGACCCGCGGGCCGTGATCGTCGCCCTGCACGGCGGCGCGTCGACGTCGGTGTACTGGGATTGCCCCGGCCGGCCGAGGCTGTCGCTACTGCGGGCCGCGGCCGCGGTCGGGTTCAGCGTCGTCGCCCTGGACCGGCCCGGCTACGGCGCGTCCGCCGGGCACGCCGCCCAGCTAGCCGCGCCGCGGCGGCGGGTCGAGTTGGCGTACGCGGCGGCGGACCGGTTGCTGGCCGGCCGGCCGACCGGGGCCGGGGTGTTCGTGCTCGGCCACTCGGTCGGGTGCGAGCTGGCGGTCCGGATGGCGGCAGACCCGGCGGGGCCGGACCTGTTGGGCCTGGACCTGCTGGGGGTCGGCCTGTCCGGCACCGGGCGGGAGCACAACCCGGCCGCGGTACCGGTGCTGGCCGGCTGGCGGCCGGACACCGGCTGGCCGCGGCGCGGCGCCGGCCTGCGCGAGCTGCTGTGGCGGCCCGCCCACGCCTACCCCGACGAGCTGATCGGCGGCGCCGCCATCGGCTCGCCGTCCCCGCCGTACGAGGCGACCGTCGTCGACGGCTGGGCGGAACGCGACTTCGCCGCGCTCGCCGCCCGGGTGCGGGTGCCGGTGCACTTCACCCTGGGCGAGTACGAGCCCGTGTGGCTGGCCGGCCTGGCCGCCCTGGCCGACATCGCCGGCCTGTTCACCGCGTCACCCCGCGTCATCGTGCACGAGCAGGTGGGCGGTGGGCACAACCTGAGTGTCGGGCTGGCCGCGGCGGCGTACCACCTGCAGGTGCTGTCGTTCGTCGAGGAGTGCATGCTCTGGCGCGGGGGACGCCGGGGAGAGGAGCCGTGATGGACGCGGACGCGGTCGCGCTGCTGCTGCTCCGGGTGGTCGTCGGCGTCATCATGGCCGCGCACGGGCTGAACCACTGGCGCGGCGGCGGCCGGATCCCCGGCACCGCCGGCTGGTTCAGCGGGCTGGGGCTGCGGCACGGGACGCTGCAGGCCTGGCTCAGCGTGGTCACCGAGCTGGGCGCCGGCGCGCTGCTGCTGCTCGGCCTGCTCACGCCGCTGGCATCGGCGGCGGTCATCTCGGTGATGCTGGTCGCCGGCCTGCTCGCCCACCGCCCGAACGGGTTCTTCGTGTTCCGGGAGGGCTACGAGTACGTGCTGGTGCTGGCCGTGGTGTCGCTGGCGCTCGCAGCGCTCGGGCCCGGGCGGCTGTCGGTCGACCATGCCGCCGGCATCGAGGTGGTCGGCTGGGCCGGCGGCGGCCTCGCACTGGGCGTCGCCGTGGTCGCCACCGCCGCCCTGCTCGCCGCGTTCTGGCGCCCGGAGCGGGGCCCGGGGTGATACGGGTCGGGTTCATCGGGCTGGGCAGCCAGGGCGCCCCGATGGCGCGGCGGATCATCGACGCCGGCCACCCGACCACGCTGTGGGCGCGGCGGCGGGCCACGTTGGAGCCGTTCGCCGGCACCGCGGCCGCGGTCGCCGCCTCGCCGGCCGACCTCGCCGCGGCCAGCGACCTGGTCTGCCTCTGCGTGGTCGACGACGCCGGCGTCGCCGAGGTCATGCGTGGCGAGCACGGAGTGCTGGCCGGGATCGGCCCGGACGCGGTGATCGCGGTGCACAGCACCGTGCATCCGGCCACCTGCCGCCGGCTGGCGATCCGCGTCAGGGCGCGGGGAGCGCGGCTGGTCGACGCGCCGGTGAGCGGCGGTGGCCCGGCGGCGGCCGACGGGCGGCTGCTCGTGCTGGTGGGCGGGGAGCCGGACGCGGTCGAGCGGTGCCGCCCGGTGTTCGCCACCTACTCCGACCAGGTCGTCGCGATGGGGCCGCTCGGGTCGGGGCAGCTCGCCAAGCTGCTGAACAACGTGCTGTTCACGGCGAACCTCGCCACCGCGGCCAGCACGCTGGCCCTCGGCGCCGCCCTGGGCGTTGACCCGGCGGCCCTCGCCGGCGCGATCGGGCACGGCTCCGCGGACAGCTTCGCGCTGGG
>JBBWZH010000379.1:0-18064 GCA_039648995.1 Mycobacteriales bacterium
CCGCTGGTCGGCTCGACGATCGTGCCGCCCGGCCGCAGCTCCCCCGCGGCCTCGGCGGCCTCGATCATCCGCACCGCGATCCGGTCTTTCACCGAGCCGCCCGGGTTGAAGTACTCCACCTTGGCCAGCACCAGCGGCGCCACCCCCGCGGCGACCGACGACAGCCGGACCAGCGGCGTCGAACCGACCAGATCGATCAACGACTCGGCGTAGTCCATGCGGCACAGATTAGCCCGGAGGGGTGGCGCCCACCCGGGTCGATGACGCGGTCATGCTGCCCGACAGGTCATTCATCGGGAGGCACTACCCTTCGGGTCGGAGGTGGACGGTGGTCCGTAGTGGGGCGGTGGCACTGGCTCCGGGGGTATGGCGGATCCCCACGCTGGTCGGGGACTTGATCAACTCATACGCGCTGGTGGACGGTGAGGGTCTGGTCACGCTGGTCGACGCCGGCCTGGGCCGGAGTTACCGGCGGGTGAAGGCCGGGCTGCACGCGATCGGCGTCAAGCCGGGCGACGTGCGCCGGGTGGTGGTCACGCACGCCCACCGGGACCATGTCGGCGGGCTGGCCAAGATCGTCGCCGAGACCGGGGCGGACGTGGCCGTGCACGAGCGCGAGTCGCCGTACCTGCGGGACGGCCGCACCCCGCGCACGGTGCGCGGTCGCAGCAACAAGATCCCGCAGGTGACCGTCGCCGAGCAGTTCCTGGACGGGAGCGTGCTGCCGATCGCCGGCGGCCTGCGGGTGATCCACACGCCCGGCCACTCACCGGGCCACGTGTCGCTGCTGCACGAGCCCACCGGTGTGCTGCTCACCGGCGACGCGCTGTTCAACGTGCGCGGCATCCGGTACTCGCCGGGTTGGTTCTGCACCGACCCGGAGCTCAGCCGGAAGAGCGCCGACATCCTGGGCGACCTCGACTTCGAGGTGGCCGCGTTCATGCACGGGGCCGAGATCCGGACCGGTGCCCGGGAGGCGGTGCGCGCGTTCCTGCGAGGGCGGGAACGGTGATGATCAGGGCACACCGGGCCAGGCGCATCGCGGCGGCGGCCCTGTACGGCGGTGGTGGGCTCGGGTTGCTCACCGCGGCCGGGTACGGCCTGCTGCGCGGCGAGGCCAAGCTGGCCCGGCGCTGGATCGGCAGCCCCACCGGGGTACCGCCGTCGGCGGACGGGGTCTGGGGCATCGGCGCCGGCGACCCGATCCGGCTGGCGGTGCTCGGCGACTCCAGCGCGGCCGGCCTCGGAGTGGCCATGGCGGTGGAGACGCCGGCCGTGCTGCTGGCGATCGGGCTGTCCGAGGTGGCCGAGCGGCCGGTGCGGCTGACCAACGTGGCGGTCGTCGGGGCCCGGTCGGCCGACCTGGCCGGCCAGGCGGACGCGGTGCTGCCCGGCCAGCCGCAGATCACGCTGATCATGATCGGGGCGAACGACGTGACCGGCCGGGTGCCGCCGGCGCAGTCGGTGCGGGCGCTGGCCGAGACGGTGTCGCGGCTGCGGACCGCCGGTGCCGAGGTGGTCGTCGGCACCTGCCCGGATCTCGGCACCATCGAGCCGATCGCGCAGCCGCTGCGGCTGCTGGCCCGACGGTGGAGCCGGCAGATGGCCGCCGCGCAGACGGTCGCCGTGGTCGAGGCGGGCGGCCGGTCGGTCTCGCTGGGCGACATCCTCGGCCCTGAGTTCGCCGCCCGCCCCGCCGAGATGTTCAGCCGCGACCGGTTCCACCCGTCGGCGGCCGGCTACGCGGCCGCCGCCGCGGTGATGCTGCCGTCCGTCTCGGCCGCGCTCGGGCTCTGGCCCGAGGCGGACCTGCCTCCGCTGCCGTTCCACCGCGAGGGCGTTGCGCCGGTCGCGACCGCGGCCGCCCGGGCCGCCGGCGTGGCCGGCACCGAAGTCACCCCGACCCGGGTGGACGGCCGCGACCGCGGCCCGCGCGGCCGCTGGGCATTCCTGCGCCGCCGCCGGCCCCGCCTGGTGGACGCCGCCGACGGCGTCACCTGGCCGGACGCCAGCAGCGCCGACAGCCAGGCCGGCTGACAGCCCGGACAGCAGGCAGCCCGGACAGCAGGCAGCCCGGACACCCGGCCGGCCGGCGGCCCGGACAGCAGGCAGCCCGACGGCAGCCAGCCCGGCCAGCCCGGCGGGCCGGCCGGCAGCCGGACAGGCGGCCCGGACAGCAGCGGCCCGGACAGCAGCGGGCGCCGGCCTGTGGGGCCGGCGCCGGAGCTGCTTCTGTCGGGTTCTCGGGCCGCGGGTCTGGCTAGGACTCGACGCGCTTGACGGCGGCGACGTCCAGCTCGAGCTTGACCTTCTCGCCGATCATGATCCCGCCGGCCTCCAGGGCGACGTTCCAGTTCAGGCCCCAGTCCTTGCGGTTGACCGTGGTCTTGCCCTCGAAGCCGCTACGGGTGTTGCCGTACGGGTCGACGGAGTTGCCGCTGAACTCGAGCTCGAGGGTGACCGGCCGGCTGACGCCCTTGATCGTGAGGTCGCCGTGCAGCAGGTACTCGTCGCCGCCCTTGACCTCCGCGCTGGTGCTCTGGAAAGTGATCGTCGGGAAGTTCGCGACATCCAGGAAGTCTGGGCTGCGCAGGTGGTCGTCCCGCTGCTGGTTGCCGGTGTTGATGCTGGCGGCGTCGATCTCCACCTCGGCGGAGGACTTGCTCGGCTCGGCGTGGTCGAGGTGCAGCGCGCCGGAGAACACCGCGAAGTTGCCCCGTACGGTGGCGACCATCGCGTGCCGGACGGCGAAGCCGAGCCGGGTGTGGGTCGGGTCGATGTCCCAGGTGCCCGTGAGGTCGACGGCGGTCTCGGTCATCTCTGGTACCTCCGCTGAACGTGTGCGCCCGGCGGATCCGGTGCGCAGCAGTTGAGGTCTCAATCATTGCACGGGCAAATAGATTCCCCGGAGGCACCCCGTACGGAGCGAACTGGCCGGGACGGAGGCGCGGCAGAGCACGTAACCTGGCCACGTGTACTCCGCCGTCCGCATCGCCCGGGCTGCCGCCAGCGGGATGAGTGGCGCCATGGCATCGGCGGTGTTCGTGCTGGTCGCCGAGGTGTGGGTGGCCGCGCGGCGGCAGTACCTGCCGGCCAACTCCGCGCCGCCGGTGGACGGCGAGTTCGGCGAGCCGGGCCGGCCGCTGCTCCGGCTGGTCGTCCTCGGCGACTCGACCGGCGCCGGGGTCGGCGTGACCCGTACGGACGAAACCGTCGGCGCCGCGCTGGCCCGCCGGCTCGGCCAGGCCGGCAACCGGGTGCGCCTGGCCGGGGTGGCCATCGGCGGCTCCGGCACCGGTGACCTCGGCCCGCAGGTGTCCCGCGCGCTGCTGGGCCGGCCGGACGTGGCCGTGCTGCTGGTCGGCGCGGACGACGCCACCCGGGGCACGCCGCTGGCCGCGGTCCGGCAGAACCTGGGCGACGCGGTCGAGCGGCTGCGCGCGGCCGGGGTCCGGGTGGTCGTCGGCACCTGCCCGGATCTGGGCGCGGTGCGCGCCTTCGCCCAGCCGCTGCGGATGGTGGTCGCCTGGCGCGGCCGCCGGGTGGCGGCCGCGTCCGCCACGACCACGGTCGACGGCGGCGGTGTCCCGGTCGACCTGGCCCGGGCCACCGGCCCCGTGTTCCGCGCCGACCCGGGCACGTTCAGCCAGGACCGGTTCCACCCGTCCGCGGACGGGTACCGGTTGCTCGCCGAGGCACTGCTGCCCGCGGTCGCCGACGCGGCGGCCGAACGCGCCTCGCTCTGATCCCGGCCGACCGAATCAGATTCGGTGAGGCGGGTCTCAGGCCCGTGGCCGGCCGGCACCGGCGGCGTACTCTCCAGTAACAATCCCGGCGAGACGGAGGCAGCTGATGCCCGAGGCAGTGATCGTCGCGACGGCCCGCTCCCCGATCGGCCGCGCGGTCAAGGGAACCATGACCGAGTTGCGCCCGGACGACCTGACCGCCACGATCGTCCGCGCCGCGCTGGACAAGCTTCCCCAGCTCGACCCCACCGAGATCGACGACCTGATGCTCGGCTGCGGGCTGCCCGGCGGCGAGCAGGGCTTCAACATGGCCCGGGTGGTGGCGATCCTGCTCGGCTACGACCACCTGCCCGGGACGACGGTCACCCGCTACTGCTCGTCCTCGCTGCAGACGACCCGGATGGCGTTCCACGCGATCAAGGCCGGCGAAGGTGATGTGTTCATCAGCGCCGGGGTGGAGTGCGTCAGCCGCTTCGCCAAGGGCAGCTCGGACGCCTGGCCGGACACGATGAACCCGGTCTTCGCCGACGCGCAGGCCCGCAGCGTCACCGCCGCGCAGGGCGGGGTCGAGTGGCACGACCCACGCGCGGATGGCGCCGTACCGGACGTCTACCTCGCGATGGGCCAGACCGCGGAGAACCTCGCCCAGCTCAAGGGCATCAGCCGCGAGGAGATGGACGCGTTCGGCGTGCGCTCGCAGAACCTCGCCGAGAAGGCGATCGCGAACGGCTTCTGGGCCCGCGAGATCACCCCGGTGACCACGCCGTCCGGCAAGGTCATCGAGGTCGACGACGGCCCGCGCCCCGGCGTGACGCTGGAGGGCGTGGCCGGGCTCAAGCCGGTGTTCCGGCCGGACGGCCGGGTCACCGCGGGCAACTGCTGCCCGCTGAACGACGGCGCCGCCGCGGTGATCGTGATGAGCGACACCCGCGCGGCCGAGCTGGGCATCACCCCGCTGGCGCGGATCGTATCGACCGGCGTGTCGGCGCTGTCTCCGGAGATCATGGGGCTGGGCCCGGTGCAGGCGAGCAAGCAGGCGCTGGCCCGGGCCGGCATGAGCATCGGCGACATCGACCTGGTCGAGATCAACGAGGCGTTCGCCGCCCAGGTCATCCCGTCGTACCAGGATCTGGGCATCGACCTGGACCGGCTGAACGTGCACGGTGGCGCGATCGCCGTGGGCCACCCGTTCGGCATGACCGGCGCCCGCATCACCGGCACCCTGCTCAACGGCCTGCGGTTCGAGGACAAGACCCTGGGCCTGGAGACCATGTGCGTCGGCGGCGGCCAGGGCATGGCCATGATCATCGAACGCCTCGGCTGAGCCACCCGCGGGACTGACCTGGTCACTCGCCGGCGGTCCCGGTCAGCGGAAGCCGAGGGCGGCGCGGAGCGCGTCGAGCTCGGCGGCGGCGGTGCGGATCGCGGCCGGGTCGCCGGTGCGGCGGACGTCGTGCACCATCACCGCGAGTTGATCGGGCAGAGCGAGGTCGCCGAACAGCCGGGGCACCGCCAGCGGCGGCCGGCCCTCGACGGCGGCGGCCAGGTCGGCCAGCCGCTGCACGGCCTGATGGGTGGCGTCGGCCCTCGTGCGGGCGGTGGCGCCGGTGGCGGCGTGCCCGGCCCAGCTCCGCCGGTTCCAGCGGCGCAGCCGGTCGAGCAGCAGCTCCGCGGCGGCCAGCTGACCCGGCTCAGTCATCGACGCGCCGACCCGGCCGGAACGGTCCAGCCGCCCTGGACGGTGGACCGCCCCGCGACCGGGCGCCCACCGACGGGGGCCGCCGCCGCGGCGCCGGGCGCGACCGCAGACTGGCGGAGACCCGCCGGGGCGTACCGCGCGCGCCCGGCGGGTCTCCTTGAGATGTAGCTGAGGGATGTGCGTCGGCGGGCTCGCGCACCGGCGCTAGTCGCGGAAGTAGCTGAGCAGCCGCAGGATCTCCAGGTACAGCCAGACCAGGCCGACGACCAGACCGAACGCGGCGTACCAGGCGAACCGCTCCGGGGCGCCCTGCCGGATCGCCTTCTCGATCATGTCGAAGTCGAGCAGGAAGGTGAACGCGGCGATGCCGATGCACAGAATGCTGAACGCGATCGCCAGGCCCGGGCTGTTCGCGTCCCGCAGGCCGATGCCGTGGCCGCCGTTGAACAGCCCGGCGAGCAGGTTGACCAGCATCAGCGCGACGACGCCGATCAGCGCGCCGAGCAGCCAGCGGGTGAACCGCGGGGTGACCCGGATCGCGCCCGTCTTGTAGACGACCAGCATGCCGCCGAACACGGCGCCGGTGCCGATCACCGCCTGGATCACGATGCCCGGCCAGCGGTCGTTGAAGACCCGGCTGATGCCGCCCAGGAACACGCCCTCGGCGGCCGCGTAGGACAGGATCAGCGCCGGGTTGGTGCTCTGCCGGAAGCTGATGATCATCGCCAGCACGAAGCCGACCAGCGCGCCGACAATGCCCAGCCCGCCCAGGTCGAACACCCAGGCGAGGGCGGCGGTGACCCCCAGCACGCCCAGGCAGGCGGCGGTCTTGACGACCACATCGTCCAGGGTCAGGTACTGCGGGGTGGGTGGCGCGTACGACGGGCGGTTGTACATGTCCTGCAGGTCGGCGGCGGCCGGCGCGGGTTGGCCGAACGTCGCGTGCCCCTGCCCCTGCCCGAATCCCCGGCTTAGAACGGGGTTGTTGCTGTTCACGGCGGGCTCCTCCGGGTGCGCTCTACGTCGGGTGTCACGGTAACGGTCTCCGGGGACGAGAGGTTCCCCGACGACAAAAGGTTCTTTGCCTAGCCTACAGAGACGGACGCCGGCCGCGGCAGCACGGTGTACCGGCGGTGCTCCAGCACGGGCAGCTTGCGCCGGACCTCCGCCAGCCGCTCGGCGGTCACCTCGGCCACCGCCAGCCCGTCCACCTCGCCGACCGCGGCGAGCACGACGCCCATCGGGTCGAGCACCATGCTGTGCCCGCTGAACTCCGGTGGCGGCTGCCCGGCGGCCGCGAGGTACGCGGTGTTCTCGATCGCGCGGGCCCGGGCCAGCGTCTCCCACTGGTACTCCTTGAGCGGGCCGCTCACCCAGGCCGCCGGCAGCACGAGCAGCTGCGCGCCGGCGTCGACCAGGGCCCGGGCCTGCTCTGGGAAGCGCAGGTCGTAGCAGGTGAGCACGCCGACGGTCAGCCCGCCGGCGTCGAACGTGAGCAGGCCGCCCTCCGGCCCGCCGGCCAACTCACCGGGCAGGATGCGGTCGGACTCGCGCCAGCCGAGCGCGTCGAACAGGTGCAGCTTGCGGTACCGGCCGAGCCGCCCGGACGGGCCGACCGCCAGCACCGTGTTGTAGATCCGCGACTGGCCGGGCACCGCCTCGAACATGCCGGCCACCACGGTCACTCCGGTGGCCGCGGCGAGCGCGGCCAGCTCGGAGCCGAACGGGCCGTCCACCGGCTCGGCGACCGGGGCCAGCGGCTCGTCCGGCCGCCCGAACGGGTGCATCGCCGCCTCCGGCAACACCACCAGGGTGGCGCCGGCGTCCGCGGCCCGGGTCACGTACTCCCGGGCCCGTTGCCGGGTGGCCGGCTTGTCCCGGCTGGATGCGTACTGCGCTACTGCGACTCGCACGTCCAGATCATTGCTCGCCGCCCCGCCCGTGTCACGTCGTAGGCGTGCACTGCCCCCCCGGCGGGGCGGCGGCCGGCAGGCGCGGGTCAGCGGGCGGCGAGGCGCTCGCCGGCCTGCCGGAGGGTTTCCAGCCGCTTGCAGAACGCGAACCGGACCAGGCCGCGGCCGGTCGCCGGCTCGGCGAAGAACGCCGACGCCGGGATCGCCGCCACGCCGGCGCGGTCGATCAGCTCGCGGCAGAACTCCAGCTCGTCGCCGGCACACCGGGTCATCACGAAGTACGCGCCCTCGGGCCTGGTCAGCTCCAGGTCGCCGCGCTTGGCCAGGTACCCCAGCAGCGTGTCCCGGCGCTCGGTGTACTCGGCGGTCAGCTGCGCGTAGAACTCCGGGCCCGAGTCGTCCAGCATCGTGGCGACCGCCCGCTGCAGTGGCGACGAGGCGGTGAACGTGACGAACTGGTGCACCCGGCGCAGCGCGTCGGTAAGCCCGGCCGGCGCGATCGCCCACCCGATCCGCCAGCCGGTGGCGCTGAACGTCTTGGACACCGAGGAGACCGTGATCGTCCGGTCGGCCAGCAGCGGCTCGCTGACCGCCGGCAGGTGCGTCCGGCCGTCGAACAGCACGTGCTCGTACGTCTCGTCGGAGATCAGGTAGGTGCCGTGCCGCTGGCACAGCTCGCCGAGGGTGCGCAGCTCGTCGGCGGTGAACTGGCGGCCGACCGGGTTCCACGGGGTGTTCACGATGACCATGCGGGTGCGCGGGCCGAACGCGGCGGCCAGCTCGTCCAGGTCGAGGCGGAAGTCCGGGAAGCCGCTGGTCGGCAGCACCCTGGGGACGCCGCCGGCGGCGACCACGCACGGCGGGTACATGTCGTAGAACGGCTCGAACAGCAGCACCTCGTCGCCGGGTTCGATCAGCGCGTGCACCGCCGACCAGATCGCCTCGGTGGCGCCGACGGTCACGGTGACCTCGGTGTCCGGGTTCCACCGCTGGCCGTACCGGGCGGCCTGGTGACCGGCCACGGCACGGCGCAGGTCCGGGTAGCCGACGCTCGGCGCGTACTGCGAGAAGCCGCCCCGCACGGCGGTCGCCGCCGCGTCCAGCAACCGCTGGGGCGGGTCGAAGTCCGGGAAGCCCTGGGCCAGGTTGATCGCCTGCCGCTGCACGGCCAGGTCGGTGATGGTGGAGAAGATCGACGTGCCGAACCGTCGCATGCTCTCTCGAAGCACCGTCGACATTGAGTCATCCCTCCCGCGGACCGCCCGGGCCCGGGCTCGCGCCGTCACCGGAATCATCCGGGACGGCCCGCCCGCGGGCGGCCCCGGGTGGGTCAGCCGCCGGCGTAGAGGATGGCCTGGCCGTCCATCTCGAACTTGGTCATGAGCAGGCCCCGGGCCGGCGGGTCGGTCTCGGTTACCTCGACGTAGTCGGCCGGCTGGACCCGCGGCGGCAACGCACCGAACCGGACATGGCGGAGGAACGCGGCCTCGTCGTCGGTGAACGACTCGTGGGACTCATCGGACTGCGACATCGGCGGCCTCCCTGGGCTTGCCCCCATGATCGGTCGGCCGGTGCGGGTACGCAAACAGTCCCGGCGAGACGGCGCGATCGCGCACGCGCCGCCCGGGATGGGGCCGCGCCCGCCGACAGCCGGGTCGGCGGGCGCGGCTGCTTGCTGGACGGCGGGCTAGCGCGGCCGGCCGCCGTCGGGACGGGAGCTCATGGCCCGGCCGGCCGGACCGGCCGGGGCGGCGGAACGGCGCACGGGTACGGCACAGCGACCGACATCGCATTTCCCCCCATAGCCGCGCCCTGGACGCGACCGTCAGCTGACGCCCGCTCGATGGCGGGCGGACCTGACCGCAAGCTTGCGCCATCCACCCCGGCCGCGCGCGCGGAAATCGGGAAAAAGAGCCGCACGATCGCGCACTGCTGGGCTGCCTGCCACATCCACATACCAGCGAAGCGGTCATGGCGTCCCGGTCGGCGCGGCGACATCGGCCGCCGAGTCGGCTTAACCCCGATTTGAGGTTGCGCAGAGGCGCCGCTTGCGGTCGCCGGGCGAGGCTACGGCTGCGGCTTCCACCCAGCCCCGTGACCCGGGCCCGACGACCAGTGGCGGTCACACCGGCGACTCCCCTCCGGTGCCCGCCGCTTCCCGGTCCGCTCGGTAGGCCCACCCGGCCAGCCCGGCCGACACCTCAGACGGGCGGGCCAGCCGGGGCCGGCGAGCCGGGTCGGGTGTCGCCGGCCGGTGGCCACGGACTGGCGGCCGTGCGCCATCGGCCGGCCGGCGCCCCGGGCGGTGCCGTCGCCGGGTCGCCGGGCGGCGGGCCGGTGGGTGGGCGGTCGAGGCCGTGGCTGGCGTCCGCCGGCCGGCGCCCGGGCGGCCGGCGCCGGGTCCGGGCGAAGATCGCGACGCCGACCGCGGCCAGCGCCGCGATCAGGGCCGCGGCGAGGTCGAGGGGCCCCGCCAACCGCGCCGCCGAGATCAGCGGCGTACGGGCCGACGGGTCGGCGACCGCCCAGTCGATGCCGGTCACGATCGGCGGTAGCCCCGCCCGCGACGCGGTCACGGTCAGCCGCCACCGGCCGGGCGCCCGCAGGTCGTCCACGGTGACGGTCCAGTTGCCGTCGGCGGCGAGGCGGGCCGATCGGGCCACGGCCGCTGTGCCGTCGGGCGAGCGGAACGTCACCGAGACACCCGTCAGCGGGCCCGGCGCCGGCCGCCGGCTGTCGAACACGCCGATCCCGATGACGTTGCGGCCCGGCCGGTTCGGCCGCACCGACAGCGTCTCCACCAGGTCGCCGGCCTGGGCCGAGGCCACCGGTGCCGCTCCCGCGGCAGGTGCCGCGAACCGCGGGCCGAGCGCGGGAGCCACCGCGGCCAGAACGGCGGCGGCGCCCAGCACCGTGGCGAGCGCGAGCGCCTCCCGTCGGATGGCCGCACCGGCGCGGTCCGAGCGGCGGCGCAGCAGCAGCGAGCTGCGCAGGGCGGCGAGACCCGCCACACCGGCCAGCGCGAGCTTGATCAGCAGCGTCCGGCCGTAGCTGGACAGCAGCAGCGCGTCGAGCGAGGCGACCGCCCCACCGGCCAGCAGCAGGCCGGTGACGACGAGCAGCACGACCCCCGCGGCCGCCATGCCGCCGAAGGCGCGTAGCACGGCGAGCGCCGCGGCCCGCTGATCCGGTCCGCGCAGCGCCGGGGCGAGGACGAGCCCGGCCAGCCCGACCCCGCCGGCCCAGGTCAGCGCCACCACCAGGTGCACGCTGTCGGCCAGCAGCCAGACCGGCCGGCTGCCGGACACCGCCGACGCATGCCCGAGCAGGGCGGACGTGACACCGAGGACGCCGGCGGCCAGGCCCGCCACCGCGGCCGACCGGCCGGGGAAACCGGTCGGCCGGCCGGCGGTCCGACCGGCCGACGCGCCCAGCCGACCGGGGTACGCGGCCAGCCGCCCACCGGACATCCGGCCGACGCGGCCCACCGTGCCGCCCAGCCGACCGGAGTACCCAGCCAGCCGCCCGCCGGCCATCCGGCCGACGCGGCCCACCGTGCCGCCCAGCCGGCGGGGGTAGCCAGCCAGCCGGCCACCGGCCATCCGCCGGCCGGCGGCCGGGCGGGCCGAGTTGCCCAGCCGGCCGGGAGAGCCGGCCCGCGCGCCGCCGGGCGTGCGTTGGGCGGCCAGCCGCGCCGCGATCGTGACCAGCACCAGCAGGCTCGCCTCCCGGGCCAGCCAGCGCGGGCCGTACGAGACGCTGGTCAGCAGCCGGCCGGCGGCGCCGAACGCGCCCGGCCCGCCGACGGCGGCCTGCACCAGGAGCAGCACCGGGGCGACCCCGGCGGCCGCCATACCGCCGGCGACCCCTGGTCGGGCCAGCCGGCGGCGCAGCGCCGGCGGCGCGCCGGCGCCCTCGGCCAGCAGCGCCAGCAGCAGCCCGCCCAGCAGCGCGGCTGTGCCGAGGAGGCCGAGCCAGCGCAGCGCCGCCTCGCCCGGCCGGGGCGGCGGATCGGCCGCGGCGCCGGCCGCCGTGACGTCCCGCTGGACACCGAACACCAGGACCCCGCTGGTGCGATGCAGGTCGTCGCTGGACAGCGTCCGCCAGGACACCCGGTAGGTGTCCGGCGGCAGCGGCGGCAGGCCGACGACGACCTCGACCGGCTGCTCGGTGTCCGCCCCGGTCGCGCCGGCGGCGTGCCGCAGCTGGACCGAGGTGGCCGCGAACCGCCGCCCGCTGCCGGCCAGCACCTCCACCGCCGTATCGCGCTGCTGCACCGACTCGCTGAAGCGCAGCGTGATCGAGGCCGGGGCGGCGGCCAGCACGCTCCCGTCCGCCGGGTCGCTGCCGACCAGGTAGGCGTGCGCGCTGGCCGGGCCGGCGGCGGCGACCACCAGGGCCGCCGCCGGCAGCACGGTGCAGGCGGCCCGCCGCCACCAGCCCACTGCTACCGCACCGGCAGATGTTGCAACCGGCGGCTGCCCGCGTCGATCTCGATCGTCTCGCCGGACCGGATCGCGTTGTGGTTGTTCAGGTACAGGATGAAGTAGTCCTGTCCCGGACGGAGCTCGTGGCCCTGCCGCATCAGCGCGGCCCGCCAGGCGACCCCAGTGCGCCGCTCGCTGCGCAACAGCGGCGGGTGCTTGGTGTCGGACTGGAACCGGGTCGCCTTCTGCGCGTCCAGTACCACGTACCGGATCTCCACCAGGCCGCCGTCACCGACCACGGCCGCCTGGGTGAACCGGACGCCGAGCGTGCTCTCCATGTCCGCGCTCTGCGGCACCCGGTAGGGCGGCCGGGCGGCCGCCCCCTCCGCGTGCCGCCAGGCCAGCGCGGCGACCAGCAGCGCGGTCAGCGCCACCACCAGGACCCGCCGCCGGTTGCGGCTGTCCACAATGGACCCCCACCGGGCCAGGAAGCTTGTCATCTCGCTTCGTCCTCTCCGCGCCGGCTAGGGCAGGGTGTAGCGGGTGGACACGAACGTGTCGAAGTAGGCGGTGCCGGTGATACCGGCGCCCGCCGTCGTCGCGCCGAGCCGGACCGCGTCCAGCGCGTACGCCGAGGTGTTGACGCCGACCGTGCCGACCAGGCCGCCGTTGACCCGCAGTTGCGTCGACCCGGCGACCGCGGACGTCCAGTCGACCCGCAACGTCACGGTGCCCGCGGGCAGCGTGGACCAGGCCGAGTACGTCGTGCCGCCGGCCCGCAGCGCGCCCACCCGCACCTGGCGGGCGCCGGCGTTCACGCGGAACTGCACCACGAACGCCAGCTGGCCGGTCGCGGTGCGGCCCTCCAGCAGGGTGACCGTGGCCGCCGTCAGTGTGTTCGGCAGGAACTGGAACTGGGCGTGGTAGCCGCGCTCCGCGTTCGGCGTGTTGTCCTGCACGTAGCCTGCGGCCGCGCCGGTGCGGGTGACCGCGAGGCCGAAGCTGCCGGTACGGGCGGCCGCGGCGGTCACCGCGACGGTGCCGGCCGAGGCCGACCAGGCGGCGACGTTGCCGGTCTCGAAGCCGTTGGCGAAGATCGCGTTCGGCGGCTGCACGGTGACGGTGACCGAGGTGACCGGGCCCCAGTTGCCGGCCGCGTCCCGGGCCCGGGCCCGCAGCGTCAGCGCCCCGGCCGGGCGGCCGGCCAGCGGCACCGCCGCCGACACGGTGGCCGTGTGCGGCCCGGTCGCCGTCACCGTCATCGCGGTGCCGTTGCCGGCCCCGGGGTCGGTGCCGGTGAACCACTCGGCGGCGGCGACGCCGGTGGTGGCGTCGGTGGCCGTACCGGTCAACGCCAGGCTGGCCGCCCCCGCGGTCGGGTTGGGCGAGCCGGTGAGCGCGGCCACGGCCGGGCCGGCCCGGTCGACCACGAAGTCGAGGCCGGTCAGCGGGCCCCAGTTGCCGGCGGCGTCCCGGGCGTGCACGAGCACGTGGTGGGTGCCGTCGGCCAGCGCGGTCAGCTCCGACAGCGGGATCAGGCCGTAGGTGCTCTCGGCGGCCGAATTGAAGCTGCCGTCCCGGGCCACCAGCGGGAAGCCTGTGCCGGTCGCTCCCGCGGCGTCGAGGAAGCCCTCGGCGTCCGCGATCGGGGAATTGGCGGCGTTGCTCACCGGGTCGACGAAGCCGGCGGCCACCTCGAGCGCCGTCGGGTCCACTGTGGAGCCCTGGGTGCCGTTGTTCGGGCTGGGGTTCACGACGCCGCTCTGCAGCGCCGGCGAGGTCCGGTCCACCACCAGGTCGAGCGTGGTCGGCGGGCCCCAGAGGCCGAGCGAGTCCCGGCTGCGCAGGTAGACGGTGTGGTGCCCCTCGGCCAGCGCGCCGACCGCGGCGGCCGGGATGGTCCCGGACTCCGCGACCTGCATCGCGGACCGGTTCAGCGCGAGCGCCGTCCCGGTACCGGTCACGCCGAGCGCGTCGAGGAAGTACTCGGCGGCGGTCACGCTGCCGCCGAACGGCGTGTCGTCGCCGCTGGCCGACAGGGCCACGTCGGCGGTGCCGTTGGTGGGGTCGGGGACGGCGAGCGCGCCGCTGGTGATCGGGCCGGTGGCGGCAAGGGTGAAGACCGCCGATCCGACCGGGCCCCAGTTGTTCGCGGCGTCCTGGGCACGCACGTAGACCACGTGCCGGCCCGGGGCGAGCGTCTGCAGCGTGGTGCTGCCGATGGTGGCGGTGGCGCCGGCCACCGTCGGCCCGGTGCCGAAGCCGGCCGGGTTGAACGGCGTGCCGGTGCCCTCCGCGATGGCGAGGCTGTCGATCACGTACTCGGCCCTGGTGACGACCGACCCGCCGTTGGCCACGTCGGAGAAGTCGGCGGTGACGGTGACCGGAGTGACCGCGGTCGGCGTGGCCGGGGCCAGCGCGACGTGCGCGGGCACCGGTCCGACCACGTCACCGGTCGGCGGCACCGCGTTGGTGTCGAGGAACGTGAGCATGCCGCCGAACGCCTGCGGCTGGCTCTGCCCGGGCACCGGCGCGCCGTAGCGCTGGCCGGCGTTGTTGAGCTGGCCGGCCGCCTCGTACAGCGGGTAGGCGCTGCCGTCCGCCCCGGTCGGCAAGGTCACCAGGGTATCGAGGGTGGCGCCCGGCGGGATCGTCTCGGCCGCCACCGGGTAGCTGAACGTTCGCGGCCGCGCGTTGGTCGCCAGCAGGTACTGGCCGACGCCGAGCAGGCTCATCGAGTGGGTCTGCACGCCGGCGTTGACGTAGCGCAGCAGCACCTTCCGGCCCACGTCGGTGGCGATCCGCTGCGTCTCCGGGAAGGCACGGCCGTTGATCAGCCGGTACTTCGGCGCGAACGTGCGCAGGTCGAAGCTGAGCGGGTCCGCGCTCGTGTTCAACGCCGGGTCCACTTCGGACAGCACCAGCACGGTCTCGTCCTCGTACGTCGAGGTGGCGTCGCCGTAGCCGGAGACGCTGCCGTCCGCGGCGGCCGGCGGGCGCACCAGCAGCGCGCCGACCAGACCCATCGCGACCTGGCGGGCGCCGTCCGGGGTGTGCCCGGCCTCGTACAGGAAGGTGCCGGGGCGGCCGGCGGTGAACGTGTAGCCGCGGCTGGCGCCCGGCGCCGCCCCGGTGAGGTCCGCCGGCACGCCGGTCACCGCCGGGAGGGCCAGCGACAGCGGCTGTGCGAGTCCATTGTGGATGGTGATGGTCACGGTGTCGCCGACCGACACGACGAGCACCGGCCCCGGCACAGCGGCCGGGTCGGCGGCGGTCGCCGCGAACCCCCAGATCGGCACCGGCGCGGCGGCGCCGGGCAGCGTGACCGTGCCGGTCTTGGCCCACAGGTCGCAGCTGGCGGCGGTGCCGGTACGGAGGCAGCCGGTCTGCGGCAGCGGCCCCTGCGGAGCCGCGGCCGGGTTCACCGGCGCGAGCGTGAGCGGGGCGGCCGCCGGTAGACCGGCGCGCGGTAGGCCGGCGCGGCTGGAGCCGGGCGCGGCGGTCGCGGCGGTCGCCGGCGCGGCGGTGAGGCCGGCGGCGGTCACCGCGGCGAGCACCGCCGCCAGCGTCCGGCCGCGCGGCAACCGTGCCACCCGCGACCGCGACACACCTGGCCGCGACACGACTGACCGCGACGTGAAGGGTGCGAGCATCGTCCTGCCGTCCTTTCGTCCGGTCACTGCGCCGGGCAGCCGGTCGGCGGGTCGATGCGGATGAGCGTCATCATCCCGCCGAAGCTGGCTCCGTAGTTGGTGGCCTGGTCGAGCGCGTGGCTGTGCGCGACGTGGTAGTACTCGCCGCATTCGTTGTTCTGGACGATGCCCGGGGGCAGTTCGCCGGCCGTGCCGCCGAGGTACGGGTTCTCACTGAACCAGGTCTCCGTGCCGGGGCCGACGATCTGGTCCTGCAGCTGCGGCAGGGCCACCGGGATCGGGTTGGTCTGTGGATCCCAGTGCTCGACGTCCCGCCAGGTCATCAGCGTGTCCACGGTCTGACCGGGGCCGACGTCCAGCAGGAACTTCGAGTAGGCCAGGTCCTGCCCGCCGGTGCCGGCGACCACGTTGCCGTCCCGGCCGACGACCAGCTCGTCGCTGCCGTGCGGGTGGAACGGGTAGTTGACGCTGCCGGCGTTCAGGTAGCGGATCACCGCCGGCAGCGGGTTGCTCGCCGCGTCGTACGGCCTGATGTGGACGAGCGCGCCGTAGGGCTGGTTCGGCAGCCAGGCGGCGCCGTTGGGGGCCAGCGTGTCCGGCATGCTGCGGCCGTTGATGAGGAAATAGCGGGCCCGGAACCCGCCATAGTTGAAGGCCCGGTTGCGCTCCACCGCGAGGTGCAGGCTCGGGTCGATCTCGGACAGCAGGTAGAGGTACTCGTGCCCGGCGTCGAAGGCCGAGTCGGGCCGGTCGTTCTCCCGGTCCGGGTGCCCGGCCGGGCGCACGATGAGCCCGCCGTACAAGCCCATCTGTACCTGCTTCTGCACGTCGGTGCCGCTCTCGTAGAGGTACGTGCCGGGCGGGCCGGCGGTGAACGAGTAGGTGACCGAGCCGTTGCCGGCCGCGGCGGTGTCGGTCAGCGAGGTCAGCGCGCCGGCCGGGTCGAGCCGCGGCGCCGCCGGCCGGCCGTCGGCGAGCACCTGGTGCTGTCCGGGGAAGATGATCGACGTCTGCTCCGGCAGCGTGTTGTGCAGCACGACGGTCACCCGGGCGCCCGATTCCACGCAGATGGTCGGGCCGGGCAGCTGGAACGAACCGCCGCTCATCCCGTAGCTCCACATGTAGATGGAGTTGCCGTCCGGGGTGCTGATGTAGCCGCCGGACGCGGTCAGCGAGAAGGCGTTGCCGGGGTCGGTCTGGCACACCGCACCGGCGGCCGTCACGGGCGCGGCCGCGCCCCGGCCGGACGGCAGCGCCAGCGACAGTGCGATCCCGACGACGAGGGCCGCCGGCAGGCCGCGACGCAGCCGCCGCCGGACCGTCGGGCCCGGCAGGGACCGGTCCGACAGGGACCGGCCGAGCCCGGCCCAGCGTGGTACGGCCCGGCGCGGGCCGGAGGTGAGCGGGTCGGTGGTCTTCGCGGTCTCCTTCTCGCTCAAGTGTTCGCCCGCTGTTGGGCCGGCAGCGTGCCGGGCGCGGAGACGCGGATCTCGGTCATCTGGCCGCCGTAGCCACGGCCGCCGGCGTTGTTGAGGTCGGCGTAGTCCCGGTCGTAGAGCAGGTAGGTGCCGGGGCCGGGCGCGGTGAACAGCACGTCCCGGCTCTCCCCCGGCCCGATGTCGACGGTGTTGGTCGTCTCGTAGTCGGAGGTGCCGTCCCGGCCGCGCAGCAGGGTCGCGTCCCGGGCCACGATCTGCAGGTCGATGCCGTCGGTGGTGATCGCGTGGTTCTGGTAGCCGAGGTTGGCCAGCCGCAGCAGCACCCGCTCGCCCGCGTTCGCGGTGACCACGGACGTGATCGGCTGGTAGCGCAGCCGGCCGCCGGCGGCCGACAGCGGGTCGCCGTTCGGCGCCAGCGTGTCCGGGTAGCAGCGGCCGTTCAGCGCCCAGAAGCTCGGCTTGAAGTCGGTCCAGTCGGTGGTCTGGATGTGCGCGTCCCGGTAGTGCGCCCCGGCCCAGATCTCGGTGAGCAGCATGGCGAACTCCCGGTCGTACCGGGTGGAGCCGTCGCCGTCGTAGTAGGCGTACTTCCCGGCCGGCTGCCCGTGCGCGCCGTCGTTCTGCCGCGGCCGGACGAACACCATCCCGGTCATGCCCATCTGCACGTGCTCGACGTCCTCGAAATGACAGTGGTACATGTACGTGCCGGGGTCGCGCGGCTGGTAGTAGTAGGTGAAGTCACGGCCGATCGGCACCGAGATGGACATCTCCGGGACACCGTCGAACCAGGGATTGGCATTGCGGAACCCGTGCCAGTGGATCGTGTGACCGTCGACCAGGTCGGGACGGATCTTCAGGCCGAGGTTGGTCAGGGTGATCCGGACGGGGTTGTTCTTCGCCGCCGTCCACTCGTCGAAGTAGAGGATCGGCGCCGAGATCTGCGCCTTGCCCTTGAGGTTGTTGAAGTTGGTCGTCGACAGTCCGGTGCCATCGCGGAAACCGAACACGTACGTGGTGTAGCCCGCCGGAGCCATCGGGTCCGGAAAGTCGTAGGCTCCTCCCTGGAACCCGGCCGGGAGATCCCGGAGGGACACCCAGCCGTCCGTTGCGCCGAGGTGCAGCGTCTGACGCGCTGCCGCCGGCGGCGGCTGCACCGCGGCCGGCGCCTGCGCCGGGCGGAGGAGCCC
>JBBWZH010000608.1:0-4618 GCA_039648995.1 Mycobacteriales bacterium
TGGTGCAGCTTGTTGTTCCGGTCGTACGCGATCAGCGTGTACTCCGGCTCGCTGCCGGCCTCCCAGCCTGGCCCCGAGTACGTGCACTTCATCTCGATATCGGTGCCCCAGCTCTTGCCGACCAGGCTCACGCTGGCGACCACCGGGGCGTCACCGAGCGGGTGGAGCGCCATCGCCTGCGGCGCCGCGGCGACCGGCGGCGCGCCGCTCGGGCTGTCGCCGGTGACCTGATTGACCACGAACGCGGTGGCGACGATGGCCAGGCAGGCCGCGGCCAGCCCGCTCGCGGCGACCCGCCAGCGGCGGGCGCGCCGCTCCCGGCGGACCGTGAACTGCAGCGCCTGCAGCATCGTCGGCGGTGGCGGCGGATCGCCCCGCAGGGCGACCGCCACCTCGTCCGCCGGCAGCCGGGACAGCAGCCCGGGCAGCCCGGCGAACTCCCGCACCTGGCTCTCGCAGGACGGGCATTCGGCCAGGTGCGTCTCGAACACCTGCCGCTCTTCGGGCGACAACGCCCCCAGCACGTAGGGGGCGGCATCGAAGGTGAACTGGTCGGTCATGCCGTCACCCCCCTTTCTTCCAAGGCGAGCTTCAGCGCTCGGAGCGCGTAGTAAGTACGGGACTTCACCGTGCCCGGCGGGACGCCGAGCCGCTCTGCCGCTTCCGCCACCGACGATCCACGGTAATACGTTTCCACGATCACATCCCGGTGCGCCGGACTGAGTTGACGGAGTGCGTCCGCCAGCAGCCAGGCCTGGATCGCGCTGTCCGCGTCGTCCGGGCCAGGGTTCTCGGGCAGCCGGTCGGTGACGACCTCGGGACGCACCGTACGCGCCCGCCACTCATCGATCACGACATTACGGACGGTCGTGAACAGCCAGGACCGGGGCGAGCCGCTGCTCGGATCCAGCACCTCAGGGTGCCGCCATGCCCGCAACAGCGCCTCCTGTACCGCGTCCTGCGCACGTCCGTGGTCACCGCCGGTCAGCCGCAGCGCGTACGCCCAGAGCGCCGGTGCGTGCTCGTCGTGCAGCGCTCGCATCAGCTGCGCCTCCGACCGCCCCGAGGAGCTCCCTGCGGACAGCGTGACCACCCCTTTCCATGCCAACTTCACGTTTCCTAGGGGCGATCGGTTCAAGCCGACCGGCACCTTTCTCGTCGCGCCAGTGAACCGGGTCGGGAGGCGTTTCGTATAGGCGTTCATGATGAGATCACTACGAATCGCAGCCTTGGGTGCCTTCGCCGCCCTCGTCGTGGCTGCGTGCTCGTCCAATGACAACAGCGGCACGACGACCCCTAGCAACAGCCCCCCGGCGGCCACCACGACCACCGACGGCGGTGGCGCCACCACCGCCCCGGCCACGACCGACAGCGGTGGCGGCGGCACGGCGGCCGGCACCGGCACGATCACGATCCAGAACTTCCAGTTCGGCGAGCCGCTGCAGGTCAAGCCGGGCGCCACGATCACCGTGACGAACAAGGACACCGCCGGCCACAACGTGGTCGCCGTCGACAACAGCTTCAAGACCGACACGCTGGAGCAGAACCAGTCGGCCACGTTCACCGCGCCGACCAAGGCCGGCACGTACAAGTTCAGCTGCACCCTGCACGCGAACATGACCGGCACCGGCACGCTCGTGGTCACCGGCTGATCCGGTTCTAGACTCGCCCACCGACTTCCCGCGGCTGGGCTACCGCGGCCCCACCCGGCTCGTCCGGGTGGGGCCGCGCCATGTCCGGCGCCGCCGGGAGGAGCAGAATGGCCCGGTGGCACCAGCGGAGATGGAACAGCGGCTGAGCCAGGTCCGGTCGTCCACCGAGCGTCTGATCAAGGCGCTGTACGCGCTGGACTGGCCGGACGGCGTGCTCCGCGGCCCGACCCTGCTGCCGGGCTGGAGCCGGGCGCACGTGCTCGCCCACCTCGCCGGCAACGCGGACGGGATCTGGCGGGTGGTGGACGGCGCCGGCCGCGACGAGTCGGCGGTGATGTACCCCGGCGGCGACCCGGTCCGCGACGCCGAGATCGAGGTGGGCGCCGGCCTGGACGCCGGTGCCCTGCTGACCCGGGTCCGCGACAGCGCCGACCGGTTGGACCAGGCCTGGGCCGAGCTGCCCGACGCCGGCTGGGACGTGCAGGGGATCACCCGGACCGGCCGGTCCACGGTCCGGCAACTGGTGGCCAGCCGGTGGCGCGAGGTCGAGATCCACTGGGTCGACCTGGCGGTGGGCTACGGCCCGGCGAACTGGCCGGCCGCCTTCGTCGCGCCGCTGCTGCCTTCGCTGGTCGACCCGCAGCGGCTCGGGCCGCGGCTGCCCGCCGGCACGGCGGTCGAGGTGGAGGCCACCGACTCCGGGTCGCGCTGGGCCGCCGGCAGCGGCCAGCCGGTGCCGGTGCGCGGCCCGTCCTGGGCGCTGGCCGCCTGGCTGATCGGCCGCACCGGCGCGGTCGCCGACGTGATCGTCGAACCGCCGCCGCTCACGGCCTGGCTGCCGTAGCGCCGCCGCTGGAGGCCGGGCGGGCGCTGGGGCCCTGGCGGAGTGCGCGCGGGCCGGGATCGGTCCAGGCACGCGGTGGGGCCGGCTCCCGGGTACGCCGGCTAAGGCAGGGCCGCGCGGACGGCGGCCGCCTGCCGGTCCAGCTCGGGGCGGGACGGGTTGCCGAAGGTGGCGCGCAGCCGGAAGCCGTCGCCGCGGAACCGGGGCAGCACGTGCAGGTGCACGTGGAACACCTCCTGCCCGGCCGCCACCCCGTCGGCCAGGAAGAAGTTGACGCCCTCGCAGCGCAGGCCGCCGCGGCGCACCGCGGCCGCGAGCCGCTGCCCGACACCGAACAGGTGGCCGCCATCGGCCGGGTCCAGCTCGGCCAGGTCGGCAGCGTGCCGGCGCGGCACCACCAGCAGGTGCCCGGGGGTCAGCGGCCGGATGTCCAGGAACGCGACCGCGGTCTCGTCCTCATAGACCACGCTGGCCGGCGCCGTCCGGGTGATGATCGCGCAGAAGACGCAGTCACTGTGCACGCCCGCAGCCTGCCTTAACAGCCGGGCTCGCATGCTTAGCCGGGCCTTGAGGGTCACCTGATGTGGTGATAGACGCGCCCGACGGACGCTCTTCTCGAACCCGATCGAGGAGGCATCACCGATGCGAACATGGAAGACCTGGACCGTCGCGGCCGCTGTGGCGGGGGCCGTCGGCGTCGGCACCGCGACCGCGTACGCGGGGCTGGCCGGCGCGGCCGAGCCGAACGGCAGGCCCGCGGCGAACACGACCGATGTCCGGCACGAGCCGGAGGCTCGCGGCCGGGTCGCCGAAGGCCAGGCGGCACGGCACGAGCCCGAGGCCCGCGGCCGTGCCGCCGAGGGCGAGGCGGCACGGCATGAGCCGGAGGCCCGCGGCCGGGTGGCCGAGGGCGAGACCGAGGCGCGGCACCAGCCCGAGACCGGCGACGACCAGAACCGCAACCGCGGCGACGCGGGCAACCGTGGTCCGAGCACCGGCACCGCCCCGGACAGCAGCGGCCCAGGTAGCGGCAGCACCGGCGGTACCGGCAACAGCGGTCCGGGCAGCTCCGGCACCGACAACGGCGGCCCCGGCGGCTCCGGCGGCTCCGGCGGCTCCGGCGACGACATTGGCCCCGCGACCGGCGACGGCAGCGGGAGCGGCCACGGCGGCGGCGTGGATGACCCGGCGGGGCACCACTAACCGCCGCGCCGGCACGGCCGGCACACCAGCAGCGGGCCGGTGGGTACGCCCCACCGGCCCGCTGCTGTGCCGGGCCGCGGCGGCGACCCGGGCCGGTGGAGCGGCCGACCCGGACCGGCGGAGCCGCGAGCCGGACCGGCGGAGCCGCGACCGGGCCGGGGCTGCCGCCGGCGCTCAAGCAGCCAGACCGGCGCCGGTGGGGCCGCCGGCCCGGTGCTGTGATCTGCCCGGCGCCGCTGCCGGCGCCGCGGCCGGGCCTACCGGCTCGGTGCCGGCTCGGGGGCCGGGCCGAGCGCGACGATCGCGCGCAGCCCGTGCGGGTCGCCGGCGGCCAGCTCCAGGCGGCCGCCGACGCCTTCGGCGGTACGCCGGACGATGTCCAGGCCGAGGCCGGTGGACGTGCCGGCGGACCGGCCGCGGGCGAGCAGGTCCCGGTCGGCGATGCCCGGGCCGGTGTCCTCCACCACCAGCGTCGGCACCGGGCCGGCCCGGACGGTGACCGCGAAGCCGACGCCGACCGCGGTATGCGCGAACACGTTGCCGAGCAGCGCGTCCAGGGCGGCGATCAGCGCGTCTGGCGGCACCGGCACCAGCAGCGGGCCGCTGGGCAACGTGGTGCGTACGGCGCGGCCCTGCTCCTCGGCCAGCACCGACCAGAACGCCACCCGGTCCCGGGCCACCGCGATCAGGTCGGCCTCGCGCAGCGCGTCCGGCCGCCGGGCCTGGCTGATGATGTGCGTGACCATCCGCTCCAGCGCGTCCACGTCGGCCACCAGCCGCTCGGTGTCCTCCGACTTCGGCAGCGCCTCGGCGTCCAGCTTGAGCGCGGTCAGCGGGGTGCGCAGGCGGTGCGAGAGGTCGGCCGCCGACTCGCGCTCGGCCTGCAGCAGGTCGCTGATCTGGTCGGCCAGCCGGTTCA
>JBBWZH010000616.1:0-3001 GCA_039648995.1 Mycobacteriales bacterium
CGGCGAACGGGCGACCGGTGACGGTCGAGGCCACCACGGGCAGGTTCCGGGCGGCCAGCCGGGCGCTGGATCCCGACGTGCCGCTGCGGCAGCTCGTGCCGAACGGCGTCGGCCGGGTCGGCCTAGGCGGCGACGTGATCACCGCGATATCCACCAACGAGCTGGACAGCACGCTGGCGAAGTTGCTGGGGCTGGAGGTGATCGGCGGGGTAGCCGTGGTGGCAGCCGTGGTCGGGCTGGGGACAGTGGGCGTGCGGCTGGGGCTGCGGCCGCTGGACCGGGTCACCCGGACTGCGCAGGCCGTGGCCGCGGAGCTGTCGCCGGACGGCAGCGGGCTGGACCGTCGGGTCGAGGTGATCGACCCGGACACCGAGGTCGGCCAGTTGGCCGAGGCGGTGAACACGATGCTGGACGCGGTGGAGACCGAGTACGCGGCCCGGTACGAGAGCGAGCAGCGGATGCGCCGGTTCCTGGCCGATGCCTCGCACGAGCTGCGCACCCCGCTGACGTCGCTGCGCGGGTACGCCGAGCTGATCCGGCTGCGCGGGGCCGAGGGCACCGACGCCGACGCCCGGGACGCGCTGCGCCGGATCGAGGCCGAGGGCACCCGGATGTCCCGGCTGGTGGACGACCTGCTCACGCTGGCCCGGCACGACCGCGGCGCGATCCCCGAGTGGGAGCCGGTGGCGATGGTCGATGTGGTGGCTGACGCGGTCGCCGGCGTGCACGCCGCGCACCCGGACCGGACGATCACGATGGTCGACCCGGGCACGCCCGCCGTCGTGCTCGGCGATCACGACCAGCTGCTGCAGGTGGTCCGCAACGTGCTGACCAACGCGGCCACCCACACCCCGGCCGGGCCGATCACGGTCACCGTGTCGGCGCCGGACTCGCAGGTGGTGGTCGCGGTCCGGGACACCGGCCCGGGGCTGCCGCCGGAGCAGGCCGCGCTGGTGTTCGACCGGTTCTGGCGCGCCGAGGTCGGTCGGACCCGCAGCCGCGGCGGTAGCGGGCTGGGCATGTCGATCGTGCAGGCGCTGCTCACCCAGCATGCCGGCCGCGTCACGTTCGAGTCGTCCCCGGCCGCCGGCACCCTCGTCACGATCTACCTGCCGGCCGCGCCCGCCGGCACCCCGTCGCCGCCACAATCCGAGCCGGTCGGCGCGCCGCGCGCCGTCGCCAGCCGCGCACTCCACCCCTGACCCACGCCGTGCCGCCGGCAGCCGGGGCCGGCGTCGCGAGGATATACTGGTGTCCTTGACTGGATATAGGAGCTCCGCCGTGACCAAGATCCTCGTCGACGTCGATGATGCCGCGTTAGCCGAAGCCGCCGATCTACTCGGCACGAAGACCAAGAAAGACACCGTCAACACCGCGCTCCGGGAGGTCGCCGAGCGGCTACGACGTGGCAAGGCGCTCGGTCGCCTCGCCGAGATGGGCGGGGCCGGCGCGTTCGACGAGCTTCTGGACAAGACCTCGTATCGCGGATGAGCCTCGCGCTGTATCTCGTCGATACCAGCGCGCTCGTCCGGCTGCTTCGCGACGAGCCGCAACGGGTGCGGTGGGAGCAGCAGATCACCGCGGGTCTGGTCGCGATCTGCCCGGTCGTCGAACTGGAGATCCTCTACACCGCCCGGTCCAAGGCGGACCGGGACGAGCTCCTCGAACTGCTCCACGCGGCGTTCGTCTGGATACCCATGCCGGAGCGGGTCTTCGAGCGTGGGGCGCAGGTCCAGGCGGGGTTGACCGCCCGCGGCACGCACCGCTCCGCCGGCGCCGTCGACCTGCTGGTCGCGGCCGCCGCCGAGTTGCACGCCCTCACCCTGCTCCACCACGACCGGGATTTCGATCAGGTGAGCGCTGTTACCGGGCAGCCAACACTCTGGCTCGCCGATCCGGCCCGGTAAAGCTCGCCCGTAGGAAGTCGACGCGCCTGATCCTGCGCCAGCCGCAGGCCGCACCGCTAACCGGCGCGGTACCGCGCGGATGCGGGGACGCCCGCCGATGACCCCCGGCTCGCCAGCCGCCTATGCACCCGAGCGGTCCATCGCCCACACCGCCGACCGCCGCCCGATTCCGCGGGATCACGGGGCGGTGCTCGACGGCGGCGCGGGACGGGGGACGTGGCCGAGCGAAGCGGCGCTTGTGGGTCAGCGGGTGGCGGTCAGGGCGTCGTAGCGGACGGCGGTGAGTTCCTGGGAGACCGACCAGAGGCGGCGGGCGGTGTTGGTGTCGCGGGCGCGGCGGGAGCGGCCGACCCGCTTCGGGTGACCGCGCTGCTCCAGGGGGCCGTCCGGGCCGATGTAGTCGCCGCCGCGGACGCCGGGGTCGGTGGCGGCGAAGAGGGTCGACAGCGCACCGGCGGCGTCGGGCTGGGCGAGGACCCGGTTGCCGAGGCGGACCAGCGGTGCCAGCCGCCCCCGGCCGCCCAGCAGCGGGCCGGCGAACTGCAGGTTGGTGGCGGCGAAGCCGGGGTGCGCCGCGACGGCCAGCAGGTCGGCGTCGGCGGCCTCGAAGCGGCGTTGCAGTTCGAGCGTGAAGAGCAGGTTTGCCAGCTTGGCCTGCGCGTACGCGCGCCAGCGGTGGTAGCTCCGCTCGGCGTTGAGGTTGCTGAAGTCGATCCGGCCGATCTTGTGCATCCCGCTGCTGACCGTCACCACCCGGCCGCCCGGCCGGGTGAGCAGACCCGGCAGCAGCAGCCCGGTGAGTGCGAAGTGGCCCAGGTGGTTGGTGCCGAACTGGAGCTCGAAGCCGTCCGCGGTGCGGCGCAGCGGGGTGGCCATCACGCCGGCGTTGTTGATCAGCAGGTCCGGCCCGCGGTCGGCGTGCGCCTCGGCGAACCGGCGCACCGAGGCCAGGTCGGCGAGGTCGAGCAGGCCGAGCTCGGCTGACGCGTCCGGGACGGCCTCGATCAGCCGGCGCAGCGCCTCGGCGCCGCGACCGGCGTCCCGGCAGGCGAGCACGACGTGTGCGCCGCGGCGGGCCAGCTCCAGCGTGGTGT
>JBBWZH010000700.1:0-6382 GCA_039648995.1 Mycobacteriales bacterium
CGGTGGCTGAGCGGGCGATCGACGCGGCCGGCCGGCCCGGACCGTCCACTGTGGATGAACCAGCGCCGGCGATCGAGATCCGCCGGATCACCGGCATACCCGAGCTGCGCCCCGGGGACGACCTGGCCGGGTTGCTGGCCGCCGCCGCGCCCTGGCTGCGGTCCGGCGACGTCATCGTGGTCACCTCCAAAGCGGTGTCCAAAGTAGAGGGACGGCTGCTGGCGGTGCCGCCCGACCCGGTCGGCCGGGAGCTGGCCCGGCAGTCCGCGATCGACGCGGAGACGGTGCGGGTGGTGGCCCGCCGCGGCCGTACCCGGATCGTGCAGACCCGGCACGGCATCGTGCTCGCCTCCGCCGGGGTGGACGCGTCCAACGTGCGCCGGGACGAGTTGGCCCTGCTGCCGCTGGACCCGGACGCGTCGGCCACCCGGCTCCGCGCCGAACTGCGCGGCCGGCTCGGCATCGAGGCCGCGGTGGTGATCAGCGACACCGTCGGCCGCCCGTGGCGCGCCGGGTTGACCGACATCGCGATCGGCCTGGCCGGCATGTCCGCGCTGGTGGACCTGCGCGGGGCCGCCGACTCGCACGGCAACCTGCTGGAGCTGACCGAGATCGCGGTGGCCGACGAGGTGGCCGCCGCGGCCGACCTGAGCAAGGGCAAGCTCTCCGGGGTGCCGGCCGCGGTGGTCCGCGGTATGTCCACAGTGGACGACCGGCGCGGCTCGCGGCCACTGGTGCGGCCCGCCGGCGACGACATGTTCCGGCTCGGCACCGCGGAGGCCACCGCCGCCGCCCGGGCCGCGCTGGCCGACCAACTGGCCGGCCGGGTGATCAGCTTCGGCACCGCGCCGGTCCCGGACGAGCGGATCGTGCACGTGCTGCCGGCAATGGACGGGGTGCGCT
Source organism: Mycobacteriales bacterium (assembly GCA_039648995.1). Lineage (GTDB taxonomy): Bacteria > Actinomycetota > Actinomycetes > Mycobacteriales > CADCTP01 > JBBWZH01. The sequence goes on from JBBWZH010000700.1 coordinate 904, forward strand.
TCACGCTGGTGCCGGCGGCGCAGGCGGACGCGGTCGGCGCCGCGCTGCCGGTGCCGCTGCCACCCGGCGCGGCCACCCTGGTGATCGTCTGCGTGCCGGCCGGCACCGGCCCGGCCGGCTGGTACGCCGCGGGCGCCACCGTCGAACGGTTCCGCGTCGCGCTCGCCGCCGACTCGCTGTCCGGCGCGGTGCTCGGCATCCCCGCCGACCCGCAGCCGCTCCGCGCCGCGCTCAACCTGCCATCCGCCTGGGCTCCGGTGACCGCCCTCGCCGTCGGCACCAGCACCTGACCCCGCCGGTGGCCCGGACCCCCGCCGGTCCGGAGCCGCCGGCCCCGGCGCCCGCCGGTCCAGCGTTTCGCCGCGGTACGCGGCCGGGTCGCTAGCGGTGGCGTTGCGGCAGGTGCAGGACGCGCTCGTCCAGATCGCCGAACCCGGTCGCGGCCGGGCCGTCGCGGCCGGCCATGTCGCGCTGCGCGTCCAGCCGGGCGGCCCGCATCGAGTACGCCGTCTGCAGGCCGTCCAGCGTGTACTCCAGCCGCTCCAGCGCCCGCCGGCTCGCCGACGTCGCGCCGGACTGGAAGACCCGATCGGCCAGCACGGCACCACACAGCATGCCGACCACCAGCACGAGCAGGATGACGATCATCCCGATGCCTCCGATCCTCTCGTCACGAAACCGGCTATCTCGGCCCTGATCGCGTCCGCCAGGCAGTCCACGACCTCCCGGCCGCAGTCGGCCAACTCAGGTTGCGCGGCCACCGCGTGCCGCCGGCTCAGCTCGGCCAGCCCCAGCTGGTACGCGCCGATCGAGGCGAGCAGTTGGACCACGTGTAGCCGGTGGGCGGCCACGTAGGCATCGGCCTCCGCCTGCCGCACCCGGCGGAACTGTTCCCGGCTGGCCGGGCTGAGCTGGGCCAGCAGGGTGTCCTTGATGGTGATCACATGGCTCATCGAGCCTCACCTGTCCCTGTATTCGCTGCGGGATGGCGCGACATGAACATCGGCCCGATCGGCGGCAGTGGCGAACCGGAACCAGGCACGGGGCGCGGGACGGGCCGTGGCCACGGCGGCAGTCGCGCCCAAGCCGTAGGCGTCGGGTCGGCGGCCATCCGCGCGCCCCCTCTCCAGGGAGCGGGTCCGGACGGGCCTCGCCGGACCCTGCGAGTTGATAGTCGGGAATATTCCGCGATGCGTCAAGCGGTATGTGCACAGTCGACTACGATCTGATCTCTTTTTGTCCAGGAGGCCGCGATGGAGCGTGCTCCACGGGTCACGAAGCCAGTCCGGCGATTTCCGGACTTTCTCACAAGTGGCGTAACCCGGACGATCAGTACAAGGTAAGCGCGGTGAAGCCCGCCGGTTATTCTTACCTGGTGTTGTCGCGATACGCCGCCGCTACCTTCTCACCAGGACGTAACAGTGGATTTGCGACAACGATGGGGCTACAGTGGCCCCGATCGGGCGGTACTATTCACCAGTTTTCCATGATCACCGGGGCAGTACGAATGGCCCCGGCTACTTCCACTCAGGAGGTATCTGGTGAAGCTGGTGGCGAAGGTCGCCTGTGCAAGTAGTGGTTGCCCGGCGATCTTCGCGGAAGACGGCGACACTGTCGTCGTCCAGGGTTACGCGGTCAACGCGGCCGACGCGGGGGTCGACCTGCCGGCGGGCGAGTTGCTTGTCCGCATTCCACGTAGCCTGCTGCACGATGGTTCCACAGCACTGAACGCACCGAGCTAGCACAGACCACAGCAGTTGCCGGCGCCGCGCCTCACCGGGCGTGACGGCCGGCCGGACAGCCGCTAGGGTCTCGCCACCGCGAGACCCAGCGAGGGTGGCCAGAGGGGTGAATGGACAACCGGGTGGATCGGGGTTCTCCCCTCGGGACATCCACGGCAACGCGCGGGTCGCGCTGGGCTCGATACTGTCCCGGCTGCGCCGCCAGCAGGGGCTGACCGGCCAGCAGCTGGGCGCCCTGGTCGGGATGAGCCAGGCCAAGGTTTCCAAGATCGAGAACGGCGTCACCACGCCGTCCCCGCACGACGTCGAGCGGCTGGCCCGCGCGCTGGCCGCGCCGGACGACCTCGTCGCCGAGTTGGTCGACCGCGCGAACGGCCTGCGCGACCAGTTCACCGACTGGCGGCTGACCGCCGAGCGGCTCGCGTCCACCCAGCAGGCGCTGGCCCAGGACGAGGAGCGCGCCGCGCGGATCACGGTCTTCCAGATCGGCGTCGTGCCCGGGCTGCTGCAGACCACCGAGTACGCCCGCGCGGTGCTCGGCGAGAACACCGCGGTGCTGAGCGGGATCGACCCGGCGCAGGAGACCCGGCCGGCGCCGTCCGCGGTGACCGTCCGGATCCAGCGCCAGGAGGTGCTGGAAGACCCGCACAAGCAGTTCGACTTCGTGCTCACCGAGAGCGTGCTGTCCACTGTGGTCGGCGGGCCGGCCGAGATGCTCGCGCAACTGCAGCGGATCAGGGCGGTCGCGGCGCTGGAGAACGTCCGGATCGGCATCCTGCCCTGGGACGCCGAGGTGGCCTTCCCGCCGCTGCACGGGTTCCACCTGTTCGACGACCGGGCGGTCGTGATCGACCTGATCAGCACCACCGTGGTCTCCCGCGGCAGCGAGGACATCCGGGTCTACCGCGCTGTCTTCGACCATTTCCTGGGCCGCGCCACCACCGACATCGGCCCGATCATCGACCGGCACATGTACCGCTACGCCGACGCCGCCCGGACCGCCGCGTCCACCGGCGACAGCGTCCCGTAGCCCTCCGCGGCCTGCCGGCGGCTGGGGGTGGGTGTCGCGGTAGCCAGGATGGGCGGGCGGTAGCGTCGCGGGGTGCGCGCGCTGGTGGGGGTCGACGGCTGGCCGGTCGGGCGGGTCGCGGTGGCCGTGCTGGACGCGTCCGGCCCGCTCGGCGGCAGGGGGCCGGTGGACGAGCCGTTCCCGCTGGCCTCGGTGACCAAGCCGCTGACCGCGCTGGCCTGCCTCATCGCGGTCGAGGAGGGCGCGATCGAGCTGGACGGGCCGGCCGGCCCGCCGGGCTCGACCGTCCGGCACCTGCTGGCGCACGCGTCCGGGCTGGCACCGGAGAAGCCGACGCCGGTCGCCGCGCCCGGCACCCGGCGGATCTACTCCAATGCCGGCTTCGATCTGCTCGGCACGCACGTCGAGGCGGCCACCGGCATCGGCTTCGCCGACTACCTCGCCCAGGCGGTCAGCCGGCCGCTCGGCCTGACCGGCACCGGCCTCACCGGCTCGCCGGCCGCCGGCGGGCACAGCACGGTCACCGACCTGTCCCGGGTCGCCGCCGAGCTGCTAACCCCGGCGCTGCTGCACCCGGACACCGCGGCCGCCGCCCGCAGCGTCCAGTTCCCCGGGCTGTCCGGCGTGCTGCCCGGGTACGGCCGGCAGGAACGCAACGACTGGGGCCTCGGCCTGGAGATCCGCGACGGCAAGTCGCCGCACTGGACCGGCGCCGGCAACAGCCCCGCCACTTTCGGCCACTTCGGCCGCAGCGGCACCTTCCTCTGGGTCGACCCAACCGCCGGCCTGGCCTGCGTCGCGCTCACCGACCGCGACTTCGGCGACTGGGCGGTCGCCGCCTGGCCCGCCCTCGCCGACGCGATCCTCGCCGAGTACGCCGGCTGACCGGACGGCCCGGCGACCCGGCCCGTCCGGACGACCCGGGCCGGCCGGCCGGGGGGCCGGACGGCCGGATCGGGTGCCCGGAGGCCGGACCGCCGAGTCGGACTGCCCGGGGCCGGACGGCCCGGGGTCGGGGTCAGAGGTGGCGGTAGTCGCGGACGGGCATGCGGGGGCCGAAGCGGGGCTTGCGGAAGCCGGAGACCTCGATCAGCCGGACGACCCGGTGCCGGTGCGGGCGGTACTGGGCGAGGACGGCCAGCATGCCGTCGTCGTCCACCGGCCGGCCGAGCAGCGCCCAACCGACCAGCGCCGGGATGTGGTAGTCGCCGACCGAGACCGCGTCCGCGTCGCCGAGGGCGCGCTGGGCGACCTCGGCGGCCGTCCACGGGCCGATCCCCGGCACGGCCCGGAGCCGGGCCAGCGCGGCCGGGCCGTCCAGAGCGGTGCATTCCTCCAGCCGCGCGGCGACCGTCGCCGCCGCGCGCAGCGCCCGCTGCCGGGGCAGGTCGACGCCGGCGCGGTGCCAACCCCAGGTCGGGATCGCCAGTACCGCGGCCGCGGTCGGCGGCGTACGCATCCCACGCGGCGCCGGCCCGGGCGGCGGCGTCCCGTACCGCCAGAGCAGCTCGCGGTACGACCGCCGGGCCTCCTGGCCGGTGACCTTCTGCTCCAGGATCGCCGGCAGCACCTGGTCGAAGACCAGGCCGGTGCGCGGCAGCCGCAGCCCCGGGTTGCGGCGCAGGGCCTCGGCCAGCAGCGGATGCGCCGGCGCGAAGCCGGCCGGGTCGTCCAGGGCGCCGAGCAGGCCGGGCACACCGGCCAGGGCCCATTCGGCGCCGGCGCCCCACGCCGTGGCTCTGACCTCGCCGGCGACCCTGCGCAGCGCCAGGGTCGCCGGCCCCTCCGGAGTCACCGCGACCCGCCAGAGGACGCCGCCCGCGTCGACCCGGTGCGCCGGATCCCCGGCCCCCCGGAACAGCGGGCTGAGCGTCCCCCGGACATCCAGTGCCCGCCCCGGGCGCCACCCCGACTCCCGCCCGGCATCCGGGCCCGGGCCGGAGCCAGCCTCCCTGCTCGCGTCCACGCCGGCCGGCGTACCCGCGCCGGCGGGGCCGGCCGGAATCCCGGGCACCCAGCCGGTGGGGTCCACCTCCCGGACGCTGAGCGGCTCGGCCACGGCGCGGCGGGGTCAGGCGTCGGTGGAGAAGCGGATGGCGACGTCGTCGAGGCGGACGCCGGGCCAGACCCGGGCGCCACCGCGCAGCTCGTTGCGGGCGCCGAGGACGACCCCGTCGCCGAGCACAGCGTCCTCGACCACGCAGCCGGGGCCGATCACCGCGCCGCGGCCGACCACCGTGCGGGCGACGGTGGCGCCGGCGCCGACCCGCACGCCGTCGAACAGCACCGCGCCGTCCAGCCGGGCGCCGGCATCGACCGTGCACCGGGCGCCGACTGTGCTGCCACCGCCGACGACCGCGCCCGCGGCGACCACCGCGCCGGGCAGCAGCAGCGCCTCGCCGGTCGGCCCGGGCAGCGCGGCCGACGGCGCCACGCCAAGGACCAGGTCCCGGCAGCCCTGGACGAAGTTCGCCGGCGTGCCGATGTCGAGCCAGTAGCTGGCGTCCACGTAGCCGAGCACCGTCGCGCCGGCGGCCAGCAGCCCGGGGAACGTCTCCCGCTCCACCGACACCGGCCGCCCGGCCGGGATCGACTCGAGCACCGACCGGCGGAACACGTAGCAGCCGGCGTTGATCTGGTCGGTCACCGGCTCCGGCGACTTCTCCAGGAACGCCAGCACGCGGCCGGCCTCATCGGTCGGCACCGA
>JBBWZH010000414.1:0-8036 GCA_039648995.1 Mycobacteriales bacterium
CTCGATCCGCTCCCGGGCCAGCAGCTTGCCCCGGCCGCGGTGCCGGTCGACGTACTTCGGGCCGCCGCCGGCCAGCGCCTTCGCCTGCGCGGTGGCCAGCTCGTCCAGTTTGGCCAGCGACGCTTCCCGGTTCTGCCGGTATTCCGCGGCGGCGACATCCACAGTGGACCGCAGCGCGCCGCCGGGGTACCCGGTCATCGCAGGCCCAGCTTGCCGGCCACGATCTCGGTCATGATCTCGGTCGTGCCGCCGCCGATCCCGAAGATGCGGCTGTCCCGGTAGTGCCGCTCGACCTCGGCATCGGCGAGGTAGCCCATGCCGCCGTGCAACTGCACCGCCGCGTCCACCACCTCGGCGCACGCGGCGACCGCGGTGTTCTTCGCCATCGACACCTCCGCCACCACGTCCTCGCCGGCCACCAGCCGGACCGCGACCGCCCGGGTGTACGTCCGGGCCACGTCGGTCAGCCGGGCCATCTCGGCCACCCGGTGCCGCACCACCTGCCGGCTCGTCAGCGGCCGGCCGAACGTCTCGCGCTGCTTCACCCAGGCCAGGGTCAGCTGCAGGCAGCGGGCCGCCGTCGCGTACGCCTGCACGGCCAGCGACAGCCGTTCGGTCTGGAACTGCCGCATGATCTGGACGAAACCGGTGCCCTCGCCGCCGACCCGGTTGCTCGCCGGCACCGGTGTGTCCACAAAGGACAGCTCGGCGGTGTCGGAGCAGTGCCAGCCGAGCTTCGCCAACCGGCGCACCACGGTGAAGCCCGGCGCGCCGCGCTCGATGACGAGCAGCGAGATGCCGGCGTGCCCGGGGCCGCCGGTGCGTGCCGCGGTCGTGACGAAGTCGGCCCGGGCGCCCGAGGTGATGAACGTCTTGGTGCCGGTGACCAGGTAGCCGTCGCCGTCCGGGCGGGCGGTGGTGCGCAGCGCGGCCACGTCCGACCCGCCGCCGGGCTCGGTCACCGCCAGCGCGCCGATCGCCTCGCCGGCCAGCGTCGGCCGGACGAACCGGTCGATCTGCCCGGGGTCGCCGGCCGCGACGATGTGCGGGACCGCGATGCCGTGCGTGAGCAGCGCGGCGACGAGCCCGGACGAGCCGCCGGCCTGGATCAGCTCCTCGGTCAGCACCAGCACGTCGAGCAGGTCGCCGCCGCTGCCGCCGACCGCGTCGGAGAAGCCGATGCCGAGCAGCCCGGCAGCGCCCGCCGCCCGGTGCAGCGACCGCGGCACCTCACCGGCCCGCTCCCACCCGGCCAGCTGCGGCACCACCTCGCGCCGCACGAAGCTCCGCACGGTCGCCCGCAGCGCCCGCCGCTCCTCCGTCTCGAATGGACTCACCGGCTGTCCACAAGCGAGACCGGGACGTCGACGAGACGCGCGCGCAGCCATTCGCCGAGGCCCTTGGCCTGCGGGTCGAACCGGGTGGACGCGGCCACGCCCGCGCCGAGCAGGCCGTCGATGACGAAGTTCACGGCGTTCAGGTTGGGTAGCAGGTGCCGCGTGATCGGGTGGTCGGCGGTCTCCGGGAGCAGCTCGCGCAGCCGGTCGGTGGTGAGCGTCTCGGCCAGCCACGGGTACGCGGCCGCCGACCTGGCCCACACGCCGAGGTTCGCGGTGCCACCCTTGTCACCGGACCGCGCGCCGACGACCAGCCCCAGCGGCACCCGCCGCGTCGGCCCGTACCCGGCCCCGCTCGGCGGCTCGCCCGCGGTAGCACCCGCAGCGCCGCCGGCCGGCCAGCCCCCGGCACCGCCGGCCGGCCCGCCCCCGGCCCCGCCGGCCCAGCCCGGCGGCTCGCCCGCGGTAGCACCCGCAGCGCCGCCGGCCGGCCCGCCCCCGGCACCGCCGGTGAGGCCGCCCCCGGCACTGCTCGCCGGCTCGCCCCCGGCACCGCCGGCCGGGCCGCCGGCCGGCCTGTCTCCGGCACCGGTGGTGAGGCCGGCGTCGCTCGCCGGCTCGCCCCCGGGACCGGCCGTGAGGCCGTCCTCGGCGCCGTTCGCCGGCTCGCCGCCAGCATCGCCGGCGGGGCCGCCGGCCGGCCTGTCTCCGGCGCCGCTCGCCGGCTCGGCCCCGGCACCGCCGGCCTGGTCGTCTCCGGCGCCGCTGGTCAGGCCGGCTACGGCTCCGCCGGGTGGCCAGCCGCGGGCAGCGGCCGCCGGCCCGCGCGGGGTACTGCCGGCCCGGCCTCCCGGGCCGCTGCCCGCGCGCCCGCCCGGTGCGTTGCCGGCGCCGCCGGCCAGGCCGCCCGGCCGGCCGCCCACCCCGCCCCCTTCGGCCGCCGACGCCGGCGCCGGAGCGACCCGCACCCGCTCGCCGCCGGGGAGCACGGCCACGTGCTCGACCTCGGACGCCGCGAGGTAGGCCGCGTCGAACACGCCGTACGGGGAGCCGTCGGCCGGCGGCGAGGTGGCGAAGAAGCCGGGGTACGAGGCCAGCGCCAGTTCGACGGCCGCCTGGGAGAACGCGCGGCCGACCCGGTCGGCGTCGGCGTCGCGGGCCACCACGTGCAGCAGCGCGCTCGCGGTCTGCTCGGTGCCGGCGTCGGGCTGGTCGGTGCGGGCGAGTGTCCAGACGAGATCGGCCGGCCCGCTGTCGCCGAGCGCCGCGGTCAGCTGTGCCCGTAGCAGCGCGGCCTTGGCCGGGATGTCGAGCCCGGTCAGCACGAACGTGACCGTATTGCGGAAGCCGCCGAGCCGGTTCAGCCCCACCTTGACGGTCGGCGGTGGTGGCTCGCCGCGCACGCCGGAGACGCGCACCCGGTCCGGCCCCGCCGCGGCGAGGGTGATCGTGTCGAACCGGCTGGTCACGTCCGGGCCCAGGTACGCCGGCGGCCCGATCTCGTACAGCAGCTGCGCGGTGACGGTCTCCACGGTGACCGCGCCGCCGGTGCCGGGATGCTTGGTGATCACGCTGGAGCCGTCGGGGTGGATCTCGGCCAGCGGGAAGCCCGGCCGCTCGGGCGACGCGATCTCGGTGAAGAAGGCGAAGTTGCCGCCGGTGGCCTGAGCGCCACACTCCAGCACGTGCCCGGCGACGGTCGCGCCGGCCAGTGCGCCCCAGTCGTCCCGCGCCCAGCCGTGCCACCAGGCCGCGGGGCCGGCGACCAGCGAGGCGTCGGTGACCCGGCCGGTGACCACGATGTCGGCGCCGCCGCGCAGGCACTCGACGATGCCCCAGCACCCCAGGTACGCGTTCGCGGTCAGCGGCGGGTCGCCGGCCAGCCCCAGCTCGACCGACCGTTCGCGCACGTCGTCACCCTCGACGTGGCCGACCGCGACGGACCGGCCCAGCCGGCCGGCCAACTCGCCGATCGCGGCCGCCAGCCCGGCCGGGTTGAGCCCGCCGGCGTTGACCACGATGCGGACGCCGCGATCCTGCGCGAGCCCGAGGCAGTCCTCCAGCTGGCGCAGGAACGTGCGGGCGTAGCCGCGGCCCGGGTCACGCAGCCGGTCACGGCCGAGGATGAGCATGGTCAGCTCGGCCAGGTAGTCGCCGGTGAGCACGTCCAGCGGGCCACCGGTGAGCATCTCCCGCATCGCCGCGAACCGGTCACCGTAGAAGCCCGACATGTTGCCGATCCGCACCGGCCGCGCGCCGGGGCCGGTCATCCGGGGCCTCGCAGCGCGGCCGCCAGCTGTCGCTTGTGGACGCGGAGCAGCCGGGTGCGGCGAGCGGTGTCGTCGGTGAGCAGGTTCGCCACGCCGAGGCCGCGGAGCAGGTCGAGGGTGGCCTGCACGCTCTCCCGGACGCCGGGCAGCGACTCGTCCGCACCGAGCAGCTCGATGGTGAGCCGGTGCACCTCGCGGCCGAACCGGGCCTCCAGGGGGACCAGCGCGGCCCGCAACTGTTCGTCGGTGCGGGCTGCCACCCAGACCTCCAGCGTGGCGACGAACAGCGGGCCGGTGAAGACCGCGGCCAGCAGGTCGACGGTGGCGCCGACCCGGCTGCGCCCGCGCGGTAGGGCGTCCACTTCGGACCGTAGCTCGGCGGCCCGGCGTTCGGCCAGGTGCTCGACCGCGGCCAGCACCAGCGCCGACTTGGCCGGGTAGTGGTGCAGCTGGGCGCCGCGGGAGACGCCGGCCCGCTCGGCCACCAGGGTGGTCGTGGTGCCCGACCAGCCGACGTCGACCAGGCAGCCGACGGTCGCCTCCAGCAGCCGCAGCCGGGTGGAGCGGCTGCGCTCCTCCTGCCGGCTCGGCGGCGGCTGCGCTGCCATCGCGGTCACCGCCACACTGTCCCCACCAGGCAACAAACAGTCAAGCCTGAATCTTTTCGCCCCGCACCCGCGCGGCGTCCGCCCGCCCCACCGGCACAACCACCCGGCCGGCAGGCCAGCCGGCACGGCGCTCAGTCCGTCGCCGGCAGGTCCACCCGGGCCCGCAGCCCGGGTTCCGCGTCGGCCAGCGTGACCGATCCACCGTGCGCCCGCACCACCTCGCGGACGATCGCCAGGCCCAACCCGGCGCCGCCGGAGCCACGGTCCCGGGCCTGGTCGAGCCGGGTGAACCGGTCAAACACCCGCTCCCGGTCGGCTGCCGGGATACCCGGGCCGTCATCGCGCACCACCATCCATACGCGACCGTCCACTCGGGACACATTAATGTAGACGGTGCTGTGGGCGTGCCGGACCGCGTTGTCGACCAGGTTGGCCAGCACCCGCCCCAGCGCCTCCGGGTCGCCCCGGACGGTCACCCCGTCCCCGCCGCCCGGCTCGGCGCACAGCCGCACCGGTACCCGCGCGCCCCGGTACCGGCCCAGCATGCCTGCGACGATGCCGTGCAGATCGACGCTCTCCCGCCGGGGCGCCCGGCGTGGCGCCGCCTCGTCCAGCCGGGCCAGCAGCAGCAGATCGTCCACCAGCGTGGACAGCCGTGCGACGTCGATCAGCGCGTCCCCGGTGAGCTCGGTCAGTTCGCCCGACTGGCTGAGCCGGCCGGCCACCTCCAGCTGTGTCCGCAGGCTGGCCAGCGGGCTGCGCAGCTCGTGCGCGGCGTCCGAGACGAACGAGCGCTGCCGGGCGCTGGCCGCGGCCAGCCGGTCCAGCATGTCGTTCAGCGTCGCGGCCAGCCGGTAGATCTCGTCCCGGGCGTCCGGCAGCGGCAGCCGGTTCTCGGCGCCGGTGCCGGTGATGTCGGCGGCGCCGCGGCGCAGCGTCTCGACCGGCCGCAGCGTCCAGCCGATCACCCGCCAGCTGACCAGCGTGCCCAGCGCGAGCAGCACCGGCCCGCCGAACAGGAAGCCTTTCCGCAGCGCCCGGACACTGGCCTGGATGCCGCCGATGCCGGCGCCCACCACCACGGTCTGCGGGTCACCCGGCGGCCCGCACGGCACCGCGATCACCCGCAGCGTCCCGGTCAGGCTGGCCCGGTCGCCGCTGACGAACAGCCGCTGGCCGGCGCGGGCCCGGGCCAGCTCGTCCGGCTGCAACAGCGGCATCAGCCGGTCCGCGGTGGCCGACCCGGCCCGCACCCGCCCGTCGGCGTCGAGCACCTGCAGTACCGCGATCTCCTCGCTGCCGATCGGCACCGGGTCGGGCAACCGGCCGGCGTCCACCAGTTCGGCCACGTCCCTGGCGTTCTGGATCGCGCCGGCGTCCACCGCGGACTGCAGCGAGTGCTCGCTGGTCCAGGACAGCAGCAGCGCCGCGAGCACGATGCCGGCGCCGAGCAGCCAGGTGGAGACGACGGTCAGCCGGGTGCGCAGGCTCCACAGCCGCCACCACCGCCTGCTGACCCGGGCAACCATGCGGATCGGCTAGCCGCCGTCGGCCGCGAGCCGGTAGCCGGCGCCGCGGACGGTCTCCACCGCCGCGCGGCCGAACGGGGTGTCGATCTTGCGGCGCAGGTAGCCGATGTAGACCTCGACCACGTTGGTGTCGCCGTCGTAGTTGGCGTCCCAGACGTGCCGCAGGATCTGCGTCTTCGAGACCACCTGACCGGCCCGGCGGAGCAGGTACTCGAGCAGCGAGAACTCCCGCGCGGTCAGCTCGACCGCGGTGTCGCCGCGGGACACCCGCCGCTCGGCCGGGTCGAGCCGCAGGTCACCGGCGGTCAGCGTGACCGGCCGCGGCGGCGCGCCGCGGCGCAGCAGCGCGCGCAGCCGGGCCACCAGCACCACGTAGGAGAACGGCTTGGTCAGGTAGTCGTCGGCGCCGACGTCCAGGCCGTCCGCCTGGTCGTACTCGCCGTCCTTGGCCGACAGCATCAGCACCGGCACCCAGTTCTGCGCCGCCCGCAGCCGCTCGCAGACCCGGTAGCCGGACAGCCCGGGCAGCATCACGTCCAGCACGATCGCGTCGTAGCTGCCCTCCTGCGCGAGGTGCAGGCCGTTCACCCCGTCGTGCGCGAGGTCCACGGCGAAGCCCTCAGACTGCAGGCCGCGCGAGAGCGCGGTGGCCAGCCGCACCTCGTCCTCGACCACCAGCAACCGCATCGCCCCGCCCTCCTCCGGCCCGCCCGCGCGGGCGGCGCCCGCAGCCTCCCGGACCGATCCTGTGCCGACGCTGAGATCCACTGCCGGCGCCGCCAGCCGCCGCACTGGAACTCTCAGTGTGCTCACAGGCACGGCCGCGCACCATCCACAGCATGACTCGAACGACCCGATTTCGTGCCCTGCGGTGGGGCGTGCCCGCGCTGGTGGTGGCCGCGATCGCGGTGACCGCGAGCGGCGTGCTGACCGCCACCGCCAACCCGCCGCTGCCGTCCCGGACGGCAGCGCAGCTGCTCGTCGACCTGGAAAACGCCCAAGTGGACGGGTTGTCCGGGACGATTCAGGAGGACGCCAGGCTCGGCCTGCCGGAGCTGCCCGCTACCGGCCCGGGCGCCGGCAGCTCGTTGGCTTCGCTGCTGACCGGCTCGCACCAGCTGCGGATCTGGGCCGCTGGCCAGAACAAGCACCGGGTGGCGCTGCTCGGCAGCCTGGGCGAGTCGGACATCGTCCAGAACGGGAAGGATGTCTGGCTGTGGGACAGCCAGGCCAAGACCGCGGCCCACTACACGCTGCCGTCCGAGGGAATGCCGAAGCCGGAAAGCCCACTGCCGACCGGGATGACCCCGCAGCAGGCGGCCGACGCCGCGCTCAAGGCCATTGACCCGACCACCGCGGTGACCACCGACGGCACCGCCTCGGTGGCCGGCCGGTCCGCGTACGAGCTGGTGCTGAGCCCCAAGGATGCCAAGTCGCTGATCGGCCAGGTCCGGCTCGCGCTGGACTCGCAGACGCACATCCCGCTGCGCGTGCAGGTCTTCGCCCGCAGCAACACCAGCAGGCCGTCCTTCGAGGTGGGCTTCAACCGGATCAGCTTCGCGGTCCCCGGCGACGAGCAGTTCCGGTTCAACCCGCCGCCCGGTACGAAGGTGACCGACGGCACGGTGCCCGGCGCGTCCGGCACAGATAAGTCAGATAGGTCAGACAAGTCGGATAAGCCAGGCAGCAAGGGTAAGGGCGTCGCGTCGCGTGTCATCGGCACAGGCTGGACGGCGGTCGCCGTGATCCCGAGCGTCAACCTGACCGCCCCGGACGCCACCGGCACCGGCCGGGATGGCGGCAACCTCGGTGAGCTGAGCGCGATCCTGAACCGGCTGCCCCAGGTCAGCGGTAGTTGGGGCAGCGGCCGGCTGCTCGCCGGCAGCCTGTTCAGCCTGCTGCTCACCGATGACGGCCGGCTGCTCGTCGGCACGGTCGCCCCGGACGTGCTCTACCAGGCGGCGGGGCACCGGTGACGGCAGGCGTGCTGACCGAGCGGCGGGCGGCGGGCACCCCCCCGCCGCCCGCCGCCGGGCCGGCGGCCGAGCCCGCGATCCGCACGTACGGCCTCACCAAGCGGTTCCGCGGCGGCCAGCTCGCCGTCAACGGCGTCGACCTGGTCGTCCCGCACGGCGCCGTGTACGGCTTCCTGGGGCCGAACGGGTCGGGCAAGACGACCACGATCCGGATGCTGCTCGGCCTGATCTCGCCGACCGCCGGCCGGCTGGACCTGCTCGGCGAGCCGATGCCGCGGGCCGCGGCCGCGGTGCTGCCCCGGGTCGGCGCGCTGGT
>JBBWZH010000415.1:0-7184 GCA_039648995.1 Mycobacteriales bacterium
CCGTCCCGGGCGACTCGGCCGGCCCGGGCAGGCGCGCAGCGCTTTATCCGGTGGCGGGCATCGCGGAGAATGGGTGGATGGCTGACGACCTGCAGGTGCGGCCGGGGTTGGTGCTGCCCGGCGACGAGCTGGTCGAACGGTTCAGCCGGTCGTCCGGGCCGGGCGGCCAGTCGGTGAACACCACCGACTCGCGGGTGGAGCTGCGCTTCGACGTGGCCGGCTCGCCGTCGCTGCCGCCGGCCGTGAAGGAGCGGCTGACCAGCCGGCTCGGGTCGCGGCTGCTGGACGGCGCGGTCGTGATCGTGGCCAGCGAGTTCCGGTCGCAGTGGCGGAACCGGGAGGCCGCCCGGGCCCGGCTGGCCGCGCTGCTGGAGGCGGCGCTGGCCCCGCCGCCACCGCCGCGCCGGCCGACCCGACCGTCCCGAGGTGCCCGGGAGCGCCGGCTGACGGACAAGCGCATCCGCGCCGAGACCAAGCGCCGGCGCCGGCTGCAGGCGGACGACTGACCTTACCGGCGTCCTGACGATAATTGCCCGACTGTTCTCGTCGTCCGGACGATAAGAGCGTAGCGTCGGGACCGTGAAGGGCTACAACCCGCAGGACTACCCGCCGGTCGCGGTGACCGTCGACCTGGTCGTGCTGACCATCCGGGCTGACCAGCTGACCACACTACTGATCCGCCGTGGCCAGCCGCCGTACCGCGGCCGGTGGGCGCTGCCCGGCGGCTTCGTCCACCCGGACGAGGCCCTGGCCGCGGCCGCCCGCCGGGAGCTGGCCGAGGAGACGGCGGTCGGCGCGCCGGCCGTGCACGTGGAGCAGCTCGGCAGCTACGGCGCGCCCCGCCGCGACCCGCGGATGCGGGTGATCACCGTCGCGTACCTGGTGTTCGCGCCGGACCTGCCGGTGCCGACCGCCGGCAGCGACGCCGCCGCGGCCCGCTGGCAGCCGGTGGCGGACCTCGACCCGCGCCGGCTCGCCTTCGACCACCGGCAGATCCTGGCCGACGGCGTCGAGCGGGCCCGGTTCATGCTGGAGTACAGCCCGGTGGCGACCGCGTTCTGCCCGGCCGAGTTCACCGTGGCCGGGCTGCGCCGCGTCTACGAGATCGTCTGGGGCGTCGAGCTCGACCCGCGCAACTTCCACCGCAAGGTCACCGGCACCGCCGGCTTCCTCGCGCCCGCCGGCCGTACCACCACCCGCGACGGCGGCCGCCCCGCTCAGCTGTTCCGCCGCGGCGACGCCACCAGTCTGCGCCCGCCGATGCTCCGCCCCGGTCCCCGGGACGCGACCTCGCGGTCGGTGGGGTAGACAGGGCGGGACGCCAACCCCGCGGAGGTCTCCGGTGCCGAACCGGCTCGCCGACTCGACCAGCCCGTACCTGCTGCAGCACAAGGACAACCCGGTCGACTGGTGGCCGTGGGGCGAGCCGGCGTTCGCCGAGGCGCGCCGGCGGGATGTGCCGGTGCTGCTCTCGGTCGGCTACGCGGCCTGCCACTGGTGCCACGTGATGGCGCACGAGTCGTTCGAGGACGACGGCACCGCGGCCGCGATGAACGCCGCCTTCGTCTGCGTGAAGGTGGACCGGGAGGAGCGGCCCGACGTCGACGCCGTCTACATGGAGGCGACCCAGGGCATGACGGGCCACGGCGGCTGGCCGATGACCTGCTTCCTCACCCCGGACGGCGCGCCGTTCTACTGCGGCACGTACTTCCCACGCGACCAGTTCGGCCAGCTGCTGGAGGCGGTCGGCACGGCCTGGCGGGACCGCCGCGACGAGGTGCGGGCGGCCGGCCAGCAGATCGTCGACGCGATCGCCGCGCCGCGGGCGATCGGCAGCGCCCGGCCGCTGGACGAGGCGGTGCTGGCGGCCGCCGCCGCCCGCCTCGGCGACGAATACGACTGGGACAACGGCGGGTTCGGCGGCGCGCCGAAGTTCCCGCCGTCCATGGTGCTGGAGTTCCTGCTGCGGCACCGCGCCCGCACCGGCTCGGCGGACGCGCTGCGGCTGGTCGAGCACACCTGCGACCGGATGGCGCGCGGCGGCATGTACGACCAGCTCGCCGGAGGGTTCGCCCGCTACTCGGTGGACGCCGAGTGGGTGGTGCCGCACTTCGAGAAGATGCTGTACGACAACGCCCTGCTGCTGCGGGTCTACCTGCACCTCTGGCGGGAGACCGGGTCGCCGCTGGCCCGCCGGGTCGCCGCCGAGACCGCCGGCTTCCTGCTAAGCGACCTGAGTACCGCCCAAGGGGGCTTCGCCTCCGCGCTGGACGCGGACACCGCCGGCGTGGAGGGGTTGACCTACGCCTGGACGCCGGACCAGCTGGCCGAGGTGCTCGGCCCCGCGGACGGTGCCTGGGCCGCCGCGCTGCTGTCGGTGACCGGTGCCGGTACGTTCGAGCACGGCAGCTCCACCCTGCAGCTCCGCGCCGACCCCGAACCGTCCAAACAGGACAGATGGCTGTCTGTCCGAACGCGACTGTCCACAGCGCGCGCCGAGCGGCCGCAGCCGGGGCGGGACGACAAGGTGGTAGCCGCCTGGAACGGGCTGGCGATCGCCGCGTTGGCCGAGGCGGGTACGCTGCTCGCCGAACCGTCCTATGTGGACGCGGCGGCGGTGGCGGCGACCCTGCTGCTGGACGTGCACGTCGTTGACGGTCGGCTGCGGCGGACCTCGCGGGACGGCAAGGTGGGCGCGAACGCCGGCGTGCTGGAGGACTACGCGGACGTGGCCGAGGGGCTGCTGGCGCTGCACCAGGCCACCGGCGAGCCCCGCTGGCTGGCCCGGGCCGGCGACCTGCTGGACGTCGTGCGGGCCCGGTTCGCCGATGGCAACGGCGGCTTCTTCGACACCGCCGATGACGCCGAGGTGCTGGTCCGCCGGCCGTGGGACCCGACCGACGGGCCGGCGCCGTGCGGCGCCGCGGCGGCCGCCGGCGCGCTGCTCACCTACGCCGCGCTGACCGGCCGGGCCGACGCCCGCGCCGCCGCCGACGCGGCGCTCGCCGCGCTGGCCCCGATCGCCGAGCGCTACCCGCGCGCCGCCGGCTGGGCCTGCGCCACCGCCGAGGCCGCCCTCGCCGGCCCGCTGCAGGCCGCCGTCGTCCTGCCCACCGCCGCGGGCATGCCCCAGGGCGACGGCGCGGGTCTGGTGCGGGTGGCGCGGCTGGGTACCAGCCCCGGCCTGGTCGTCGTGGTCGGGGTGCCGGACGCCCCGGGCCTACCGCTGCTGGCCGACCGGCCGCTGGTGGGTGGCGTGCCTACGGCCTACGTCTGCCGGGGCTTCGTGTGCGACCTGCCCCAGACCGATCCGGCGGCGGTGGCCGCCGCGGTCCGCGTCACCCGCGAGCACTGACCGCCCCATCCCACCCCGTCCCGTCCGCCCGCCCGGCTCGGCCGCCTGGCCCGCCCGCCTGGCCCTCCCCGGCCGTTCCGCCCCGGCCGTCCCGGCCCCGGCCGTCCCGCCCCGGCCGTCCCGCCCCACCCGGCCGTCCCGTCGGTCCGTCCCGTCCAGGCCCTTGCGGCCTGGACCGCCCGGCCCGCCCGCCGGTTTCGCTTCCGGCGTACGCCGGGTCGGAAGCGGCCGCCAGCGTGCACACTTGCAACAGGTGCAACGATGTAATCAACGAAGGCGGGTGCGGTGATGATGGGACGAGGGATGCGAGGGGACTGGCAGCACGGCGGGGGCGGGCGCGGCTTCGGGCGCCGGGGCGGCTGGCAGCAGGCCGACCTGCCGCCGGCGGACGACGCTCCGGCCTGGTTCGCCGGCCGGCTGCCGGACGGCTGGTTCACCAGCGCGCCGGAGCTGTCCGTCGACCGGGACGAGATCATGGTCATCGGCGAGCTGCCGGCGCCGACCGTCGAGGGCGGTGACGCGGCCGCGGCGAGCGCGGCCGAGGCCGGCCGGATCAGCCGGTTCCGCGAGGAGACCCGGGACGAGCGGATCGCGATCGCCCGCGAGGCCGAGCAGCGGTACGGCCGCAAGGTCGCGTGGGGGGTGCGGGCGGGCGGCAGCCGGCAGCTGTTCACCACGCTGTCCGCGCCGGTGATGACCCGGCTGCGGCAGCCGGAGCGCAAGGTGCTCGACACGCTGGTGGACGCCGGCGTGGCCCGGTCCCGGTCGGAGGCGCTGGCCTGGTGCGTCCGGCTGGTCGGCGAGCACGCCGACAGCTGGCTGACCGAGCTGCGTTCGGCCATGTCGGTGGTCGACCGGCTGCGTGCCCAGGGGCCGGAGACCGGCGAGGCGGCCGGCGACGCTACCGCCGAGCCCGGCGGGGAGACGCCGACCGAGGCCTGACCGGCCCCACCCAGCCGACCCTCGACCGGTTGCCGGCGGGGGTCGGCTGGTGGGGTATGCCCTAGGGTGTGTCCGTTAGATCTTGGTGGCGCCGAGGGTCAACCGGACATACTTCGGGGTTGCCGGAGTCGTCGGGTGAGGAGAGCTGCCGATGCGTGCCGCCGTCTTTGAGGGTCCCGGCAACATCCGGATTGAGCAGGTGCGCGACCCGGAGATCGAGCTGGACACCGACGCGGTGGTACGGATCACCGCGGCCGGTATCTGCGGCTCGGACCTCTGGTCGTACCGCGGGTACGGCACCCGCCAGCCCGGCGCCCGGATCGGGCACGAGTTCGTCGGTGTGGTCGAGGACGTCGGCGCCGAGGTCCGCATGCTGCGCCGCGGCGACATGGTCATCTCGCCGTTCACCTGGTCGGACGGCACCTGCGAGTACTGCCTGCACGGCCTGCACTCGTCCTGCGTGGACGGTGGGGTCTACGGGGAGCCCGGGCACGACGGCGCGCAGGGCGAGGCGGTCCGGGTGCCGCACGCGGACGGGACGCTGCTGGTGGTGCCGCCGGTGCTGCGCGGCGCCGAGCCGCAACTGCTGCCGCTGTGCGACGTGCTGCCCGGCGGCTATCACGCGGCCCGCTCGGCCGGCGTCGGCTACGGGCACACGGTCGCCGTGATCGGCGACGGCGCGGTCGCGCTCTGCGGGGTGATCGCGGCGCGCCGGCTCGGCGCCGATCGGATCATCGTGATCGGCCACCACGAGGAGCGCCTCGAGCTGGCCCGCCGCCTCGGCGCCACCGAGACGGTCTGCGGCCGCGGCGAGGAGGCGGTGGAGCAGGCGATCAGCCTGACCGGTGGCGCGCACGCGGTGCTTGAGTGCGTGGGCGCGCAGTCCGCGCTGGACACCGCAGTCGCGGTCGCCCGGGACGGCGCGATCATCGGCTACGTCGGCATGCCGCACCTGGTCGAAGGGCTGAACGTGGCCCGGCTGTTCAGCCGGAACATCGGCCTGCGCGGTGGGCTGGCGCCGGCCCGGGCGTACCTGCCGGAGCTGATGGCCGAGGTCGCCAACGGCAACCTGGACGGCAGCGTCGTGTTCGACAGCACCGTCGACCTGGAGGGCGTCCCGGACGGCTACGTCGCGATGGACAGCCGGAAGGCGATCAAGGTGCGGATCACGATCTGAGCGCGGCCGCCGCCCGCGCCCCGTCAATAGATGATCAACCAGACCGCGATGTAGTGGCACACGGCCGCGAGCACCGTGCACAGGTGGAACACCTCGTGGAAGCCGAACACCTGCGGCGCCGGATCCGGCCGCTGCAACCCGTAGACGATCGCGCCGAAGGTGTAGAGCAGCCCGCCGGTGATCAGCAACACGAACGCGGCCACCCCGCCGTGCCGGAGCAGGTCCGGTAGCACGAACACGGCCACCCAGCCGAGGCCCAGGTACAGCGGCACGGCCAGCCAGCGCGGCGCGGACGGCCAGGTGGACCGCATGATCAAACCGGCGAGCGCGCCGATCCAGACCACCACCAGCACGACCCGCCCGGTCCGCGACGGCAGCGACAGCACCGCGAACGGCGTGTAGGTGCCGGCGATGAACACGAAGATCATCGAATGGTCCAGCCGGGCCATCACCGCCTGCTTGGCCGGCGACCAGTCGATCCGGTGGTAAAGCGCCGAGGTGCCGAACAGCAGCGACACGGTCAGCGCGTACACCGCGGTCGCCGCCCCGGGTCGGGCGCCGCGGGTGGCCGCCGCGACGGCTACCAGCGCCGCGCCGGCCCCGATCGAGATCAGGCTGGCCCAGACGTGCAGCCAACCACGCAGCCGCGGCCGGGCCAGCACCCGGATCGGTCCCGGCAGATCCTGACCGAGCACGCTCATGACGCCTCCTCGTTCGCTCCGGGCGGGCCGGCCCTCGTCCCCGCACTCCACGAAAACGCTCCGCCCGCCGGGCGGGCCGTCCGTTTCCGCCGCGACGCCGCAGGTCGGGCCGCCCGTGCCTGCGACGCTTCGCGCCCGCTCATACGTACCCCTCGTTCATCGGTGTCTCCCAACGGCGAGGTTACGGAACCGTAGGTTAACTGTCAGAGTTGTGCGGGCCCGAACACAGCGCGCTGCGGGTTGGTACGCGTACGCTGTCGAAGCGTGACCCTCGGTGATCTTGTGTACGGGCTGTACGAGCGCCTGCTGCGTCGGCAGTTGGCCGGGCGGCCCGGGCCGCGGCACGTCGGCGTGATCCTCGACGGCAACCGCAGGTGGGCCCGGGCGTCCGGGGCCGACGTCGCGCACGGTCACCGGCGCGGCGCCGCGAAGATCTCCGACCTGCTCGACTGGTGCGCCGAGGCGCGGGTCGAGGTGGTCACGCTGTGGCTGCTCTCGACGGACAACCTGTCCCGGCCGCCGGGCGAGCTGACCCCGTTGCTGGAGATCATCGAGGGCGTGGTCGAGGACCTCGCCCAGCCGCACCAGCCCTGGCAGATCTCCGTGGTCGGCGCGCTGGACCTGCTGCCGCCGGAGACCGCGCAGCTGCTGAAGGCGGCGGCCGAGCGGACCACCGGTCGGTCCGGCCCGGTGGTGAACGTGGCGGTCGGCTACGGCGGCCGGCGGGCGGGACAGGTTGTCTGTCGAGAGCAGCCACAGCGTGACCACCTCGACCCGTGCCTCGGCGCACCAGTCGAGCAGGTCGGAGATCTTCGCGGCCCCGCGCCGGTGACCGTGCGCGACGTCGGCCCCGGACGCGCGGGCCCACCTGCGGTTGCCGTCGAGGATCACACCGACGTGCCGCGGCCCGGGCCGTCCTTCCAGCTGCCGGCGCAGCAGACGCTCGTACAGCCCGTACACAAGATCACCGAGGGTCACGCTTCGACAGCGTACGCGTACCACCCCACTG
>JBBWZH010000768.1:0-3520 GCA_039648995.1 Mycobacteriales bacterium
GGCGTGCTGGTGCGGCAGGACATTCCCGACGGAGCGGGGCTGGGCATGGCTGACTGGAGCGGGGTGCCGGCATGAGCCGCCGACCGAGCCTTCCCGGAGCGGCGGAGCTGTTCCGGGCCACCGGCGCGGGGCCCGCGCCGGGCGAGCACCCGCCGGCCCGCGAGCCGGAACGCAACGGCCAGCGGCTGCGCGCCGCGGACGCCGACGCGCATGCCGTGGCGCCGGCCGCCGCGCTGGCGGCCTCGGTGGCGGCCTCGGTGGCGCAGGTGGCGTCGGTGGCCGAGCGGACCGCGTCGGTCACGCCGCTGCCACCGAGCCCGCCGCCGCCCGCGCCGGAGCCGGTCGCGCTGGCGTCCGCCCCGGCACCCAGGCAGGTCGAGCGGGAGCCCCGGCCGGCGCCCGCCGAGCCGATCGGCCGGAGCACCTTCGACGATGACCCGGCCGGTCGTGGCCGCACGAACGGTGTGCGGCAGACCCGCCGGCAGCGGATGCGCACGGTGGGGGACCGCCGCCCGAGCGGGCGCGAGCGGCACGAGGAGAAGATCACCGTCTACTGCTCGGCGGAGGAACTGCTCGACCTGGAGAGCGCCCGGTTGACCCTCCGCGGCGAGCACGGCCTGGTCGTCGACCGCGGCCGCATCGTCCGCGAGGCCATCGCGATCATTCTCGCCGACCTCGACGCCAAGGGTGAGGATTCCATCCTCGTCCGTCGCTTCCGCGACGGCTGAGTCCTCGTTTCGGCCTGGTCGCCCCGCAGCCCACCGGCTGCGGGGCGATTCTCATTGTCCGCCGAAGTCCTTGAAGTTTAACTGTCGAGTCGAGGTCCGGTCTTGTCCAAGCGAGGCGGCTACCGATGTGCCGGCCGGGCCGCGTGGGCCGGCCGCGGCTGAGGGCAGGCTGGTGGAGGGGGCGTGACGGCGCCGGTACGCTCCGGCCTGGCTCCGGCGTCCCTGCGGGTGGGCGAACGAACGGGGCATCGCGTGAGCTACCTGGATCGGAGGCCGCATGCTGCGCGCGCTCGGCTCGCCCACGTCATTCGCGGGGCTGCTCGTCGGGTTCCTGGTGGCGCTGGTGGCGTCCGCCTACGCCCAGGCCGGGACGGCCCGGTTGCTGGGCGACCGGGCGGCCGTCCGCCGGGTCGGCGGCCTGCGACAGGTGCTGGACCCGTTCGGGGCGGTCGCGGCCCTGCTCGGCGGCCCCGGGTGGGGCGTGACGCCGGAGATCCCGCTGCGGTCCCGCGGCCGGCTCGCGGTCGCGCTGCTGGCCGGCCCGGTCGTGGTCGCGCTGCTCGGCGTGCTCGCCCTCCTCGGCTTCATCGCCGTCGGCGGGGACCGGTCGAGCATCGCCGGCGCCGGCATCACCGACGTGCTCGGCAACGTCAACCTGCCGTCCGGGCAGGCGTTCTTCATCTCGCTCAGCCTTGAGTTGATGGCGATGGCGGTGCTGGCGGTAGTGCCCCTGCCGCCGCTGCCCGGTTGGCGCCTGCTGGAGCTGGCGTCCACGGGCTCGCTGGGCTGGCAGCGGGCCCGGCACTACCTGGTCGACAACAACCTCGGCGTCCTCGCGCTGCTGGTGCTGCTGATCCTGCCGCTGGGCGGCTCGCACCCACCGCTGCTCCTCATCCTGGACAGCGTGCTCGGTTCGGTGCTCACTGCCATCGCTTAGTCCGTCTAGGTACTTAGCATTGAAACCGTGAAGCAATATGTCGACATATAGGTGTGCCGCCGTCCTTAGTTCACGCTGCGCTACCGTCGCAGGGTGAGTGCTCTCAGCCCGGTGGGAGCGGCCGACCCGGCCAGCCCCGGGTCGCCGCCCGGCGACGGCGTGCCCGCCGATCCGGTCGTTCCGCCGCCGGCGGCCGGGGGCGGCGTCTCACACCAGCCCGGTTGGATGACGCCGGAGAACCGGCCGACGCCGTTCGCGGTCCGGCTGGAGAACTTCGAGGGGCCGTTCGACCTTCTGCTCTCGCTCATCTCCAAGCACCAACTGGACGTCACCGAGGTCGCGCTGTCCAAGGTGACGGACGAGTTCATCGCGCACATCCGCGCGCTCGGCTCGTCCTGGGACCTCGGTCAGGCGACCGAGTTCCTCGTTGTCGCGGCGACCTTGCTCGATCTCAAGGCGGCCCGGCTGCTGCCCGCCGCCGAGGTCGAGGACGAGGAGGACCTGGCCCTGCTGGAGGCGCGTGACCTGCTGTTCGCCCGGCTGCTGCAGTACCGCGCGTACAAGCAGGTGGCGGCGTACATCAGCATGCTGGAGCGGGCGCAGGCGCAGCGCTTCCCGCGTGCGGTGTCGCTGGAGCCGCGGTTCGCCGATCTGATGCCGGAGGTGCTGCTCGCGGTCACCCCGGAGCGGTTCGCCCAGATCGCCGCCGCCGCACTCGCCCCCAAACCGCCGCCGGTCGTCGGCACGGACCACGTGCACGCGCCGCGGGTCAGCGTCCGGGAACACATCTTGATCATGCGGGAGCGGTTGGCCCGGACCGGCCGGGCCACGTTCCGCGCGCTCACCCAGGACTGCCAGCACACCCTGGAGTACGTGGCCCGGTTCCTGGGGCTGCTCGAGCTCTACCGCGAGGGCACGGTCGCCTTCGACCAGGTCGCCGCGCTCGGCGAGCTGCACATCCGGTGGACCGGCCCCACCGACGGCACCGCCCCGCCCCCCGAGCCGCAGGACCAGGACATCGACGAGGAGTACGGGTGACCCTGCCGGACGAGCCCCGCCCCATCGCCGCGCCAACCACCGACGAATCTCTCAACCCCCAAGTCGACACACCGGCAAGTCCAGATGTCGCCGAAGCGACATTTCGTCCTGTCGGCGAAGTCGCCGGGGCATCAGGGCCGTCGACCCGCCCCGGGGTGGACGCCGGACCGAGCGGCGCCGCTCCAGGGGACGGTTCTCCCGGCTCGCCGCCAGCGCCGCCGCCAACGCTGCCGGAGGCCACGGGTCACCAGGCCGCCGAGCTGTCCGGCCCGGCCGAGGCTCCCAACGCCCCGACCATGGCGACGGCCGATCAACCACCGACCGGCACACCCCGGTCCGCACCGTCCGCCTCGACCGATGCGGCCGAGATCGCTCCCACGGGCGCTCCCACCGGGCGACCCGGCACGGAAGCCGGGATCGCCAGCCCGTCAGCGGCGAAAGACCCAGTTCCGGACGGCGCGCCCGCCGCGCCGCTGGCACCGGGAGACTCCCCGCCCGCCGCGGCGTCCGCGCGAGCGGATGTGACGCCGGACAACGCCGCCCCGCGAGCACCGGAGGACCTCGCACCGGACGCCCCGGCCCCGCGCCCGGCCGGCGAACCGGCATCGGACACAACAGCCGCCCCGCTGACGGGGGAGGGCACCGTGTCAGCGGCCCGGACCGTCGCCCCGGCGCCCGACGGACCCATGCCGGCCGCCGCCGCCCCGGCGGCGGCCGAGGACAGCCCGCCGGCCGAGGACAGCCCGCCGGCCGAGGACAGCCCGCCGGCCGAGGACAGCCCGCCGGCCGAGGACAGCCCGCCGGCCGAGGACAGCCC
>JBBWZH010000787.1:0-15553 GCA_039648995.1 Mycobacteriales bacterium
CGTAGAAGTAGCGGCTGCCGCCGTTGTCGCCGCCGCGGTCGATGTGCACCATCACCTCCATCGGGTGCCTGGCCGGGTTGCCGGCCCGGGCGCCCGCGATGCCCGCGGACAGCAGCGTGGTGAACTCGGCCCAGTGCTGGCCGTCGTCGCGGTAGATCTTGCCGTTGGGCCACAGCATGCCGCCGGTGATCTCGTTGCCGATCTGCACCATGTCCACCGGCACGCCGGCCCGGGCGAACGCGGCGACGATGTTCCGCGTGTAGCCGCGCACGGTGCCGGCCAGCGTGGGCAGGCTCTGCCCGGCCCAGGCGGCCGGCGTGGTCTGGTTGCCCGGGTCGGCCCAGAAGTCGGAGTAGTGCAGGTCGAGAAGCACCTTGAGGCCGGCGGCGCGAGCCCGCCGGGCGAGCGTCAGGGCGGCCGCCTGGTCGCTGTAGCCGGCCGGCGGGTTCACCCAGACCCGCAGCCGGGCGTAGGTCGCGCCGTGCCGGGCGAAGATCTGCTCCACCCGCCGGACCACGCCGCGGTCGCTGAACCGCGTGCCGACGGCTTCCTCCTGCAGCGTGAACGACAGGTCAGCGCCGCGCACCCGCAGCGGTACGGCGGGCCGGGGGCGCGGCGCGCACCGCGGTTCGGCGGCGCCGGCGGCCCGCGGGGTGAGGGCGGCGACGGCCGCCAGCCCCGGTACCGCGCGCAACAGCGTCCGGCGTGACAGGGCGGATCCGAAGCTGGTGTCCACGTCTCCTCCAGTCCCTGATGTGAGGCTCGCCGGCGGTCCACGCGCCCGGCTGGCCGGTTACGACCGCATGTCTGTGAGCGCTCACAGTATGCCGCCGGACTGGCTTGCGGAAGCCCCGCGGCAGAGCTCAGCCGGGCCTGCGGAGCGTCTCCTGGACTGCCTGTACCAGCGACATGACCTCGGCCGTCGCCCGTTCCCGGGGCCAGACCAGGGCGTACGTCATCCGCAGGCCGCCGCTGTCGAGCGGGACGAACCGGACGTCCGCTCGGGTCACCGTCTGCGCCAGCAGGTGCGGGACCGGCAGCAGGCCACGGCCGGCCGCGACCAGATCGAGCACCGCCGGCAGGTCGTCGAAGTCCTCCGCGGCCGGGGACCGGTACCGCGGCGGGAGTCGGTCGGCCAGTTGCGCCCAGATGCTGCCCGGCGGGCGGGCGCGCGGCAGCAGGACGTCGTGCCGGCCGAGCCCGGCCAGCCGTACCGGCGTGGTCAGCACCGGTGGCCGGCTGGCCGGCACGGCCAGGTGCGTGACCGGCACGTGGAACCGGGCGGTGGTGGCCAGCCCGGGTGGGAACGGCGTGCTCATGATCGCCGCCGCGGCGCCCGCGGCGAGTTCCGCGGCGGCGGCGCCCCAGCCGGCGGTGCGTAGTTCGACCTCGATGGCCGGCTGGCGCGCGGCCAGCCGGCGGGCGACCCGCGCGGCCAGGCCCCCGACCAGCGGGCAATAGGCCAGCCGGATCGACTGTCGGATCGGGACGGCCAGCAGCGCGGCCTCAGCGGTGAACGCGGCGGCCTGCTCCAGCAGCGCCGCCGCGGTCGGCAGCAGCAGCTTGCCGGCGTCGGACAGCTGCACCTCGCGGCTGGTCCGGTCGAACAGCCGCAGGTCGAGCGAGCGTTCCAACCGCGCCACCGCCTGGCTCACCGCCGGCTGCGACATGCCCAGCCCGGCCGCGGCGCGGGAGAAGCTGAGCTGGCGGGCGACCGCGACGAAGCAGCCGATGTCGCGCAGCGGCGGTCCCGGGTCCACGGGTCAGTATCGCCGCTGCCAGCAGCCGCCGGCCAACGCCGGGTCATCGATAAGCGGCGTCAATCGATGGCCCCGGCACCCCTCGCCGACGGCAGGCTCGTGCGTGACCTGGACGCCTGTTTCGTGGGAGCGCGCGTGAACACAGCACCGGACCGACCGGCCGACGACGTCCTGACCGGGCTGGGGCCGAGTACCGTGCTCGGCTACCCGCGGATCGGGCCGCAGCGGGAGCTGAAGCGGGCGCTGGAGTCCTATTGGGACGGTTCGGTCGGCCGGGCCGGGTTGCTGGCGACCGCGGCCGCGCTGGCCGCGGCCGGCTGGCGCCGGCTGGCAGAGCTGGGGCTGGCCGCTGTGCCGGTCAACACGTTCTCGCTCTACGACCACGTGCTGGACGCCGCCGTGCTGCTGGACGCGGTGCCGGACCGGTACCGCGACCTGGGCGACCCGCTGGACACCTACTTCGCGATGGCCCGCGGTGCCGCCGCGGCCGCCCCGCTGCGGATGACCAAGTGGTTCGACACGAACTACCACTACCTCGTGCCGGAGATCGGGCCGGACACCGGGTTCCGGCTGGTCGCGGACAAGGTGCTGGCCGAAGTCCGGGCCGCTGCCGAGCTGGGCTACGCGGCCCGGCCGGTGCTGCTCGGGCCGGTGACGTTCCTGCTGCTGTCCGCGCCAGCGCCGGGCAGCCCGCCGGGGTTCGTCCCGCTGCACCGGCTCGACGACGTGCTGACTGTCTACACGCGACTGTTGTCGTCGCTCGCCGCCGCCGGGGTCGGCTGGGTGCAGTTGGACGAGCCGGCTCTGGTGGCCGACCGGTCCGCCGGTGAGTTGGCGGCGGCCGGGCGCGCGTACCAGCGGCTGGGCGGGTCGGCTGACCGGCCGCGGCTGCTGGTCGCGTCGTACTTCGGTGACCTGGGCGGGGCGTTGCCGGTGCTGGCCGGGACGCCGGTGGAGGCGATCGGGGTCGACCTGGTGCGCGGACGCCGGCCCACCGCCGCCGCGCTCGCCGGCAAGACCGTAGTGGCCGGTGTCGTCTCCGGCCGCGATGTCTGGCGCACCGACCAGCCCCGGGCGCTGGCCCTGCTGCGGGCGCTGCGCGAGGAGGTCGGCGACCTCGTGGTGAGCACGTCCTGCTCGCTGCTGCACGTCCCGTACGACCTCGCGCTGGAGTCCGAATTGGACCCGGCGGTCCGTGAGCGGCTCGCCTTCGCCGACCAGAAGGTGGCCGAGGTGGTGTCGCTCGCCGGCCAACTGGCCGGCGAGCCTGCCGGGATGCCGGCGGGAGTGGCTCCCGGGGTGCCGGCGGGGCCGCCGGCGAGCGGGCCGGCTGGCTCGCCGGCCGGCGGGCTGGGGCACGGGACCGTCGGATCGGGCGGTCCGGCGGGCGGGTCGGGGATGGGGGATGCGGGTGGGTCCGGAGTGGACGGTGGCGGGCGGAGCCCGTTCGGGGTGCGGGCGGCGGCGCAGGCGCAGCGGCTGGGGTTGCCGGTGCTGCCGGTGACGACGATCGGATCGTTCCCGCAGACCGGGGAGCTTCGGGCGGCCCGTGCGGCGGTGGCCGCCGGCCGGCTGGACGGGGCCGGGTACCAGCGGCGGATCAAGGCCGAGATCGAGCGGGTGATCCGGCTGCAGGAGCGGCTCGGTGTGGACGTGCTGGTGCACGGTGAACCGGAGCGCAACGACATGGTGCAGTACTTCGCCGAGCACCTGGCCGGGTTCGCCACCACCCGGCACGGCTGGGTGCAGTCGTACGGCTCGCGCTGCACCCGGCCGCCGCTCCTGCACGGCGACGTCAGCCGGCCGGCGCCGATCACGGTCGGCTGGAGCACGTACGCGCAGTCGCTCACCGACCGTCCGGTCAAGGGCATGCTCACCGGGCCGGTGACGATCGTGGCGTGGTCGTTCGTCCGGCCGGACCTGCCGCTGGCCCAGGTGCTCTACCAGGTGGCCGGGGCGATCCGGGCCGAGGTGCGCGATCTGGAGGCCGCCGGCATCGGCATCATCCAGGTGGACGAGCCGGCGCTGCGCGAGCTCATGCCGCTGCGCCGGGCCGCGCAGCCGGCGTATCTACGCGCGGCGGTCGGCGCGTACCGCCGGGCCACTTCGAGCGCCGGCGACAGCACCCAGATCCACACCCACCTCTGCTACTCCGACGCCGCGGATGTGCTCGCCGCGATCGACGCCCTGGACGCGGACGTGACCACGATCGAGTCGGCCCGGTCCGGTGCGGCGATCCTGGCCGAGCCGGCGCTGGCCGGGTTCGGCCGCGGCCTCGGCCCGGGGGTGTACGACATCCATTCGCCGCGGGTCCCGAGCGAGGCGGAGGTGGCCGCCCTGCTCGCCGGGGCGCTGCGGGTCCTGCCGGCCGGCCGGGTCTGGGTCAACCCCGACTGCGGCCTGAAGACCCGTGGCTATCCGGAGGTGGAAGCGGCGCTGGCCAACCTGGTCGCCGCCGCCCGGCGCGTCCGCGCCACCGTCCCGGCCTCCGCCGGTTGACGCCGCGCCGCCCGGGCCGCCCCACCCGGGGAGGGGTGCGTGGCGGTGCGCGGGCGGCGGCGACGGTACGGGTCCGGCCGTGGGGGTTGGGTGGGGCCCGGGGATCGGCAAGGATGGCGGGATGCGTCCATTCCGGTTTCTCGGGCTCGCCGCTGACGGCGCCGTCGGTGCCGCGGAGCTGATCGCCGCCGCGCGGCGGGCCGAGTCCATCGGGTACAGCGGGCTGGTGTTGCCGGACCACCTGATCGGCCAGCACGCGCCGGTCCCGGTGCTGGCGACGGTCGCCGCCGCCACCGAGCGGCTCCGGATCGGCACCTTTGTGTCCAATGTGGACCTCCGGCACCCGGCCGTGCTCGCGCAGGACTTCGCCAGCCTCGACGTGCTTTCCGGCGGCCGGCTGCAGATCGGCATCGGCGCCGGTTGGAACCGGCCGGAGTACGACGCGATCGGCCTGCGGTTCGACCGGCCGGCGACCCGCACCGCGCGGCTGGCCGAGGCGATCACGGTGCTCAAGGGCTGCTTCGGCGACGGGCCGTTCTCGTTCGCCGGCGAGCACTACACGATCACCGACTACGACGGCGCGCCGAAGCCGGTGCAGCGGCCGCACCCGCCGATCTTCGTCGGCGGCGGCGGCCGGCGCACGCTCACGCTGGCCGGCCAGCAGGCGGACATCGTCGGGCTGGCACCGCGGCTGCTGCCCGGCGACCAGACCGACCCCGCGGCCGACCCGCGCAGCATCACCGCCGCCGCGACCGAGGAGAAGATCAGCTGGGTACGGGCCGCCGCCGGGGACCGGTTCGCCGACCTGGAGCTGAACACGTACCCCAGCGGCGGGCCGATCCTGATCACCGACAACGCCCGGCCGGAGGCGGAGAGCCGGGCCGACCGGCTCCGCCAGCGGTCCGGCTATGACATCAGCGCGGACGACGTGCTGGCCTCGCCGCACGTCTACATCGGCTCGCTGCGCGGGCTGACCGAGAAGTTCATGGAGCTGCGCGAGCGGCTCGGCATCAGCTGCTTCATGGTGAACGAGATCGACGCGCTCGCGCCGGTGGTGGAGAGCCTCGCCGGCACCTGATCCGTCCGGTCTGTCCGGCTTCTAAGCAGCTTCTAAGGTCTACCGAGGGAAGCCGGAAACTACGGTTGATCTTCTGCGGTGGCGCCGGCAACAGGGCCGGCGTGACCGCGAAGGAGATGTCATGCGAAGTCGAGCACGGCTCGGCGCCGCCGCCGTGGCCGCGGTGGTCGCAGCCGCGATCACCGCCTGGTCGGCCACGGCGGCCGGGGCCAGCGGCCACCCGGCAACCTCGGCGGCCAAGCCAGCCGCCGCGGCCAAACAGGTCACGGCCTGGACCGGCAAGCCGGCCCCGGGCAAGCCCGCCCCGGGCAAGCCCGCGATCGACCCGGTCGTCCAGGCGGCGGCCAAGCGGTTCGGGCTGCCGGCGAAGCGGATCGACCAGGGTCTGATGGCGGTCAAGAGGTACCTCGGCACCCATCCGCCGACCGGTGCGGCGGAAGAGCCGCTGCTGTCCCGGCCGGCGATCGCGGTGTTCGCCAAGAGCCTCGGTGTCTCCGCGAGCCGGGCCAAGGCGGTCGCGCGCTTCCTGATCACCGAGTCGGCCAAGCGGGACCCCCGGCCGACGCAGGCCGACCTGGCGGCCGCCGCGACGAAGTTCCTCAGCGCCAAGCTGCACATCACGCCGGCCCGGGCCCGCCAGGTCTGGGCCGAGGTGCAGCGGATCGCCAGCAAGAAGGACCGCATCACGCTCGATGACCCGGCGTTCGTCAGGCTGGCCCGCAGCCTCGGGCTGACCCCGAAGCAGTTCGAGAAGGTGCTGGTCGACTTCAAGATGTCGCTGGGCGGGAAGCCCGAGGGCCCGGGCAAGCCCGGCAAGCCGGGGGACCCGGGTAAGCCAGGGGACCCGGGCAAGCCGGGCAAGCCGGGCACGACGAAGGCTCTGGGCAAGACGGCGCCCACGACGTAGCCGCTGCCGCCGGGCCGGTCCGCCAGGCCGGCCCGGCGGCACGCCTGGAGGGAGCGGGGATGCGCCTGCACACTGGGCCGATGCGGCTGCTGGTGGTCGACGACGACGAGGCGGTACGGCGGTCGCTGGCGCACGCGCTGCGCCGCGACGGCTTCGAGGTGGCGGAGGCGGCCGACGGCGGCTCGGCGCTGGAGCAGCTAGCCCTGGCCCGGCACGCCGCGGTCGTGCTGGACGTGCTGATGCCGGAGCCGAACGGGCTCGCGGTGTGCGCCGAGTTGCGCGAACGCGGCGACCGGATTCCGATCCTGATGCTGACCGCCCGGGACCTGGTCGCCGACCGCGTCGCCGGCCTGGACGCGGGCGCCGACGACTACCTGGTCAAGCCGTTCGCGCTGGACGAGCTGCGGGCCCGGCTGCGGGCGCTGCTGCGGCGGACCGGCGCGGCCGAGCCCACGCTGCGGTTCGCCGACCTGGAGGTCGACCTGGCCGGCTGCCGGGCCCACCGCGGCGACCGGGCGCTGGACCTGACCCGTACCGAGCTGGCCCTGCTGGAGCTGTTCCTGCGCAACCCGGGCCGGGTGCTGAGCCGGACGCTGATCTTCGAGTCGGTCTGGGGGTACGACTTCGGGCCGGGCTCGAACTCGCTCTGGGTCTACATCAGCTACCTGCGGTCGAAGCTGGAGGCCGGCGGCGAGCCGCGGGTGATCCAGACGGTCCGCGGGCTGGGCTATGTGCTGCGGGTCGAGCCGTGAACCTGCGTACCCGCATCGCCCTGGCCGGCGGCGCCGTGGTCTTCGCGGCGCTGACCGTGGTGTCGCTGGTGCTCTACCCGGTGTTGGCCAGCAAGGTGCGCGCGCAGCTGGAAGCCTCCCTGGTCGCGGGGGCCGACGCGGCGCCGGACACGATCGGCAAGTATAAGCAGAAGCTGGCCTCCGAGAAGACGCCGCCGGAGTCGTTCCCGGACGGCCCGATCGCCGTCGGGTCGGCGCTGCTGCAGGTGATCGTCGACCCGACCGCGCCGGGCGCCGGCGCCTCGTTCGCCCCGGTCAGCGACAGTGACCTGGCCGTGCTGACCGGCCAGGCGGCGCCGTACTTCTCCGATGTGTCGTACCGCGGGCAGGTGTACCGCGTCTACACGTCCGCACCGGACAAGATTCTGATGCGGGTGGCCCGTCCGGACAGCGACGAGGCGGGCACGCTGAATCGGCTGCTGCTGTGGCTCGTCGGGCTGACCGTGGTCGGCGGCGTGGTAGCCGCGCTCGCCGCCCGGCTCGCCGCCGGCCGGGTGCTGCGGCCGGTCGGGCGGCTCATGGAGGCGGTCGAGCACGTGACCGCTACCCAGGAGCTGACCGCGCGGGTCGCGACCGGCGGGCGGGACGAGATCGGCCGGCTGGCCCGGTCGTTCGCGGCGATGATGGCCGCCCTGGAGGGTTCGGTGCGGGCTCAGCGCCAACTCGTCGCGGACGCCTCGCACGAGCTGCGCACGCCGCTGACCAGCCTGACCACGAACCTGGAGCTGCTCAGCGAGCCAGGCGGCAGCGCCGACCCGCAGGCGCCGGCGCTGCTGCGGGCCGCCCGCGAGCAGGTGCGCGAGCTCACCGGCCTCGTCAACGACCTGGTCGACCTGGCCCGGTACGGGGAGACCGAGACGCACCTGGAGGAGGCCCGCCTCGACCTGCTCGCCGAGCGGGCGGTGCACCGTGCGGCGCGCCACGCCCCGGCGGTGCGGTTCGAGCTGGACCTGGCGGCGAGCCACGTGTGGGCCGACACCGACGCGCTGGAACGGGCGATCGGCAACCTGATCGACAACGCGGTCAAGTGGAGCCCGCCCGGGGGTAGGGTCCGGGTCGTGGTGACCGGCGGCGACGTCGCGGTCAGCGACGAGGGTCCCGGCATCCCGGCCGCCGACCTGCCGTTCATCTTCGATCGCTTCTACCGCTCGCCGACGGCACGTGCGCGCCCCGGCTCCGGGCTGGGGCTGGCCATCGTGCGCCAGATCGCCGAGACCCACGGTGGCCGGATCAGCGCCGAACCGAGGCCGCGCGGCGTGTGCCTGCGGCTGTCGCTCCCGGCCGTGCCCGAGGCGGTCGTGCTCGAGCCGCCGGCGCTCGCCAGCTCGGATGAGCCAGGGGTGACACACTGATCAAAAGTTGCGGTGTGCGCCAAACGGAGGTCTTGACTGATGCCGGTGCCGGAGGATCAGCGGTGGGCCGGGCTCGACGTTGACCGTCCGAACGCCGCCCGGATGTACGACTACAGCCTCGGCGGGTCGCACAACTTCCCGGCCGACCGGGCCGCGTTCGAGGCGCTGCTCAAGGTGCTGCCGGACGCCGCGCTGGTGGGCCAGGCGAACCGGGCGTTCCTGCGCCGGGCCGTCCGCTACTGCGTGGCGCAGGACGTGTGTCAGTTCCTCGATATCGGCTCCGGGATCGCGACGGTCGGCAACGTGCACGAGTCCGCGCACCGCCTCGACCCGGCCTGCCGGGTGGTCTACGTGGACAACGACCCGGTCGCTGTCGGCACCACCCGGCACGTGCTGGCCGACCAGCCGAACACCGCGATCGTGCACGCCGACCTGCGCGACGTCGACGCGGTGCTGGCCGCGCCGGAAGCCGCGAAGCTGCTGGACCTCGGCCGGCCGATGGCGCTGCTGATGGTCGCGGTGCTGCACTACGTGCCGATCGAGGACGACGTGCTGGGCATCGTCGGCCGGTACAAGGCGGCGCTGGCGCCGGGCAGCCTGTTCGCCGTCTCGCACACCACCTGGGACCCGCGGCCCGAGGTCGCGGCCGCGGTCCGGCGGGTGTTCGACGAGTCCGGCCTGGTCGTCGCGCACCGGTCCCGGGAGGAGGTGGCCGCGCTGTTCGGCGGGATGGAACTGATCGGGCCGGGCGTGGTCTGGACGCCCGAGTGGCACCCGACCGACGACAGCGGGCCGCTGCACGACTTCCCGGGCCGGTCGGCCACCTACGCCGCGGTCGGCCGGGTGCCGGGGATACGCGCGGTGCCGGGGTAGGCCCTCAGGTCGGCAGGCTGGCCTGGTAGTCGGCGAGGCTGACCGGGTCGCGCCACTGGGTCTGGCCGGTCGCGCTGATCGCCAGGTGGACGAAGTTGTCGTCCGGCACCGCGCCGTGCCAGTGCGGCACGCCGGGCTCGACGTGCACCCAGTCGCCGGACTGCAGCAGCCGGGCCTCCGCCAGGCCCTGCCACAGCACCAGGCCCCGGCCGGCCAGCACGACGATCGCCTGCTCTCCGGTGTGCACGTGCCAGCTCGACCGCGCGCCCGGCGCGTACACGAACCGGTGCGCGCGCATCCCGTCCGGGCGTTCCCGGGGCAGGATCTCGGCCTGCCAGACGCCGCCGGTGAACCGTGCCCCGTCCGCCTCGACCGCCGTCACCGTGCTCGCAGGAACGATCCTCACGGCACCTCCCCGTCGCTGCGGTCACGATAGCTCCCGGTCAGGGGACGGTGAGTGCCCAGCCGGACGGGACGTCGCCGGCCGCGGTCCGCCGGCTGCCGATCGCCACCAGCCGGCCGCCGACGGAGATGACCGCGTTGACCGTGCCCGGCTGCGGCCGCAGCGCGCGCAGCCGCATCGCCTTGGCGGAACCGGCCCAGAGCAGTGGTGTCGGGGTGCCGTCCAGCGCGGTGCTCGCGCCGACCGCGACCAGCGTGCCGTTGGCGAGCCGGGTCAGCGCGGTCGCGCCGGCGGTGGCCGAGCCGGGGCCGGCCAGCGTCGCGGTCTCGGTCCAGGTGACCAGGTTGGGCGAGCTCCACAGGCCGCTGCGGGTGACCGTGCCGTCCAGCCGGGTGCCGATCGCCACCGCCCCGCCGCCGATCGGCAGCAGCCGGCGCAGCGCGGTCGGGCCGGGGCCGTCCAGGCCGGCGGTGCGCACCCGGGTCCAGGTCTGGCCGTCGGAGGAGGCGAGCACGGCCCCGTCGCCCGAATCCGGGTCGCTGACCCAGTCGATACCGGCGGCCACGAAGCCGCCGCCGGGCCGTGCCGCGACATCGGTGAGCTCGCCCAGGTTGGGGGTGGCCTGCAGGATCCAGATGACGCCGTCGGTCGAGGTCCACGACACCGCGTGGCGGTCGCCCCGGGCTGGCGCGGCGACCGATCGTGGCGCGTACCAGCCGACCGCGACGAACCCGGACGGGCCGGCCGCGATGCCGCTCATCGCGCCCTGCTGGTTGGTGTTGGCGCCCGGGCCGGGCACCGCGACCCACTTGCCTCCGGTGAAACGCCACACCTTCGGGACCTTGTCGGTGGTGCTCTCGCCGACCGCGACCAGGGCGCCGCCGGGCCCGGCCGCGACCGCGTGCATCACGTCGCCGGCGCCGCCGGCCGCCGGTAGCGCGCGCATCGTGCCGGCCGGGCCGGTAGGTGCGGTGGTCGGTCCGGTGGTGGGCGCGGTCGTCGTCGCGGTCGCCTCCGGCGCCGTGCTCGGCTTCTTGGTCATGACGACCGCCAGCGCGGTGGCCACCGCGAGCACGACGACCACGGCCACGATGACGGTCAGCGCGGCCTGCCGCCCCCGGCCGACGTCGGCGGTGTGGGTGATCGTCAACGGCTGGTCCTGGTCGGTCAGCAGCCGCACCGGCCGGCTCAGGTCCGGCACGGTGGGCAGCGGCGTGTCGACCGGCCTGACCACGCCGGTCTCGACCGGGTCGACCACCATGACCGCCGGCGCCTCCGCCAGCAGTTCGATCCCGGCCAGCCCGGCCCCGGCGTCCGCCGGGCCCGCGCCCGCGCCGACGCCCGCGCCGACCAGCACCGGGCTCTGAACCGGCGCGCCGCCCGGCCACCCCGGGCCGCTCCCGCCACCGGACCAGCCCTGGCCCGGCCCGCCGCCGGGCCAGCCCTGGCCCGCCGGGCCTGCGTGGCTTGCTGGGCCGCCCCCGCCCGGGCCGCCGGGTCCACCCGGCCAGTTGGCGGCTGGCGGCATGCCTGCCCCGGCTCCGGCCGGGCCCAGCCACGGCGCGCCGGGCGGCACGGGGCCCGCGCCGGTGGGGCCGCCGGCCGCCGGCGGCCAACCACCGGGCTGCGGCACGCCCGTCGGCTGGGGCCCGCCCTGTGGTCCCGGTCCGCCCTGTGGTCGCGGTCCGCCCGGGCCGCCTGGCCCGCCCGGGCCGGGGCCCGGTGGGATGGGGCCGCCTGGGCCAGGGGGGACGCCGTGCGGGCCTGTGCCCGGTGGGACTGGACCGCCGGGGCCCGGGGGGACGCCGTGCGGCCCGGTACCTGGTGGCACTGGTCCGGTCGGTGTGGCGGGGATGCCGTACGGGCCGGTGGTCGGCGGAACCGGCGCGCCCGCCGCGGGGATGCCGTACGGCCCGGTGGTCGGTGGGACGGGCCCGCCGGCTGCGGGGATGCCGTAGGGCCCGGTGCCCGGCGGGACGGGTGCGGTGGGGCCGGGGGGCTGGCCGGGAATGCCCGGCGGTTGCGTCCCGCCCGGACCGCCAGGCATACCCGGCGCTGATGGGCCGCCCGGGCCGCCCGGCATACCCGGGGTGGGCCGCCCGCCCGGGCCGGTGGGCGAGTACGGGCCGCCGGGGCCTGCGGGGCCGCCGGCCCAGCCCGGCGCGTCGGGCGGGTAGTGGCCGCCCGGGCCGCCAACGCCGACGGGTTGGGGGCCGCCTCGTCCGCCGCCGTCCGGACCGCCTGGGCCTGCGGGGCCCGCGGGCCTGCCTGGCCCGCCGGGGCCGCCCGGGCCGCCAGCGCTACCCACGCCGCCCGGCCGCCCCGGCCCGCCCGGCCCGCCGGGGGTGGGGAGGCGGGAGAACGCGGTCGGCGGCCGGTCGGCGGAGCGGGTGGGGGCGAGGCGGGCGGCGGCGGAGATGGCGGCGCCGAGGCAGACGGCGTACTTGGGGTGGGCGTCGACCGCGACGCGGACGCCGAGTTCGCCCGCCAGCAGGCGGGAGATCAGCGGGATGCGGCTGGAACCGCCGACGAGCAGGACCGCGTGCAGGTCGGTCGGCTGCGCGCCGGCGGCCGCGATCGTGTGCGCGAGCGTGTCCAGGGTGCGCAGCACGGGAATGCGGATCGCGGCCTCGAATTCGCCGCGGGTGATCCGTACGTCGCGGGTGAGGTCGGGCAGGATGACCGGGATCGTCGCCTCGGTGTCGGCGGACAGCGCCTCCTTCGCGGCGACCGCGTTGTCCCGCACCTGCGCGAGCCCCGCCAGCACCACCGGGTTGCTGGTGTCCTGCTGCGACCACGAGGTCCGCAGGCTCGCGGCGACATGGTCCAGCACGAACTGGTCGAAGTCGGAGCCGCCGATCGTCTCGTCGCCGCCGGGGGTGCCGTGCACGTCGAAGCCGGTCGCGGTCTTGGCCACCACGGTCGCGTCGAACGTGCCGCCGCCGAGGTCGTACACGGCGATGAGCGCGCCGACCGGCAGCCGTTCCTGCGCGGCGTAGTAGATGGCGGCGGCGACCGGCTCCGGCAGCAACCCCACGTCGGCCAGCTGCGCGGCCTGCGCGGCCTCGGCCATCAGCCCGCGCCGGTAGTCGCCCCAGTTGGCCGGGCAGGTCAGCGTGACGTGCGAGGGCCGGCCGCCCTCCCGCTCGGCGACCTTGTCGACCACCCAGCGGATCAGGTTGCCGGTCAGCTCGGCCGGCGTCATCGTCTCGTCGCCGAGCAGCAGCGGGGCGTCGTCGCCGAACCGGCGCTTGAAGCCGCGGGCGAGCCGATCGGGTTCCAGCACGCCGCGCCGGTTCGCCGCCTCGCCGACGAGCACCACGCCGTCCGGCCGGAGGAACAGCGCGGACGGCACGCTGTGGGCGCGGTCGCCGAGCGGCACGGTCTCGGCCCGGCCGGAACGCCAGATGGCCGCCGCGGTGTAGGTGGTGCCGACGTCGATGCCGAGCGCGTAGGTCACGAGGGCGGCTCTTGGACGATGCAGTTCGGGGCGACCTTGACCTGCTTGTTGCACTCGGCCTGCGCGGCCGCCCGGCTCGGGAAGCCGTCGAGCAGGACGTACCAGATGCCGTTCTGGCCGTCGGGCAGCTGGTCGGAGGCCTTGCTGTCGATCAGCTTGGCCGGGCTGCCGGCCACCTGCAGCCTGTGGGTCACCTGCGCGGCGAGGCCCTGGCTGGCCGTGTCGTCCTCCAGGACAGTCGCGTAGATCACGTAGAAGCCCTGTACCACGATCTTCCCGCCGGTATCAGTGCCCCCCGTGCCCACGGGCCCACTGCCACCACCGCCGGTGTCGGGGGTGGTCGGCGGAGCGGACGTCGGCACGGCGGACGTCGCGGGCGGGGTCGTCGGTGGCGGCGGAGCGGCGATGGTCACGCACTCCTGCTTGCTCGGCGCGCTGCGGCCGCTCTTGCCGACGGTCAGCACCTGGAAGCAGTCCTTACCGGGCTTGAGACCCGGCCAGACCATAGTGGACTGGTCGGGCTCGCTGATCTCCTTGCTGCCGGCGACGGTGCCGTTCGCCAGCACCTGCTGCACGACGTAGCCGGTGGCGTACGGGCTCTTGTTCCACACGATCTGCACGCTGGAGCCGGTGAGCGCCTGCACGCCGGTCAGCGCGGTCGGCGGCGGCGGCCCCTCGGTGGTCAGCGCGGCCTTCTTCGTCTGCTTGTTGCCGGCCCGCAGGACCAGCGCGCCGGCCCCGACGGCCAGCGCGAGGACGGCCGCGACCAGCGCGACCACGGTCTTGCTGATGATCGGGCGCTGCTCGAACGCGCCGGCGAGCTCGCCGCTGCCGCCCTCGGTCGGCGCCTGGTAGGACACCACGAACGGGATATCGGCCGGCTTCCCGCGCATGATCGGCTGCCGCGGCCGCACCGACAGGTAGGCCGGCGCCGACTGTCCAGGTGCGACGGTCAGCTGCTGCGGGGCCAGCGCGAACCGGAGCAGCTGCTTGGTGTCGGTGGCGGCCAGCGCGACGGTCACCGGCACCGAGCCGCTGTTGTCGAACCTCGCCCGGTAGCGGCCGGACCAGCGGCCGCGCGGCGAGACCGGCTCCAGCTTCGCGGACAGGTTGTGCACCGCGCCGACCGCGACGTCGCCCTCGACCACGGCGCA
Source organism: Mycobacteriales bacterium (assembly GCA_039648995.1). Classification (GTDB taxonomy): domain Bacteria; phylum Actinomycetota; class Actinomycetes; order Mycobacteriales; family CADCTP01; genus JBBWZH01. The sequence continues at coordinate 14,278 of JBBWZH010000787.1, forward strand.
CCGGTCGCGACGCTCCAGCGACACGCAGCGCACCCCGAACGGGACCTCGCCGGCCGGGGCTCCGGGCGGCGGCGGTGGCCGGAACACCACCTCGACGGTCTTCTCCTCCTGGCCGTGCGGCAGCACGGACACCTGGCGCGGCACTACCTGCGCCCAGCGCGCGGAATCGCCCAGTACCTCGAACTGATATTGCTCGACGAGATCACCGACGTTGCGCACGCTGACGCGGACCCGGGTCTCGCCGCCGGGATCGACCCGCGCCTCGGGGTCGCTCAGCACCAGTACCGGATCCACCCGCCGAAGCCTCTCATTGGTCCGTCCGGAAGGGACCCGGAAAGGTCTGCCCGTAGGGGCGGACAACGACTGTCGAGTTCAGACTGTCCGAACGGTATCGTCGAGCCCCGACAGCGGGGGCAAGCGTAGGTCTATCACGCCGCACCGCGACGCCGTACCGCGATGGACGGCTACCAGTTCTTCATAGGACATCCGTCCGGGAGGTTCAGCGTGGGTCCCGACAACGCCGCTGCGGTCGCGGGCCGGGCGACCTGGTTCGCCCAGCGCTACGAGGAACTCGCGCGCAACGTGGAGTCGTTCATCCGCGGCAAGCCGGACGTGGTCCGGCTGGCGCTGGTGTGCATGCTGGCCGAGGGTCACCTGCTCATCGACGACGTGCCCGGCGTGGGCAAGACCTCGCTGGCGAAGGCGATGTCGCAGTCCATCGAGGGCGCCATGCGGCGCATCCAGTTCACCCCCGACCTGCTCCCGTCCGACGTGAGCGGTGTGCAGGTGTACGACGCCGGCAAGCGTGAGTTCGTCTTCCACCCCGGGCCGGTGTTCGCCAACATCGTGCTGGGTGACGAGATCAACCGCGCCTCGCCGAAGACGCAGTCCGCGCTGCTGGAGGTGATGGCGGAGCGGCAGGTCACCGTCGACGCGGTGCCGTACGTGGTGCCCCGGCCGTTCATCGTTATCGCCACGCAGAACCCGGTCGAGCACGGTGGCACGTACGACCTGCCCGAGGCGCAGCTGGACCGGTTCATGATGCGTACCGCGATCGGCTACCCGGACCACGACGCCGAGGTCGAGGTGGTCACCAACGGCACCCGCGGCCGCACCCCGGAGCAACTGCAGCCGGTGATGACCACCAACGACATGCTGCAGATGATCCAGATCGCCTCCGAGATCTACCTGGCGCCGGCGATCACCAGCTACATCGTGACGATCACCGCGGCCACCCGGAACATGCCGGAGCTGCGGCTGGGGGTCAGCCCGCGTG
>JBBWZH010000016.1:0-5442 GCA_039648995.1 Mycobacteriales bacterium
CGACCCGATCACCGACCCGCGCGCGGTCGCCAGCCCCACCTTCGGCTGCCGCTTCACCGACCCCGACCCGGCGGCCCACCCCACCTTCCCGGCGGCCTGCCCGGGCTAGGCCCGGCCACCCGGGCCGGAGCGGGCTAGACGAGCCGGTTCGTCCAGAAGAGGGCCAGGCCGGACGCCGCGAAAGCGGACAGCAGGCCGGTGCCGACCAGCCAGGTCGTCACCTCGTGGCGTTCGGTGGTGTAGCCGATCTGGCTGCCGATGTCGCGGTACACGTCGGACAGCTCGCCGGCGCTGGCCGCCGAGTGGTAGCTGCCGCCGGAGGCGTCCGCGATGCCCTGCAACTGCTCGTGATTCACCGGCACCGCGACCTTCTCGCCCTCCAGCTCGATGTAGCCGTCGTCGGTGCCGAACGCGATCGTCGACACTGGCACGTTCGCCTCCTTGGCCGCCGCGACACCCTGCTCCGGGGTGCGGCCCCAGGTGTTGCTGCCGTCCGACATCAGCACGATCCGGGCCGGCGGCGCCGGGCCGTCCTGCCCGGCCAGCTGGGTCTGGAACGTCTTGATCGCATCCAGGCAGGAGAAGATGGCCTCGCCGATCGCGGTCCGCTCGGACAGCTGCAGGTTGTCGATGGCCCGCTTCACCGCGGACCGGTCGGTGGTCGGCGCCACCGCCACGCTGGCCGAGCCGGAGAAGCTCACCATGCCCAGGTTGATCCGCGGCGGCAGCAGGTCCACGAACTCCTTCGCCGCCCGCTGCGCGGCGATCAGCCGGGTCGGCTCCACGTCCGTGGCCTGCATGGACAGCGACACGTCGATCGCCATCATCACGGTCGCCCGGTCCCGCGGCACCCGGACGTTCTTGGTCGGCCGGGCCATCGCCACCGTCAGCGACGCCAGCGCCATCAGCAGCAGCGCGAACGCCAGGTGCCGGCGCCACCCCGGCCGGCGCGGCACGATGCTGCTCAACAGCTCCAGGTTCGTGAACCGGGCCGCGTACGCCTTCCGCCGCAGCTGCAGCAGCAGGTACACGGCGAACAGCGCGGCCACCGCCAGCAGCAGCCACAGCCAGCCCGGCGACAGGAACGTCTTCACGGCTCAATCCCCCTCATCGCAGGGCGCCTCCCGACGCCCCCCGCCGGCGGGCGACCACGTACCGGACGATCTCCAGTACCCAGTCCCGGTCGGTCCTCAACTGCAGGTGCCCGGCACCGGCCCGGCGGATGGTCGCCGCGATCTCCGTGCGCTGCTCCGCCGCCGCCGCCGCGTACTTCTCCCGCAGCTCCCGCTTGCCGGTCTGCACCTCCAGCAACCTGCCCGACTCCGGGTCGACCAGGGTCAGCAGGCCCACCGACGGCAGCGCCAGCTCGACCGGGTCCAGCACCTCCACGGCGAGCACGTCGTGCCGCACGGCCAGCGCCCGCAGCGACCGCTCCCAGGACATCTCGCCGAGGAAGTCCGACACGACCACGGCGAACCCACGCCGGCGCGGCGGCCGGCGCAGCGCCTCCAGCGCCTGGGCGAGGTCACCCCGACGGCCCCGGCTCGACCGCGGCGTCTGCACCACCCGCCGCAGCATCGACGTGGCGTGCGCCCGGCCGGACTGCGCCGGCAGCCGGAACACCTCCTCGCCGGTGGTCACCAGCGCGCCGATGCGGTTGCCGCCGCGGCCGGTCAGGTGCGCGACCGCGGCCAGCGCGGCCACCGCCATGTCCCGCTTCTCGCACCGGGCGGTGCCGAAATCCAGGCTCGGCGACAGGTCGACGACGACCCACGTCTCCAACTCGCGGTCCGCGATCGTCTGCCGCACGTGCGGGGTCTGCGTCCGCGCCGTCACCGGCCAGTCCATCCGCCGGACGTCGTCGCCCGGGTGGTACAGCCGCGACTCCCCCGCCTCGCTGCCCGGCCCCGGCACCAGGCCCAGGTGGTTGCCCTGCAGCAGCCCGTCCAGCCGGCGCCGCACGGTCAGCTCCAGTTTGCGCAGCACCGCCTCCGCCGCCGCGCCGTCCAGGCCCTTCAACGCGGGCGGCGCGCCGCCCGGGGTCGCGCCCCCCGGCGGCACCAGCGCGGTCACCGCGCCCGCTCCTCCGGGCCGCTGCGTCCCGGCCCCCCGGGCGTCCCAGCCGGCTGGCACCGTCCCCGGGCCGGACCGGCCGGCGCCACGCGCGGGCCCGCCGTCCGTGCCGCGGTCCGGGTCCCGGTCACGCCGTGCGTTCCCGCGAGTCCGGGTCGGTCTGGTGGGCCGGCGGCGGGCCGCCGGCGTAGCCGCCCGGCTGGTACGCGCCCGGCGCGTAGCCGCCGCCGGACTGCCCGGTCGGCCCCGTACCGGCCCGCTGCCGCGGCGTCACCTGCGGCAGCGGCACCGTCTGCAGCACCCGGCGCACCACGTGGTCGGCCGGAACCCCGTCGGCCAGCGCGTCGTACGACAGCACCAGCCGGTGCCGCAGCACGTCCGGCGCGATGTCCAGCACGTCCTGCGGCAGCACGTAGTCACGCCCGCGCATCAGCGCCAGCGCCCGCGACGCGGCGATCATCCCCAGGCTCGCCCGCGGGCTCGCCCCGTACGCCACCCAGCCGGCCACGTCCGACATCCCGTGATCGCCGGGCGTCCGCGTCGACAGCACCACCCGCACCACGTAGTCGACCAGCGCGTGATGGACGAACACCCGGCTGGCCGACCGCTGCAGGCGCAACAGGTCAGGAGGGGTGAGCACCTGCTCGGGCACCGGCGGCTCCACGCCCATCCGGTACACGATCTCGCGCTCCTCCTCGCCGGTCGGGTAGTCGACGATCACCTTCATCAGGAACCGGTCCCGCTGCGCCTCCGGCAGCGGGTACACGCCCTCCGACTCGATCGGGTTCTGCGTGGCCAGCACCAGGAACGGCTGCGGCATCGGGTACGTCGTCCCGCCGATCGACACCTGCTGCTCGGCCATCACCTCGAGCAACGCCGACTGCACCTTGGCCGGCGCCCGGTTGATCTCGTCGGTCAGCACGAAGTTCGCGAACACCGGGCCCAGCTCGGTGTCGAACCGCTCCGAACCGGCCCGGTAGATCCGGGTACCCACGATGTCGGCCGGCACCAGGTCCGGCGTGAACTGCAGCCGCGAGAACGTGCCACCGGCCACCGCGGCCAGCGTCTCCACCGCCAGCGTCTTCGCCACGCCCGGCACGCCCTCCAACAGGCAATGCCCACGGGCGAGCAAACAGACCAGCATCCGCTCGACCATCCGGTCCTGCCCGACGATGACGCGCTTGATCTCGAACAGCGCCCGCTCCAGCGTCCCCGCGTCCCGGGCCGGTGTCGTCACGCCCGGCGCCGGCGACCCACCGCCCGGCATCGATCCCGTCGTCTCGCTGACCATGCCCGCTCGTCCGCCTCCCTCGCGGCCCGAGCGCACCCGGCCCGACCGCAGTCAACACACCCAACCGCACGGGGCGTGAGGAGACGGTGAGATCGGCCCCAGTGTCCCGACCGCGGTCAGACGGCATACGACGTTGGGGCCGTTCGGGTGATCTTCAAGGACGTTCTAACACTCGCCCGCGGTTGAGGTGTACCGTTCCTTTCGCGTCGGGCGGCTCCCCCCGTGGCCGCCCGACGCCTCTCTGCCCGGCCTCGCATGCTCAGCCGTTGACGGCTTTCGCTGCTGGAGGCCGAGAGGATGTCTGCCGGGGGGCCGAGCCCCCCGAACCTCCCCACGGTGCCTCCTGGGACTGTCGTCTGCGGTCGCTTTTAGGGGACGTTTCGGGGCCTTGGGGTATGACGTCGTGGGGGGCACCTTTTTTGGGACGTTCCTCGGGGGGGCGTTCGGGTTTGGGGACCGGGCCGGCTGCGCCGGGCCGTCCGTCGGCCGGCCGGCCCTTGGGACGGCCGGGACGACGGCCAGCCTGTCAGGCCGTTCGGCTTCCGGGACGGGGCGGCGGCGCGGGCTGCGGTCACCCCGGTCGCCTCGGTCGGCCGTGGGACGACGGCTCCCCCGCCAACCCGTTCAGCTCCCGGGACGAGGCGGCGGCACGGGCTGCGGTCACCCCGGTCACCTCGGTCAGCCGCGGGACGGCGGCTCCCCCGCCAACCCGTTCGGCTCCCGGGACGGGGCGGCGGCACGGGCTGCGGTCACCCCGATCACCTCGGTCAGCCGCGGGACGACGGCTCCCCCGCCAACCCGTTCGGCTGCGGACACGGCAGCGGCGTGGGAGGTGGGGGAGGTGGGGAGTTAGCCGCCGATGGCGGACATGGGGCGGGGGGGTTGCAGGAAGTCGGGGTTGTTGATGCCGTGGCCGGGGAGTTTGGCGGAGACGGCGGCCAGGACGTGGGTGGCCAGGGCTTCGTCGGTGGCGCCGGCGCGCAGCGGGGTGCGCAGGTCGGACTCGGTGGTCGCGAACAGGCAGTTGCGCAGTTGGCCGTCGGCGGTGAGGCGGATGCGGTCGCAGGCGGCGCAGAACGGGCGGGTGACCGAGCCGATGATGCCGACGGTGGGCGGGTCCAGGCACCAGCCGGCGCGGCCCGGGCCGTTCTGGACGAACCAGGTCTCGGCCGGGGTGCTGCCGCGGCCGGGCAGCGGCACCGGCGAGAGCTGGTAGTCCCGCTGCAGCGCGGTCAGCACCTCGTCGGCCGTGATCATCTTGGCCCGGTCCCAGCTGTGTTGCGCGTCCAGCGGCATCTGCTCGATGAAGCGCAGCGCGTAGCCGTGGTCCAGCGCCCACCGCAGCAGCGCGGTGGCCTCGTCGTCGTTCACCCCGCGCAGCAGCACCGAGTTGATCTTGACGGGGGCCAGCCCGGCGGCGCGGGCCGCGGCCAGGCCGGCCAGCACGTCCGCGTGCCGGTCCCGGAAGGTGATCTGGCGGAACCGGGCCGGGTCCAGCGTGTCCAGCGAGACGTTGACCCGGTCCAGGCCGGCCTCGGCCAGCGCGGCCGCGTCCCGCGCCAGCAGCAGGCCGTTCGTCGTGAGCGACAGCGCGGGCCGCGGCCGCAGCGCGGCCAGCCGGGCCACCAGCGCCGGAACCCCCGGCCGCAGCAGCGGCTCGCCGCCGGTCAACCGGATCGACCGCACGCCCAGCCCGACCGCGACCCGCACCAGCCGGACGATCTCGTCGTCGGTGAGCAGCTCGGCGCGGGGCAGCCAGGGCAGCCCCTCCGGTGGCATGCAGTACGCGCACCGCAGCGAGCAGCGGTCGGTCAGCGACACTCGCAGATCGGTGGCGATGCGGCCGTACCGGTCCACCATCCGGCCGGAGGAACCGACGACCGGCAGGTAACCACGCTGCGTGTGGGACACGCCGGCTAGCCTAACTCCGCTGGCATGGGCGTCGCGGGACCCACCTCGGAACCGCCGTGGATGCGGCCGAAACGTCCGGGACGCCGCCGCAGTCGCGGCCGGGCAAGATCAGGTTCCGGGCCGCGCCGCGCCGAGGTAGCCGTCGAACCACATGGATGAGATCCGCA
>JBBWZH010000045.1:0-71912 GCA_039648995.1 Mycobacteriales bacterium
CCCGGGCCGGGGGGGCCCCGCCCGCGGCCGGGCCCCACCCGATCAGGCGCGGCGCGGCGAGCAGGCGAAGTTCTCCGCCCTGGTCGGGTCGCCGGTGCCGGTGTAGCGGGCCAGCCGCGGGTACCGGCACAGCGGGCGGGACAGGGTCACGGTGTTGGTGGCCGGGTCGACTCTGGTGGCTGGCAGGGTGTCCGGGGCCTGCCGGTGTTCGACCCATGCGACCAGCGACCGCAGCGGATTCGCCGGTGCCGGCCCGGCCCCGCCGCCGCAGTGCGCGACGCCGGGGGCGAGGAACAGCCGGGCGAAGCTCTCGGTGCGTCGCGGCCCGCCCATCGTCCGCAGCACCCGCTGGTAGTAGTCGACCGTGCCGCGCGGGAAGATGAGCTGGTCCGCGAGCCCGTGCCACATGATGACCTTGCCGCCGCGGTCGCGGAACCCGGACAGGTCGGGGTCATCGGTGGCGATCACCCGGCCGTACTTGCGTATCGAGAGGGTGAACAGCGCGACGAACTCCGGGTAGGTCAGGGTCCGCCAGTCCCAGGTCGGGTCCTGCAGCAGCCAGCTGGCGACGTACGTGACGGCGATCGGGAACGGTAGCCCGGTCGTCACCCCGGCGGCCGACGTCGAGGTGCCGGCCAGCCCGGCCAGGCTCGCTCCACGCTCCAGGCCATACCACAGCCGGGTGCCGGCCGGTGTGGTCGGCCCCTGCCAGATCCGCGCCATCACCGTCGCGTCGGTCGCCGTGATCTGTCCGCACGGCGTCTGGGTGCCGACCAGGGCGTGCGGATCCCACCGGCAGGCGGCGAGGTCGCTGATGATGCCGTCGGTCACGCCGTCGAGCGGGTCGCAGGCGCTGATCGCGGCGGCGGTGAAGGCGGCCTCCTTGCACGCCGGCAGGAAGTCGTTCGCCTGCAGCATGACGAGTTCGGGCCACAGCTCGGACGGGATGAACTTGGTCCAGTTGATCGCCGGCGCGGCGGACAGGATGCCGTCGTAGTCGGCCGGGTAGCGCTGCGCCTCCATCAGCCCTTCCCGGCCGCCGGTGGAGCAGCCGGTGAAGTAGGAGTACCGCGGCTGCCCGCCGTAGAACACCGCGGTGACCGCCTTCCCCGCGGTGGTCATGTCGTGGATGCCGGCCGAACTGAAGTCCACGATGCGCGCCAGGTTGAGCGTGCCGTCGGGGTTGAGCGCGAAGCCGCCGGTGGGATCCTGGACGCCGCAGTCGGTGGACGCCGAGGCGTACCCGTCGCCGATCGCGGCGGCCAGCGCCGGGTAGCTGACGCCGCAGACATAGCCGCCGCCGCCGACGCCCTGGAAGCGGCCGTTCCAGCCGGTCGGCAGCCACAGCTCGACCGTGATCGGGTGCCCGTCGGCGCTGGCGCGGCTGAGCACGACGTCGCAGAACGCCGGCAGCCCGGTGAGCGCGACGGGGCTGCCGGGCGGGCGGAACGTCCCGCCGGTGTTCGGGGCGGCCGAGACGACCGTGACCGCGGGCAGCCGCACCGCGCGGGCCAGCGACGCCGTCGCGCAGCCGGGACGGTCAGCGCCGCCGCCGGCCGATCCCGCGGTCGCCGCCGCGGGGTTGATGCCCGCGGCGACCAGCCCGACGAGCGCTAGGGAGAGGATCCGACCTTTCGTCAACACTGGCGCCTCCTCGCGGTGGCCGTGCCGGAACGGCCCCAGGCGGCGGGGCGCCGGCAGGTGACGCCGCCGCGCCGCCCGGGCCGGACTCGTAATCTCCTACAAATTAATGATTGATGTCAACGTTTTCGTAGTACATTGTCCGCGCGATCGAGCCGGGTCCACCGTGTCCGTCTCGCCGGGGGTGGTGCGGCCGCCGCACCCGTTGCCGGCGGTGCCGGGGCTACCATGCCGTAGCGGCGGCGCGAGCAGCCGGCCACGAGGTTGGAGGAACCATCCAGCACCAGCGACGCCCCGTGCCGGTGATGGATGCCGGCCGACGCTAGGCGGCCGGTCGTCAGCAGGCGGCGCGAGGTCAGCCACGCCAGCGCGCGCTCGCTGCTGATGACGATCCTGGGCGAATACATGCTGCCGCGCGACCAGCCGGCGTGGACCTCGACGCTGGTCGAGACGCTCGGCCTGTTCGACGTCGAGGACAAGTCGGCGCGGCAGGCGCTGACCCGGACCGCGGCCGAGGGCTGGCTGGTGTCCGAGCGGGCCGGCCGGCGGGTGCGCTGGTCGCTGACCCCGCCGGGCCGCCGGCTGCTGACCGAGGGGGCACAGCGCATCTACACGTTCGGCCGGGACGAGTCCGACTGGGACGGCATCTGGGTCGTGCTGCTGGTCTCGGTCCCGGAGAGCCAGCGCGACCTGCGCCACCAGCTGCGCACCCGGCTCACCTGGGCCGGGTTCGGCTCGCCGGCGGCGGGTGCGTGGATCAGCCCGCACAGCGAGCGGGAGCCCGAGGCGAAGCAGATCGTCGCCGAGCTCACGCCGGACGCTCCGGCCATGTCGTTCCTGGCCCGGTACGGGCAGGTCGGCGCCGAAGACGCGCTGGTGGCGCGCGCGTGGGACCTGACTGACGTCGAGGAGCGCTACGAGCGTTTCATCGACGACTTCACCGGACTGGGGCCGGCCACCGGCGCGGCCGTGCTCTACCAACAGACCCGGCTGGTGCACGAGTGGCGCAGGTTCCCGTTCCTCGACCCCCGGCTGCCGCGGCGGCTGCTGCCACGGAACTGGAGCGGTGTGACCGCCGCCCGGCTCTTCCACGACAACCATCAGCGATGGCGGGAGCCCGCCCAGGACTACTGGGACCGCCGGCTCGCCGCGGACAGCGCCATTGAGCCCGCCCACCGCCCGCCCGGGTCGGCCGCCCGGGCGGTCACCTGACTCGCGGCACGGTTGGTCGTCCGGTCGTGTGACGCGGGTCGGCCGATCAGGTCGCCGAGTTGCCTCAGACCTGATCGGCCGACCCCGCGCCCGGCGGTCACATCATGAAGTCGACAGTGCCGCGGGCGGGCGGCGGCGCGAGGTCGCCGTCGGCCATGACCAGAACCCGTTCCCGGTCGTGCTGCACCTGCAGCGCCACCGGTCGACCCGTCTCGCAGCGGAACGGCACGTCGAACGTCTGGATCGCCTGCCGCCAGTGGTTGCCGCGCTGCTCGGGCCCGGTGGACAGCGATACGCCCGGCGCCAGGTCCAACTCGAACCAGATCGCGATCGCGTCGCAATCGCCGTTCGCCGCCGGCACCGCCTTGATCACCTCGCGCGCCGGCGGGCAGTCGACGTTGAAGTCGACGTCCAGCAGCGGGAAGGGCGACGTGAGCGCCTGGTGCGGGTAGTTCTCCAGATAGGTGTCGAAGTACTCGAGGGACCTGAACTGGTTGAACGTGCTGACGTCGAACCCGCACGCGGTCGACACGTAGTTGTGCGACCGGATGTTGTCGCTGGATACCAACTGCCCCCACAGGCGTGCCCGCCCCGGCAGGATTCTGGCGCCGTCGGCGAGCAGTTCCCGGCGGGCGTGCTCGACGGTCGGCAGCACATTCTCGCCGAGCAGCCCGCAGTCGAAGATCTCGGTCACGAGCACGTCGGCGGGCGCCGGCAGATCGACCCCCACCCGCAGGTTGGTGGACAGGCCGTCGACCACCCGGACGCGGTCCTGGTACCCGTTCGCCGCGACGATCTGCCGCGCCACGTCCGCGATCACCGGCTCGGCCTCGCAGCTGATGACGAGCCCCGCCCCCGCCTGCGCGGCGAGCAGGGCCAGCAGGCCGCTGCCGGTGCCGATGTCGAGAACCAGATCGCCGGGGCGCACCGTCGCCGCGATCGCCGCCTCGTACGCGGCGTTGCGCCGGTGGTCGTTGATCATGGCGAAGTGCCACCGTGGCACCAGGCGGCGGATCACGCGGTTGAGCAGCCGCCCCGGGATCGGGTCGTCCGCACCGGCGAGCGACTCGGCGCGGGCCAGGTAGCCGATGGCGGCGGAATAGTCGTGCTGCGCTATCGCCGCGCGGCCGAGCGTGAGAAGCGCCGCCACCGAGTGGGCCTCGCCGGCGGTCTGTAGCGACAGCGACGAGTCGGCGACGATGCCGTTCGATCCGGCGAGGGTGGACTCGGATGCAGCCTGCACTGAATGCCTCACCTGGCTAGGACCATCGTGTGGGTCGCTACCGGCGCGGCCTGCTCCGGAGCGGGGATGTAGGCGATCACCTGACCGCCGCGTTGCACGGTCGAGACGCTCCGGGCGCACAGCCGGTCCACCCGGAACGTGCTGCCGTGCCAGGGGCACCGCAACCGGCCCTCCTGCACGTCTCCCAGGTGCAGTGGACCGCCGCGGTGCGGACACCTGCTGGTGATCAGGTGCACCGCGCCCTCGCGGAGCATCACGAAGTAGTGGTCCTCGCCGAGGATCACCGTGTTCTGCTCGGGCCAGTTCAGCTCGACGCGGACCAGCGTGCTCACCGCTCCGGGCTCACGACGACGGTCGCGTCCGCCGCGGCCTGCATGCCGTACAGGCGACCCCGCGGGACGTGCACCGCGTGGCCGGCGGTCAGGCGGAGTGGTGTGCCGGTGGCGCTCCAGTACACGTCCACCTGGCCGCCGCGGACGTTGAGCAGAGTGCCCTCAGTGGCGACCTGCGTCTCAAACGGAGTACCCGCGGTCAGCTCCCTCGTCGTGCCGGCCACGGTCGACGGGCTGAACGCGTGCGTCTCGGGTATCCACCGGAGTTGGGCGAGCAGGTCGGCGTCGGCGAGCGCGCCAATCAGCCTAATCTCCTCTACACCCCGAATCAGCCCGTGCGCGGCCACCCGGCCGTGTTTCCGGGCGAGTGGGAGGAGTAGGTCATGCACCGCCATTCGGCCGTGATGCTGGTCGATGTGTGCGTGCTCATCGCAGTACCTGGTATCGACGCCGTCGCCGTAGACCTTGCCCAGCGTGCCGGCGAGCGCGGCGAACCACGGCGCGAACGTGGCCTCCAGCAGCGCCATCGCACCTATGTACCGGAAGAACTCGGTGCGGTTGCGGGTGACCGTGTAGAAGTAGTTGTTCGCGGCGATCGAGGTGGGCAGGTAGAAGAACCAGTAGTGGTGCGGCTCGGCGGCCATCCCGATGCTCGCGCAGAGGTCGGTGAACAGCGTGCTGTGTTTGGCCGCGAAAACGCCGTAGCCGAACTCGTCGACAAAGATCTTGAAGAGTTCGCTCTGTTCGGGGCCGAATGCGCCGCCGAGGTTCTGCGACATCGCGGTCGCCTCGGTCAGGCCATCCAGAGCCATTTGGGCTATAAGCATCTCGGCCGCACGGCGTGGGTCGGCGGCGGCCGCGATCGCGTCCAGCACCGGCCGCTCCGCGTGGACCGCCTCGTCGATCGAGCGCTCCAGGTGCGCCAGCGCGGCGTCCGGCTCCCACGAGCCCGTGACCTTGACGCTGTCCTCCAGAAAGCCCAGCGCGTACCGCTCTACGGCAGGCCTCGCCTGATCGGCCAGTTGGCGGTTCCGGGTGCTGTAGAACGCCTCGAAACTGCGCTCCTTGCCGTGCAGCCCGTCCGCCGGGAGAAATAGCGCATCGCTCTCGTAGACGTTCATCAGAAAGCGATTGGCCAGGAGGCTGGAGTCGGAGGCGAACTCCGCCTCGGTCAGCGGCCGGGCCCAGTCGATCGCGGCCAGCCGGGCGACGTCCAGCGGCCTGTGGTAAGGGTTGTGGCGAATGTACGGCGATGGCTGCGCGCGATATGGATCGCTGCTGGCGAAATCCGCGACAGCTGCCGTGACGAGGTCTGCCGCCGGTAGCGCGACATTGGGCATGCGTCAGTCCTTTCGAGAACCCCGACTACTTGACGCCGGGCACCGCTGGCGTCACTCCCGACACGCAAGCCTAACGCACGGCCACGTTCGGTCAGTCGTTTCGAGTTCTATTCATAGCCCCTTCATGCGGATGTTCGTCGCCCCTTCGGGCAGCCTGGTCACCCGAACGAGCAAGATTCCAGAAGGGCCGGGGAGTTGGAATTTCGATGTTCTCGCAGTCGCCCCTGGCCACTCTGCCGGATGTGTTATGGAATACTTTCTTGACAGCCTCACCGGGTCGCCTGAGAATCGCGGCGACTGTTGTGGCGCCGCCACTTTCACCTGCCTGCAGGAGGCACCATGTCGGGAAGTTCCCCGCCAGGTTCCGCAACCGCGGATCGACCTGTGCGAACGCCCGACGACGCGCCGCCCCGACGCAACGAACGACTGCTGATCCTGTTCACCGGCACGACGAACACCGCCGACGCGGTGGCCCGGGTTTCCCTCCCGCTGTTGGCCGTCCAGCTCACCCGGTCGCCGGCGCTGATCGCCGGCGTGGCGATCATGATGACGCTGCCGTGGCTGTTGATCGCGCTGCACGTCGGCGTGCTGGTGGATCGGATGAACCGGCGCAGCCTGATGCTCGGTGCCGAGCTGGCCCGGCTGGTCTCGGTCGGGGCGCTGCTGGTCGCTGTCGCCGCCGACATGACCAGCCTGGTGCTCCTGTACGCCGTCGCGCTGGCTCTCGGCGTCGCGGAGGTGGTCGCCCAGATCGCCGCCGCGTCGATCATCCCCGCCGCGGTCCCGAAATCGCGCTGGCAGAAGGTCACCGCGCGGATGACCGCGACCGAGTACGTCAGCTTCAGCTTCATCGGCGCGCCGATCGGCGGCTTCCTGGTGGCGGCCGGCTTCACGATCGCGCTCGGCGCGACGGGCCTGGTCTACATCGCCGGCGCCGTGCTGCTCGCGCTGCTCGTCGGCAACTTCTCGGTGCGGTCCGGCGCGGAACGCCGGCCGGCCCACGTGGAGATCGGCGAAGGCCTGCGGTTCCTCTGGACCAACCAGCTGCTGCGGGCGATGGCGCTGCTCATCACGATCATGGCCGGCTGCTGGGCGGCCTGGTACGCCATCCTGCCGGGCTACGCGGTCGGCGGGCCGCTGGGGCTCGTCTCGCGGCAGTACGGTTTTCTGCTCACCAGCCTCGGCGCCGGCGGCGTGATCGGCACGGTGCTCGTCGGGCCGGTCAACCGCCTGCTCGGCCGGCGGTGGTCGATGTTCATCGACATCATCGGCACCGTGCTGCTCGTCGGCCTGCCGGCCGCGCTGCCGTCGGCGCCGACGAGCGCATGGGCGATCGGCGCCGCGGCGTTCTTCGCCGGCGCCGGCGGGACGATGTGGACGGTCAACTCCCGGGTCATCATCCAGTCGCTGGTGCCCAACGAGCTGCTCGGCCGGTTCAGCGCCGCCAGCCGTCTCATCGCCTGGGGGATGACCCCGGTGGCGGCCGCGATCGCCGGCGTGCTGGCGCAGCTGTTCAGCTACCGGCTGGCGTTCGGCGTGTTCGCGGTCATCTGCGCGCTGCTGGTCTACCCGTTCCTGCGGGTGATCACCGTCGAAGCGCTGGCGCCGGTCGACCGCCCTGAGCCGGCGGAGGTCACCGCGTGAACCGCGTCCTGGTGACCACGCCGGCACAGACCCCACCGCTGACCGCGGGGGCGGGCGGTCCGGCCCGCGCCGGCGACCCGGCCGGGACGCTGTTCACCTGGTTCCGGGCCGCCGCCCAGCGCCATCCGGAGGCCGCGGCGATCGAGGTGCACGCGGACGCGGTCAGCTACCGGGAGCTCCTCGTGCTGGCCGAGCGGCTCGCCGCGGCGCTGGTCGACGCCGCGGGTCGCCGACCGGTCGCGGTCGGGTTGCTCGGCGCCCGCAGCCTCGCCACGTACGCCGGGTATCTGGCCGCCCTGCGGCTCGGCGCGACCGTCGTCCCGCTCAACCCGTCCTTCCCGGCCGACCGCAACCGGGCGATGTGCGTCGCGGCCGCGGTCGACGTGCTCGTGGTCGACGAGGCGGGCGCGGCGCAGGCCGACGACGTGGCGGCCGGCACCGCCATGACGGCGCTCCGGCTGCTCTCCGGCGCGGAGTCCGGGCCGGGGTCCGGCCCGGAGCCGGGGCCGGTGCGGTGGCCGGCGCTGCTGCCGGCGCCATGGCCGGAGCCGTACGCCGGCACTCCGGCGGACGTCGCGTACACGCTGTTCACCTCCGGCTCCACCGGTGCGCCGAAGGGGGTACCGATCCGGCACCGCAACCTGGCCGCCTACGTGGGCTTCTGCGTCGACCGCTACCAGGTCGGGCCGGGCTGCCGGCTCTCCCAGACCTTCGACCTGACCTTCGACCCGTCGGTGTTCGACATGTTCGTCGCCTGGAGCTCCGGTGCCACGCTGGTGGTGCCGCAGCCGGGCGACCTGCTCACCCCGGCGCGGTTCGTCGCCGCCAACGGGATCACCCACTGGTTCTCGGTGCCGTCGGTGGTATCGATCGCCCGGCGGCTGCGTGGCCTGCGCCCCGGCAGCATGCCCACCCTGCGGTGGAGCCTGTTCGCCGGTGAGCAGCTGACGCTGACGCAGGCGCGCGACTGGGCGGCCGCCGCCCCGGGCAGCACGCTGGAGAACCTCTACGGTCCGACCGAACTCACCATCACCTGCACCGGCTACCGCCTGCCCGCCGATCCGGAACTGTGGCCGCGGACGTCGAACGGCACCGTGCCTATCGGCAGCGTCTACCCCCACCTGGACGGCCTGATCGTGACCGAGGACGGGCGCGCCGGCGAGGACGGCGAGCTGTGCGTCCGGGGGCCGCAGCGGTTCGACGGGTACCTCGACCCGGCCTGCGACCGGGCCCGGTTCGTGCGCTACGCCGACGCGCGGGCGACGGTGACCGACGGCACGCCGGTCGCCGGGGACTGGTACCGGACCGGGGACCGGGTCCGGGTCGAGGGCGGCGAGCTGGTGCACCTGGGCCGGCTCGACGACCAGGTCAAGATCCACGGCTACCGCATCGAGCTCGGTGAGATCGAATCCGTGCTGCGCGAGCATCCGGCCATCCACGACGTCGTCGTGCTGCCCGTGCCGGCCGGCAACGGCGAGTTGGAGCTGCGGGCCGGCTACACCGGCCGGCCGTTGGACGCCGGGGAGCTGGCCGGCGCGGTCGGCCGGCGGCTGCCGGCGTACATGGTGCCGGCCCGGATCCGGTACGTCGACAGGTTCCCGGTGAACGCGAGCGGCAAGGTCGACCGCCGCCGGCTCGCCGCCGAGCTCGACGCCGCCGGCGACTGACCGCCACCCCGATCGGGCGCCCGGCAAGCTCCGGCGGCCGGCGGGCTCCGGGCGCCCGGTGGGTTCCGGCCGGGCTAGTCGCAGAGTTCCTGGATGGCGGCCGAGACCGCCGCGGCGGCGGGGCCGTGCAGCACGCCGAAGTGGTCGGTCGGTATCCGCAGCCGGCGCGGCGCCGGCTCGATCCGCTCCGCCCACTGGTCGAGCTGGACATCCCACAGCTCGGCGCCCACCAGCAGGGTGCGGGCGCGCACCGGCTCAGCCTTGACGAAGGCCGCGACCGCATCGGTGTGCCGGCGGTAGGTGTCCCACCGTTCGACGAGCGTGCGGACCGGCACGGGTTGACCCAGGCCGCCCAGGTACGCGGCCAGCGCCCGCATCGCCAGCTCGGGGTTCTCGCCGCCGGTGCGCGGGGCCGTCCCGTCCGTCTCGACGCCGAGCGAGCCGCCCATGCTGGCCGCGAACGCCTGCAGCCGCAGCCGCTCGGTGTCGCCGTCGCGTTCGTAGCCGACCGGCGGCGCCCCGTCCAGCAGCGCCAGCGCGGGCGCCGGAGCGGGGTAACCGGTCGCCAGCTCGTAACAGATCTGGGCGCCCATCGACCAGCCGGCCAGGACGTCCGGGCGCAGGCCGGCCGCGTCCAGGTCGGCCCGGTAGCGCACGGCCATCGCCGGCACGGTCCGCAGCGGCTCGCGTTCCTGGGAGAGGGTCACCCGCCAGTGCGCCGGCAGCGCGGCGAGCAGGTCCCGGTAGTCCTGCGGGCTGCCGCCGGCGCCGTGCACGAGATGCAGGTGTGGCCCGTCGCCGTCGCGCAGCCGCACCAGCGTGCTGGCCACCGAGCCGGCCGGATCGTCGCCGGCCGGGTTCGCACCGGCCGCGGCGAGCTGGGCGACCAGGCGCCGCGGGGTCGGCTCGGCCAGCCAGGTGATCAGGTCGATCGAACTGCCGGTCTCCGCCTCGATCGCGGCGGCGAGCTGGATGACCTTCAGCGAGCGGCCGCCGACGGTGAAGAAGTCCTCGTCCGGGCCGCTCGGCGGGGCGGCGAGCACGTCGGCCCACACCCGGGAGACCCGCTCCCAGGTGGCCGATTCCGGCATCGCCGCGGCGCCGGCCGAGGTCGGCCGGGCCGGCCTGTGGTCGACATGGCCGGCCGCCGACCGGGACCGCACCTCGACCGAGGCCACCGGCAGCCGCGGGCCGGTGGCCCCGAGGGCCAGGACCGCGTCGAGGTCGTGCAGCAGCCGCAACACGGTCTCCTGGTCGTACCGGCCGGTGTTGTATTCGATCTCGGCGAGGTAGCCGTCAGCGGCGTCCCAGAACGCGATCGCGATGTCCGAACGGGCCGCCCGGTTGGGGGTCCGGTGCAGCGACATGTCGACGTCGCCGAGGCGCAGGCCGGCACCGATCGGTCCGAGGTAGTTCAGCAGCAGTGGTGCGTAGTCGTTCAGCATCGCCTGCGTCGATTCGGGCAGCGCGCCGAAGACCACCGGATACGGCACCCCCTGGTGGCTCAGCATCGCCCACATCGCGTCCCGGGACCGGCCGACCACGTCGAGCACGGTGTCCTCGGCCCCGATGTGCGCGCGGGCGATGCAGAGGTTGGCCAGGTAGCCGACCAGTTCCTGGTCGCGCTGGCTCATCCGGTTGGCCACCACCACGCCGAGCGCGACGTCCGGGCCGGCGCCGCCGCGGGCCAGCACGATCTCCAGGGCGGCGAGCACGACCGCGAACGGGGTGGCGAACGTGGCCCGCATCAACGCGGCGACCCCGTCGGCCGCATCCGGGCTGAACGCGTACCGGAGCGTCACGCCGGCCGCGCCGGTGCCGACGTAGCTGTTCCGGTCGGCCACCACGGTCGTCGACACCGCACCGGCCAGCGCTTCGCGCCAGTAGTCCAGGCTGGCCTGCCAGTCACCGCTGTCCCGCGCGGCGATCGACTCCCGGGCGTAGACCGAGAACGGCACCGGCTCGGTGCCGAAGCTCGGCTGGTCGTCGTCGACGGCGGCCTCGTACGCCGCGGACAGGTCGGTGAACAGCAGCTGGATGGCCCAGCCGTCGAGCACCACGTGATGCACGGTGAGCACCAGCTCATGCTCGGTGCCGACCCGCACCATCGTCAGCCGGGCCAGCGGCGCCACCTCGAGCGGGAGCGACTGCTCGTGCACCTCCTCGGCGAGCAGCCGCAGCAGCGTGCCGACCGGGACGGTGCCGGGGTCGTCCACCTCGACCCACTGCAGCCGCGCGGTGGCCCGCGGCAGCACGGTCAGCCGGATCTGCCCGTCCTGCTGGATCACCGCGGTGCGCAGCGCCTCGTGCCGGTCCACGACGGCCTGCCAGGCGGACGCGAGCGCGTCGGCGTCCAGCCCGGCCGCGCAGGCCAGCCGCCAGGTCAGGTTGTAGACGGACTGGTTCTTCGCGCGCTGGTGCACCCACCACAACGCCTCCTGCATCGCGGTGGCCGGGACCGTGAACGCCGGGGTCAACGTCGGTGCGGACATCGTGGCCTTCCTTCGGCGGGGCAGTCAGCGGTCGCGGCGGTGGGTCGGGCCCGGTTCAGCGGCTCACGGCCGGGCCGAGGGCACGAACTGCTCGGTCAGCCGCTTGCGGTCCACCTTGCCCACGGTGGTCAGCGGGATCTCGTCGCGGTGGTGGAAGCCGCGCGGATGCATGTACATCGGCAGGTCCTCGATCAGCCGGGCGAAGTCGGCGTCGGCGACCTCCTCGCCGGTGTAGACGGCGTGCAGGTCGATCTCGCCGTCCGGCCCGGGAGGCGTGAGGACGACAACCTCGGCGATCGCCGGATGCTTGCGCAGCGCCGACTCGATCTCGCCGAGCTCCACCCGGTTGCCCCGGACCTTGATCTGATCGTCGATCCGGCCCAGGTGCACCAGTTCGCCGTCCTCGCGCCGGACCCGGTCGCCGGTGCGGTACCAGTGCTCGGCGGTCAGCGGCTCCCGGCCGTCGTACAACCACGCCTGCTCGCCGTCGAACGACACGAACCGGCCGGCGTTCTCGCTCGGGTCGAGGTAGCCGGGGAACCGCTGGGAGCCGCGGACGCACAGCTCCCCGTCGTCGCCGGGGCGGAAGTCGGCGTCCAGCAGGACGTACTCCAGGTGCGGGTAGAGCTCACCGATCGGCATCGACCGGTTGGATGTGACCGGCCAGTGCGCCGGGTCGAGCGGCACCCGGTACGCGGTGACGGTGACCGTGGTCTCGGTCGGTCCGTAGCAGTTGAAGATGCGGGCGTTCGGCGCGGCCGCCGACCACGCCTCGACCTGCTCCAGGGTGAGCGCCTCGCCGCCGAAGAAGCCACCGCGCAGCTGCGGCATGCTGCCCGGGGCCAGCGCCCGCAGCCGCTTGGCGAAGGAGATCAGCGAGGGCACCGACATCCAGTGGGTGAGCCGCTTGGCCTTGACGAACTTGACCGGGGTGAAGACATCCCCGTGCTGGGCGACACACAGCGTCGCGCCGGAGCCCCAGGTGCCGAAGATCTCCACGATCGAGCCGTCGAAGGACATCTCGAAGGTCTGCGAGACGCGGCAGCCGGCTTCGAGGAAGTACCACGGGATGACGTGGCCGAGGAACGCGGACACGTTCGCGTGCGTCGTCGGCACGCCCTTCGGCTTCCCGGTCGTACCGCTGGTGTAGATGATGTAGGCGATGTCGTCAGGCCCCCGCTCGACCCGCGGCGGGATAGCGGTGCCGCCCGCGGCCGGGTCCAGCCACCGGCGCGGCCCGTCGCCGGTGACGTCCAGCAGCCGCACGCCGGAAGCCGCCCGGTACTCCGCCAGCCCGTCGCCGGAGGTGTCGTCCACCACGGTCAGGTCCAGGCCGGCGTCGGCGGTGATCGCCAGGTTCCGGGCGGCCGGGGTGGCCGGGTTCAGCGGCACGCAGGCCGCGCCCAGCCGCTGGGCGGCCAGGTAGGCCACGTAGCCGACCAGGCTGCGCGAGGTGAGCAGGCCGACCCGGGTCGGCGGCCGGCCCAGCGCGTCGTGCATCGCCGCGGACGCGCGCTCGACCGCCGCCCGCAGCTCGGCGTACGTCAGCGCGGTGGTCAGCACCTCCAGCGCCAGCCCGTCCGGGTACTTCTCGGCGGATGCCAGGAACCAGTCGTAGAGCGTGCGTGTCGTGCGGATCGTCATCCGGTTTCCCTCTCCCAGCGCGGGCTGGCGGTGATGTCGAAGAAATGTGGATCTGGCGCGACGGCTACCCCGGCGCCTGCTGGTACGCGCAGCTCGCCGGCACGGCCCGGCAGCCGGGCACGCTCTGCCAGCGGTAGTGCCGCCAGCTTCCGGTGCGCTGGCCGACCCCGACCGGGATCGTCCACGGCCGGCCGGCCAGGCCCACCCCGGCCGCCTTGACGCAGGCCTCCTGCACCGTCCAGATGCGGGCGAACTCCCGGTCGCGCGCCGGGACCGGCAGCCCGGCCAGTTCGGCCCGGGCGGCGGGCGTGCAGCAGCGGCGCAACAGGCCGGTGCTCACCGGCTCCGGCGCCTGCACGTCGACCCCGACGGCCGCGCCGACGCCGAGCGCCGCGGCGACCCACCCGCCGCCGTGCGAGAGGCTGACCGCGAGATCCGGCCGGCCCGGCAGGTACGGCTGACCGCCCGGCCGGGCGCCGATCGACAGCCGGGCGGCGGCCGGACCGGCCACGTCGGCCAGCAGCCGGCGCAGCACGGACCGCGCGGCGACGTACTCGGCGGCCCGCCGCGCGGGCAGCGCGGCGGCGGCCCGCGCGTCCCCCGGGTGCGGCGCCCGTCCGTCCATAGTGGACAGCTCCGCCACCCCGACGTGCACGCCCGTGGCGACCTGCGCGCTGATCACCGGGACCGCCGCCGGTGCCGGGCGAACGCCGCGGCCAGTGACCCGGCGTCGCGCAGCGTCGCCGGGGTGAGGTCGTCGGCGTCGAGCTGCACGCCGAGGCGCTCCTCGACCTGGTCGATGATGTCGAGCAGCCGGAACGAGCTGTAGTTGGGCAGCTCGCGCAGCGGCCGGCTGGTGATCGTGTCCACGGCGTCCACCCGCAGCACCGCGCCGATCGTGCCCACCACCACGGCGCGCACATCATCGCCGGGGTCCGCCCCGCCGGCGGCGAGGGCCGGTTCGGCCGGGGCCCCGCCGGCCGCGTCGTCGGCAGCGTCGTCGGCGTCGTCCGTATCGTCCGTGTCGTCCGCGCGGGCGGTCACGCCGCCGGTCGCGGCGGCCGGCGCCGCGGCGGCCGGCACGGCGGCCGCCGGCACGGCGGCCGCCGGCACGGCCGGGGCCGGGGCGGCGGCGGGAACCCGCTCGGCCAGCAGCTCGGCCAACGCGACATCGCCGTGCAGCAGCCGGGCCAGTTCGTCGACGACGGCGCCGGGCAACCCGCCGGACCGCTGCGCCCGCCGCATCGCCACGTAGGTCTGGGACGCGAGCGCGAGCCAGGCCCGCGCGTGCTCGTCCGCCGCGTCCGCCGCGTCCGCGGGCACGCCGGCGGCGGTGCGCAGCCAGGCCGCGTGAAGCAGCCGGGACCGGCCGAGCAGCCACCCGTCCAGCACGACCTGCTCGGCCGCGCCGCGGTCACCGGCGCCGGCACCCGCACCGGCGCCGGCCCCCGCGACCACGCTGTCCAGATAGGACTCGATGGCCGGCCCCGCGGCCGCCAACGCCGCCGCGTTCGCCGCGATCACGGTGCCGGGATCGACCGGTGGCACCGGCCCCGGCGAGATGAGCAGCGCGGTGGCCGCCGGCACCGCCGCGTCCAGCTCGGCGGCGGGCAGCCGCCACACCCCCGGGCGGGCCGCCCCCCACGGGTTGTCGTCGTGGTAGGCGTCCACCACCGTGTCCGGTCGGACCAGCAGGAAGCTGTGCTCCAGATGCCGCTGGCCGGCGTCGGGCAGCCAGCTGAGCCGGTAGGTGTCGGCCACCACGTACAGCGGGCCGGTCCCGGCCGCGAGCTGCCGCAGCGCCGGCCCGTCCAGCCCGTCCCATCGCCGGGTCACCGTCAGGCCGAGCAGGTCACGCGCCTCGGCCAGCCGGCGGCCGACCGGGGCGGTCACCGCCGGCACGCCGCCGGGACCGTCCACAGTGGAGAACCGGAGCAGCGCGCCGAGCGCGAGGTGGCTGCCGGCGCCGTGCTCGCGGTCGGCGAGTACGGCCAGGTTGGCCTGCAGGCAGTCCAGCGCGGGCGCCCGCACGTCGTCCAGCACCGGCGACCACAGCCGGTCGCGGGTGGGCAGCGCGGCCGTGAGGCTCACCACATGAACTGCCCGCCGTCCACGACGATCTTCTGCCCGGTCAGGTACGCGCTGCCCGGGCCGACGAGGAACTCCAGCGCGTCGGCGATCTCCTCGGTGCTGCCGATGCGCCCCTGCGGGATGTCGGCGACCGCCGCTGCCCGCCCGGCCGGGTCGTCCAGCCGGAACCTCGTCACCAGCTCGTCCGTCTCGGTCATGCCCGGGATCAGGCAGTTGACCCGGATGGCCGGCGCCAGCTCCAGCGCCAGGCACTTGGTGAGCTGGAGCAGGCCGGCCTTGCTGGCGCAGTAGTTGGCGCCGTCGCGCCGCGGGCGGATGCCGGTGGTCGCGCCGACGTTGACGATCACGCCACCGGCCGGGTCGGCCAGCATCGCCGGCACCAGCACGCGGGTCAGGTAGAACGCGCCGGACAGGTTGGTATCCAGCACCCGGCGCCAGTCCTCGACGCTCAACTCGAGGAACGGCCGGTCCACGTTGATCCCGGCGTTGTTGACCAGCACCGCCGGCGAGCCGTGCGCGGACAGCACGGTGTCGGCGGCAGCGGCCACCGCGGCGGCGTCGGCGACGTCGACCCGGACCGCCTCCAGCGCCGGCCCCAGCTCGGCGACGGCGGCCCGCGCGGCCGCGGCGTCGGAGTGGTAGAGCGCCACCACCCGGTAGCCCAGCTTGACCAGCCGGCGGCTGAAGGCCAGCCCGATCCCGCGGGTGCCGCCGCTGACCACGGCCAGGGCCGGGCTCACCGCCCGGACTCCGCGGGTACCCGGAGGAAGTCGGCGATCCGGCCGGTCAACTGTGCCAGGTGATCCGGCTCGAACACGGTGAAGTGGCCGGCGTCCAGCGTGCCGGTGCGCACGTCCGGCGCGAGTTCCTGCCAGCGCCGCACCGACGCGTCCCGCCCGGCGATGTCGTCGTCGGAGCACATCAGCAGCAGCACCCGGCCGGCGTAGGCACGCTCGGTCCGGTAGTCGACCAGCGCCGCCACCTGCGCCCGGAAGGTCGCCAGCACCCGCTCGATGGTCAGCGGATCCGGCCGCGGCCCGAGCATCGCCACGATCGTGTCCCGGATCCGGCTGTCCTCGTCCACAGTGGACGGTCGGGGCAGCGGCGAGCTGTCCACGATCACGAGGTCGGGCCGCTGCCCGGCCGCGGCCAGCCGGACGCACAGCTCCCAGCCGACCGTGCCGCCCAGCGACCAGCCGAACACCAGCTCCGGCACGATCGCGTGCTCGTGCAGGGCGTCGAGCACCGAGTCGGCCATCTGCGCGACGGTCTCCTCCGGCGCCTCGCCCGGCAGCAGCCCGGCCGCGCGGACCGCGTGCACGCTGTGGGTCTGGCCGAGGAACGAGGCGAGCCGCAGGTAGGGGTTGAGGCCGCCGCCGGCGCCGGGCAGCAGCACGCACGCCGGCCGCTCCTTGCGCCGCACCAGCGTGATCAGCCGGCCCGGCAGGGTCGGGTTCGTCACGCCCCACCGCCCGCGCGCACCAGCGCGGCGAGGGTGGCGACCGTGGGCGAGCGGAAGAAGTCCACCGGTTGGACGGCCACCCCGAAATGCTGCTGAACCTGGCCGAGCGCGGCGAAGATGTTCAGCGAGTGCGCGCCGTACTCGGTCACCGGCCGGTCCCGTTCCACCACCGGCACGGTCAGCACGGTCGACCAGATCTCCGCGATCGCGCGCTCGACCTCGTCGGCGTACCCGGCCGGTGCCCCGGCGGGCGCGTCGGTGCGCTGGTCGGCGACCAGCCGGTCGGCCAGCGTGGTCAGCGCCCGGCGGTCGGTCTTGCCGGCGGCCGTGGTCGGCACCTGGTCCAGCTCGAAGATCCGGGCCGGCACCATGTACGCGGGCAGCGCCCCGGTCAGCGCCCGGCGCACCGCGTCGTGGTCGATCGACCCGGCCGGCTCGGGTGCCAGGAACAGCACCAGCTCCCGGTCCGCGCCGTCGCCGCGGGCGGTGGCCACGGCCTGCCGGACGCCGGGCGCCCCGGTGGCGACGGCCTCCAGCTCGCCGAGCTCCACCCGGTGGCCGCGGATCTTCAGCTGCGTGTCGTCACGGCCGAGGTAGACCAGCGCGCCGTGCTCGTCCTGCACCACCACGTCGCCGGTCCGGTACAGCACCGCGCCGGGCCCGGCACCGAACCGGTCCGGCAGGAACGCCGCCGCGGTGCGCTCCGGGTCGTTGACGTAACCGTCTGCCGGCGCGGACCCGCCGAGGTACAGCTCGCCGGGCACCCCGACCGGCGCCAGGTGGCCGGTCGCGTCGACCACGTGTGTGGCGACGTTCGGCAGCGCCAGCCCGATCGGGACGTGCCGCGGCCACCCCGGGTCACCGCCGGCGAGCCGCCGCGTGGTCGCGGCCTGGGTCTCGGTCGGGCCGTAGTGGTTCACCAGCACGCAGTCGGGGTGGTCGACGAAGAACTGCCGGATCTCGTCGTCGACGATCAGCTGCTCGCCGGAGACGCACAGGTAGCGCAGCGCAGGCAGGTGCGCGGCCGCGGTACGCGCGCTCTGCACGAACGGGCGCAGCGCGGCCACCGGCAGGTAGACGTGGCTCACCGCGGTCTCGGCGACCCGGCGCACCAGCGCGGGGAAGTCACGCCGGTCCGCCGGCTCGCGGGAGACCACGGTGCCGCCAGCCAGCAGCGTGGGCACGATCTCCTGGAACGAGACGTCGAAGCCGGCCGGGGCGTACTGGAGGAAGCGGCTCGTGCCGGTCATGCCGAGCGCGGCGAGCTGCCACGCGGTCAGGTTCAGCAACGGCCGGTGGCCCAGCTGGACGCCCTTGGGCCGGCCGGTCGAGCCGGAGGTGAACATGATGTACACGGCGGACCCGGGATCGGCCGCGGACGGTGCGGGGTCGGCACCGGCCAGCTCCTCGATGCCCACCGACGGCACGCCGGCCAGGTCCAGCCCGGTGCCGACGATCACGCCGCAGCCGGCCTGGGCCACCATGTAGGCCAGCCGGTCGGTGGGCAGGCTGGAGTCCAGCGGCAGGTACGCCGCGCCGCGGCGCAGCGCGGCGAGGATCGCCGCGGTGGTGTCGCCGAGGTTGTCCAGGTGCAGGCCCACCACGCTGCCGGGACCGACCCCGTGCCGCCGCAGGCCACCGGCGATCCGTTCCGCGGCCGCGGCCAGGTCGGCGTAGGTCAGCCGGCCGGCCGGGTCCTCGATCGCCGGTGCGTCCGGCGTCCGCCGCGCGGTGTCGTCGAACCACTCGCTCAGCGTCGGGAACGGCACCCGGACCGCGACGCCGTCGCCGCGCGGCCGAGGCCCGTCGGCCCCGTCGAAGAGGTCGGCGAGGCGGCAGCCGCCGTCGCTGATCGCCCGCCGCAGCGCGGTGCGCAGCGAATCGAGCAGCCCGCCGGCGACGGCCGCCGGGATCAGGCTCCGGTCGTACTCCAGCTCCAGCAGCCAGCGGCCGTCCCGGGGGGTAGCACCGAGCCACAGGTCGAACTTGGCGGTGCCGTTGCCCGGCTCGCGCACGCCCCGGACCGCCCCGGCCGAGCTGGCGTCGACCGTGTCCTGCATCGCGAGCATGGCGGCGAACAGCGGGTTGCGGTTGGCCGGCCGGTCCGGCTGGACCCGCGCGACCAGCTGGTTGAACGTCACGTCGACGTTGGCCCGGCAGTAGTCGGCCGCGGCCCGCACCGTGCCGCCGAGATGGTCGTCGACCGTGCGCTGCCAGTCGACCTCGACGGTGACCGGCAGCGTGTTGACGAAGAAGCCGCACAGGTCGAACGCGCCGATCGTGCGGCGGGCCGCGAACGGGCTGCCGACCAGCACGGTGGAGACGGCCCCGTGCCGGGCCAGCACCGTGCCGTAGATGCCGGTCAGCGCGACGAACGGGGTGATGTTCAGCCGCCGGCAGGTCGCCTGCAGTTGCTCGGCCTCCCCCTGGTCCAGCAGCCAGGACAGCCGGGCGCCGGCGAAGTCGGTCTCGGTCGGGCGGTTCGGCCGCGGGTAGAGCACCAACGGCGGCACGTCGACCAGCCGCCGCGCCCAGGCTTCGGCCTTCGCCGCCGTCTGCGCCGACCCGGCCACCCGGTTCTGCGCCCGCAACTCCTTACCGAACGCGGTCTCCCGCTCCACCCGGCGCGACTCGACCGCGGCACCGGTCAGGGTGCCGGTGAGCGCCGCCTCGAGGTCGCGCACGATCGGACCGATCGAGACGCCGTCGCCGACGATGTGGTGCGCGGACAGCTGCACCGCGGCCGCGCTGCCGTCGGTGGCCTCGACGAAGCCGAACCGGTAGAGCGGGCCGACGGTCAGCTCGAACGGCGGCCGGCCGACCCGGCGCGCCATCTCCGCCAGTCCGTCCTCGTAGTCGGCGGGCGCGACCCGGAGGCTCTCCAGCGGCAGCCCGGCCCGGTCCGGCGGCGGCAGCAGCGCCCCGCGCATTTCCGGCACCAGCGTGAAGACCTGGCGCAGCGCGGGCTGGACGGTGACGAGGGTGACGAGCGCGTCGGCCACGGCGGCGGCGAGCGGCGGCGCGGGATCGCCCGGGCCGGCAGGTGGCAGGACGCACATCGCCGGGTCGAGGTCGAATTGCATGATCTGGTTGTAGATCTCGCGGGTCGGCACCAGCGTGTCGACCACGAGCAGCCCCTTCTGGGACTCCGTGATCGGCAACGGCGACGCCGCGGCGGCCGGCCCGGGGGCGAGCTCGGTGCTGGCCGCCGTCACGCGTCCACCCCGTCGCCCGGACCGGCGGCGAGGCTGTGCAGCCACACTTTCAGATCGCCCACGGTGTGGACGTCGACCAGCCGGCCGGCGTCGATCTCGGCGTCTTCGTCGGTGGCGACCTCCACAGCGAGCCGCAGCAGCGACAGTGACTCCAGGCCGGCGTCCAGCAGGGTGGTGGAATCGTCGAAACTGACCGTGGCGTACTTGGCGATCGTCGAGTCAAGGTCCAGCTGTGCGGTCATTCCCGGTTCCCCACGTCATCTTGGTTGGCTGCTCTGCCGGTGGTTCCGGCGCTGCAGAGAGGCTCTCGAAAGGTCATGTACTGCCGATGTTCTCCGGATTCACCTCGGCTGTGGCACCTTTCCCGGCCGGGCGGCGGGCGGCCGGTCCGAACCCTTCCGACCGGTCGGCTCTCGCCACCGAGCCGCCCTCCCACAATGCCCAGCGCAATTCGTCGACGGCTTTCCGCAGCAGGTCGCCGTCATCCCGGTCGGCCAGCGAGCGCAGGGTGCCGAGCTCCCGGCGGTACCAGGCGGATACGGCCGCCGCCGACCCGGACCCGGACGCCCGGCGCACCAGCCCGATGCGGTCCCGGACCAGCCCGAGGTAGTGCTCGATCACCCGCCGCACCCCGGCGGCGGGGTCGACCGCGGCGTCCTGCTGCTCCCGGGCGACCAGGCGCACCAGGTCGGGCACCCGGTACAGGTCCAGCCGCAGCGCGTCGACCAGCCCCGAGTCGACCAGCCGCTCGACCACCGGGTGCGCCGCGTGCTCCGGCTCGCCGAGCAGCGCGGCCACCGTGTCCACGCCGACCACCGCGAGGTCCAGCGTGCCGAGCAGGCACAGCGCGGTGCGGGCCGCCGGGCCGCCGCTGACCCGCTCGAGCTGCCGGACGCTGGCCTGGAGCCGGTCGCGGACGCTCTGCTCGCCGGACGCGAGCAGGTCCAGCCGGCGGCGCGGGTCGGCCAACCGGTGGGCGAAGTCACCGACCGTCCACTCCGGACGCAGCGCCAGCCGGTTCGCCGCGACGCGCAGCGCCAGCGGCAGGTACTCGCACAACCGGGCGATGTCGGCCGCGCCGGCCGGGTCGGCGTCGATCCGGCCGGGGGCGAGCGACTCGCGCAGCAGGGCCACCGACGCGGCGACCGGCAGGCGGCCGAGGCGGACCTGCCGCCGCGCGCTCACCGCACCGACCGGCGCCCGGCCGGTGACCAGCACCGCGCAGCCCGGCGGCGGGGCGAGGAAGCCGCGCACCTGATCGGCGTCGGCGATGTCGTCGAGCACGACCAGCACCCGCCGCCCGGCGATCGCGGCCGCCCAGCCGGCCACCGCCCGGCCGGGGTCGTCGGGGACGTCGCCCGCCGGGTCGTCGGCCCGCAGCAGCGCCCGGGCCGCCTCGGCCGGGCGCACCGGCGACTCGCCCGGCGGTGCCGACGCACGCAGGTCCAACCACAGCCGGCCGTCCGGGAAATGCGCCGCGACCGCTCGTGCCGCCTGCCGCGCGAGCGCGGTCTTGCCGGTGCCGGCCGCGCCGTAGACCGCGCACACGCCGCCGCGTACCAGCAGGCCGGCGGTCGCGGTCAGCTCGGCAGGACGCTCGACGAACGGCTCGGCGTCCGGCGCGGGCGGCCCCGTGGCGACGGGCCCCGGCCCCGCCGGGCCAGCCGGCCCGGCCGGGCCGGACCGCGCCGCCGGCGACCGGTCGTCGGCCACCGTCGCGGACAGCAGCGGATCCTCCCGCAGGATCTGCTGCTGCAGCTCACGCAGCGGCTTGCTGGGCTCGATGCCGAGCTCGTTGACCAGCAGGCGGCGGAGGTCGTGGTAGGCGCCGAGGGCCTCGGCCTGCTGACCGCACCGGTACAGCGTCAGCATCAGGTGCCCGTGCAGCCGCTCCCGCAGCGGGTACGCCGACACCAGCTGCTTCAGCTCGGGCAACAGCGTGTCGTGCCGGCCGAGCTGGATCTCGGCCCCGAGCCGGGACTCCAGCACCGCCAGCCGGGACTCCTCCAGCCGCGCCGCCTCGGCCATCACCGCCGGCGCGGGCGCCACGTCCGACAGCGGCACGCCGCGCCACAGCCCGAGCGCGGCACCGAACGCGTCGGTCGCCGCGGCCACGTCGTTGCCGGCCAGGCCGGCCCGGCCGGCGGCGACCAGGTCGTCGTACTCGTGCACGTCCAATGCCCCGGGCGGGACGGCGAGCTGGTAGCCCGGCGGCCGGGTGATGAGGACCTCGCCGGTGCTGTCGCCGAGCAGCCGGCGCAGCCGCCACACGTACCCGGCGAGCAGGCCGGCCGCGCTGGACGGCGGCTGGTCGGTCCACAGCTCCGACACCAGCCGCTCGGCCGGGACCACCTGGTTCGCGCTCAGCAGCAGCGCCGCGAGCAGGGTGCGTTGCTTGGCCGCACCGATCGGGGACCATCGCCGGCCGTCGAAGAACTCGAGGCTGCCCAGGATGCGGAAACGGATCGGCGACGTCCCGGCCATTGGCGTCGTCGTCGACATCTACCCCTCACTCAACGAATAGCGATTGCATTCCGATGTTCTCCTCAGCACCGGCCCTCCGTCAGGAACCCGGCCGCAACCTGCCCAATGGCGCGGGTCTGGCGCCCGTTCGGGAAGCAGCCGTATTCGGCCAGTTCGGCTGAATGGCGGACGCCATATGGTCGTCCGGCCGATGTCACACCCGAGCGACTCTGATAACCGCGGATTCCGCGGCGCGTGGCCCGTCACATGTATTGCCTGACCGGCCGACCCGGCGCGTACAGCGCCGGCGTATCGCCAGAACATCGAAAGTACATTCCGGGCCGGAAACATCTCCCTCGCCGCCGGGACAGCCGGCGAGGCCACCAGGCGAGGCCCGGTTGCACCACTTCCATCGATCGAGCGTGGAGCGCGCACCTATGCTGACCGACACTTCGACGACCACCGCCGGGCCGGCGCTCTCGGTCCTCGCGGCCGGCCGGCCGGCCGGCGGAACCACCCCGGGCGACCGGGTGGTACTCAAGATCGGCACGTCCTCGCTGGTGACCGGTGGCCAGGTCGACCCCGTCAAGGTCGACCGGCTGGCCGACACTGTGCACGAGGGGATCCGGGCCGGCCTGGCGCCGGTGCTCGTCACCTCCGGGGCGATCGCCGTCGGCCGCACCCGGCACCCCGCGCTGGCCGGCGGCGACCCGGTGGCCCAGCAGGTCGCCGCGGCGGTGGGCCAGGGCGTGCTCTACTCCGCGCTGCAGACCAGCTTCGCCGAACGCGGGCTGGTGGCCGGCCAGCTCCTGCTGACTCCTTTCGACCTGGTCGAGCTGGAGCGCAATGCCGGCGTCGGCGGCACCCTGGCCACCATGCTGGCGCTCGGCCTGGTGCCGATCGTCAACGAGAACGACGCGCTGGGAGTGCGCAACAACGACGTCCTCGCCGCGGTGCTGAGCGGGTTCCTCCGCGCGCGCCTGCTGCTGCTGCTGACGAACGTGTCGGGCCTCTACGACAGCAACCCGCTGCTGGGCGGCGCCGCGACCCACATCGCCAGCGTGCCGCGGCTCACGCCGGAGCTCGAGGCCGTCGCCGGCGGATCGGTCGGCGACGGGGGCACCGGCGGGATGACCACGAAGCTGAGCGCGTCCTGGATCGCCACCTACGCCGGGGTCCGCACGGTCATCGCCGACACCACCGATCCGGGCGTGCTGGTCGCCGCCGCCCGCGGCGACCAGGTGGGCACGGTGTTCCAACCAAGGCCGGTGACCGCGGCCCCGGACCTCGGCCGGCTGTGGCGGGCGTTCCGGATGCCGCCGCGCGGCACGCTCGGCTGCGACGCGGCCGGGCTGCGGGCGATCGCGCGCGGGCGGCCGGTGCTGCGCGGGCACGTCACCCGGGTGCGCGGCCCGTTCCGCACCGGCGAGGTCGTCGACCTCGCCGGCGCCGACGCCCGGCCGGTCGCCCGCGGCGCCGTCCGGCTCGACTCGGCCGCCGCCGAGGCCGCCGGGCCGGCCAGCTCAACCCTTGTCGCCGAGCACGACTACGTACAGATCGTGGAGGACTAGGCATGTCCGTGACCGAGATCTGCCGGGCGGCCGCGGCCGCGTCGGCCGCCGTCACGCAGCTGACCACGGCCGAGAAGAACGCGGTGCTGCTGGACATGGCCGCCGCGATCGAGGCGCACAGCGGCGCGATCGCCGAGGCGAACGTCCGCGACGTCGAACGGGCCAGGCGGGACGGCGTCACGCCGACCCTGGTCGACCGGCTCACCCTGACCGAGCGGCGGATGGCCGGTCTGGTCCGGGCCATCCGCACGATCGTCGACCTGCCCGACCCGGTCGGCCAGGTGGTCAGCGGCTGGACGCGCCCGAACGGCCTGCTGATCGAGCGGGTCCGCGAACCACTGGGCGTGGTCGCGGTCATCTACGAGGCCCGGCCGAACGTGACGGCGGAGGTCGCCGCGCTCTGCCTGAAGTCGGGCAACTGCGCCGTGCTGCGCGGTTCGTCGATGGCGATGGCGACCAACAGCGCGATCATGACGGCGCTGGCCAGCGCGCTCGAACGGCACGACCGGGTGCCGGCCGCGGCGGTGCAGCTGATCACCGACCCGTCCCGGGACGCGGCGCTGGAGCTGATGCGCGCCAAGGAACACGTGGACCTGCTGGTGCCCAGGGGCGGGCCGGCGCTGATCGCCAGCGTCGAGCAGAACGCGACGGTGCCGACCGTGATCGACGGCGCCGGCAACTGCCACATGTACGTGGACGGGGCGGCCGACCGGCACCTCGCGACCGCGGTCACGGTCAACGCGAAGACGTCCCGGCCGAGCGTCTGCAACGCGATGGAGACGATGCTGGTGCACGCCGACCTGGCCGCCGACTGGCTGCCCGACGTGCTCGACGCGATGGCCGGCGAGGGCGTGGAGATCCGCGGCTGTCCGGTCGTCTGCGACATCTGGCCGAAGGCGGTCGCGGCGCGGGAGGCGGACTGGGGCACCGAGTACCTCGACCTGACGCTCGCGGTCCGGGTCGTCGCGAGCGTGGACGAGGCCATCGAGCACATCCGCCGGTGGGGCACCTCGAACGCGGACGGCATCGTCACCCGGGACATCGACGTGGCCCGCCGGTTCGTGCGCGAGGTCGATTCCGGCAGCGTGTTCGTCAACACGTCCACCCGGTACTCCGACGGCGGTGAATTCGGCTACGGCGTGGAGATCGGGGTGTCCACGCAGAAGCTGCACGTCCGCGGCCCGATGGGTCTGGAAGCACTGACCACCGTGAAGAACGTCGTCTGGGGCAGCGGCCAGACGCGGGTCGTGTGAGGAGCCCTACCGATGCAGATTCCCACCGCCATCCGACCGCCGGCACAGGCGGCGCCGCCGTCGGCCGTGCGCACCGCGGCCCTGATGGAGGACATTCCACAGGCGCTGTCGATCCAGTTCAACAACCTCGTCTACGAGCTGCGCGCGTCCGGCCAGGACATCATCACGCTGTCGCTCGGCGAGGCCTTCTTCGACCTGCCGTTGCCCACCTTCGACCGGATCGACCCAGCCGGCCTGCACCACTATTCGCACTCCCGCGGGCTGATCGAACTGCGCCGCCGGCTGAGCCGCTACTACCGGGACGAGTTCAGCGTGCCGGTCGATCCGGACTCCGAGATCCTGGTCACCGCCGGGTCGAAGGCCGCTATCTACATGACGCTGCTGGCCGTGCTGGAGCCGGGTGACGAGGTGATCATCCCGGAGCCGTTCTGGCTGAGCTATCCGGCACAGGTGCGGCTGTGCCACGGCCAGCCGGTCATGGTGCCGCACGACGTGAGCGTGTACGACCTCGGGCGGTACGTGACCCCGCGCACCCGGGCCATTGTGATCAACAACCCGAACAACCCGTCCGGCCACGTCTACTCCGCCGACGAACTGCGGCAGGTGCACGCCCTGGCCGAGGCGCACGGGCTGCTGCTGATCGCCGACGAGGCGTACAACGAGTTCGTCGGGCCAGGCACCGACTTCGTCGCCTGCGGCGCGCTCGACCCGGACAAGCACCACACGGTCACGATCAACTCGATGTCGAAGAACTACGGCGTCTCCGGCTGGCGGGTGGGCTACGTGATCGCGCACCAGCGGCTGGTCGACCAGATCCTGAAGATCAACCAGCATCTGGTGACCTGCGCCCCGACGATCCTGTCCTGGTATCTCGCCGAGCACTTCGACGACATCATCCAGATCACCCGGCCGCAGATCCAGCGGGTGGTGGCGTTGCGCAACCGGGTGGCCGGCTGGTTGACCGACGCCGGCATCGAGGCGATGCCGGGCTCGGCGGCGTTCTACCTGTTCGCGTCGATCGGCAACACCGGTCTGACGTCGACGGAGTTCGCCACCCGGCTGCTGCGGGACAGCGGGGTCTGCGTGGTGCCCGGCATCGCGTACGGCGACTCCTGCGACCGGTACATCCGCATCTCGGTGGGCAGCGAGCCCGAGGACCGGGTCGCCCGCGGTGTCGCCGCCATCGGGCAGCTGATCGCGGCATCCCGGCCGGCGGCGTGACGGAGCGCGGGTGACCGCCCTGGTGAGTCCCCGGGTCGCGCTCCTCGCCGATCTCGGTGAGAGCTTCGGCGTGTACCGGATGGGCGACGACGACGCGCTGCTGGACGTGGTGACCTCGGCCAACGTCGCCTGCGGCTTCCATGCCGGCGACCCACGGGTGATGGCCGCGACGGTGGCGGCCTGCGTCGAGCGCGGCGTCGAGGTCGGTGCCCACCCGGGCTTCGGCGACCTGGTCGGCTTCGGCCGGCGGGCGCTGGAGGTGACCCCGGACCAGCTGCGGGCCGACCTGCTCTACCAGCTCGGCGCGCTCGACGCGTTCGCCCGGACGCACGGCACCCGGGTGCGGCATGTCACGCCGCACGGGGCGTTCGGCAACCTCGTGATGAGCGAGCCCCGGTACGCCGGGGCGATGGCCGGCGCACTCGCGGCCTACGACCCGGCGATCGCCGTCGTGACGCTCGACGGTCCGCTCGCGGTGGCCGCCCGGGCCGCCGGCCTGCCGGTCGCGCTGCTCGCGCTGGCCGACCGCGCCTACACCGAGGCCGGCACGCTGGTGCGCCGCTCCGAGCCGGGCGCGGTGCTGACCGGCGCGGTCGAGGTGGCGCGGCGCGCGGTCCGGATGGTCACCGAGGGTCTGGTCCGCGCGGCCACCGGCCGCGACATCGCGGTGACCGCGGACGCGATCCTGCTGCACGGCGATACGCCGGGCGCGGTCGGGCTGGCCCGCGCCGTGCGCGCCGCCCTGCTCGCGGCCGGCGTGCGGATCGTGCCGCTGGCGTCGGTGCTGGCCGCGCCGGCCACCGCCTGAGCGGCCGGACCGTCGCATGCGGGCAGCCCACGCGCACGGGTCCCGGGTACGGCTGGAGATCGCGCCGTACGGCGACTCGGCCGTGCTGGCGACCGCGGTCGGCGGCGACGACGAGCAGCGGTGGCGGGCGGTGCACCGGCTCGCCGACCTCCTACCGGCGGCGGCCGGGCTCGGCGTGGTGGCGACCTACGACAGCCTGCTGGTCGAGTTCGACTGCGAGCTGACGTCCCACCGCGAGGTCACCGCGGAGCTGCGCGGAGCCGCCGCCCGGCTCGGCGAACGCGCCGA
The DNA here is from genome assembly GCA_039648995.1 of Mycobacteriales bacterium. Taxonomy (GTDB): domain Bacteria; phylum Actinomycetota; class Actinomycetes; order Mycobacteriales; family CADCTP01; genus JBBWZH01. The sequence continues at coordinate 27,588 of JBBWZH010000045.1, forward strand.
CGGCTGGGCCGGCGGCGGCGCCGGGGGCCCGACCGACGGTCGCGTCGGCGGGGGCCCGGCCGGTGCGGTCGCCGCGCCGGCGCCGCGGACGTTCCACGTCCCGGTGGCGTACGGCGGCGAACATGGCCCCGACCTGCCGGCGGTGGCCGCCGAGCTGGGGTTGCCGGTCGACGAGGTGGTGCGGCTGCACTCGGCCACCCCGTGGACGGTGCGGTTCCTCGGCGCTCCGGCGGGCGCGCCGATGCTGGACGGCTCGCCGTTCCCGGCACCGGTCCCCCGCCGCCGGCGGCCGCGCACCCGGGTGCCGGCGGGGTCGGTCGCCGTGGCCGGCCTGCAGGCGGTCGTCTACCCGGTGCCGTCCCCGGGAGGCTGGCAGCTGATCGGCCGGACCCCGCTCCGGCTGATCGACATCGACCGCGTCCCGCATGTGGCCTACCGGCCGGGCGACGTCATGCGGTTCGTCCCGGTCGACGGGCTGGCCGGGCGTCCCGACACGCTGCTGGAACCCGATGGGTGACGTGCTCACCGTGCACCGCGCCGGCATCGCCGCGGTCACCGACCTGGGCAGAGCAGGCCTGACCCGCGTCGGCATCCCGGGCAACGGCGCGGCCGACCAGTACTCGGCGGCGGTGGCGAACCTGCTGGCCGGCAACACGGCCGGCGACCCACTGATCGAGATCACCGCGACGGCGTTCGGATTCACCGCGACGCGGGCCGTGCGCATCGCCGTCACGGGCGCGCCGGCGGACATCACGATCGGCGGTCGGCCCGGCCCGATGTGGCGGCCGATCCAGGTGGCCGCCGGCGACCGGGTCGGCATCGACCGGATCCGGGACGGCCTGCGCAGCTACGTCGCCGTGCACGGGTCGCTGGACGTGCCGCGCGCCCTCGGCAGCTGCGCCCCTGACCCGCTGCTGCGCGTCGGCGGCTGGCTTCGCCGCGGCAGCCAGGTCGCGCTCGCCGGCCGGTGCCGGCCGGGTGGGCACCGCACCAGCTGCGAACTCCCGGTCGACACGCTGGCCCCCCGTTTCGGCAGCCCGTGGACGATCGACGTCACCGGCGGACCGGACGCCGGGGACTTCGCCGATCTGGACGGCACGCTGCTCGCCGCGGACTACGCGGTCAGCCCGGCCAGCAACCACATCGGCCTGCGGCTGTCCGGGCCGGCGCCGGCCCGCACCGGGCCGGCCGAGGTGCTGTCGCGCGGCGTGCCGGTCGGCGCCGTCGAGGTACCGCCGTCCGGCGAGCTGATCGTGCTGCTCCGCGGCCGGCCGGTCACCGCCGGCTACCCCGTGGTCGCGGTCGCTACCAGGGTCGCCCAGGGCCGGCTGGGTCAGGTCCGGCCGGGTCACACGCTCCGCTTCCGCCATCGCCCGGTCGAGGACGCGGTCGCGGCCTACCGGCGACAGCGCCACACCGTCCACACGCTGGCAGCGGCGATGGCCGGCCCCGGGCCCGCCGCCGACTGCGCAGGGTGACGGGTCGGAGCCAGTCGTGTGGACTAACGTCGCGCCGATGAGCGCGATTCTGGTGCCGTACCACCTCGAGGAGTACCTGCCGGATCTGGACGTGCCGGTGCGGACGGCGGTCACGGTGCGCGCGGTGGCCGCCGGCGGCGATCAATGGGCCCGGCTCGGCGGGCTCTACCGGCGGGTCGCGGCGGCGGTCCGGGACGAGGTGGGCGCTGGCGGGGCGGCCCTGGTGGTCAGCGGCGACTGCATGACCGCGCTGGGTACGGTCGCCGGGCTGCAGCGGGCGGGGTTGGATCCGGCGATCGTCTGGTTCGACGCGCACGGCGATCTGCAGACCCCGGAGACGTCGACGTCGGGGTACGTCGGCGGGATGCCGCTGCGGATCCTGGTCGGACACCGGCCCGAACTGATCGCCGAGCGGCTCGGGCTGGCGGCGGTGGCACCGGACCGGGTCACCCTGGTCGGCGCCCGCGACCTCGACCCGCCAGAGGTCGCGTACCTGGCCGGCAGCGCCATCCGCAGCCTCCCCGTTGGCGCGGTGACCGCCGAGTCGCTGCCGGACGGGCCGCTGTACCTGCACGTCGATCTGGACGTGATCGACCCCGCCGGCCTGCCCGGCCTGCGGTTCCCGGCCAGCGGCGGCCCGGACGCGGCCGCCACGACCACCGCTCTGCGCCGGGTGCTCGACACCGGACGCGTCGCCGCGGTCGGCCTGGCCTGCACCTGGCGCCCCGGCCAGCACGCCGCCGACCGGCTCCGCCCACACCTGGAACCCCTGCTCGCCCGGCTACGCCCGGCGTCCGGCCACGGGCCGGCCCACCAGCGCTGACCGGCTCCCAGCCGGCGACCCGGTGTCCCAGCAGGTTGGCGTCGACCCGGCGGGACAGCTCGTCGTCCCCGTCGTTGCGCTCCTGGCCGGCGAGGAACCGGTACTCCGGCCCGCGGCCCGTCCACGAAACCGCGCAGCGGCGCGGGCGGTCACTCCGCTGCCGGGTCGGCGGTCAGCTCGTGGCCGTTCCAGGTGAAGCGGGCGGTGGTCACGGCGTCGTCGCCGTCGCCGGTGATGAGCTGGTGGATGCCGATGCCGGGTAGTTCGGCGTAGGTGCACCACTCGTGGTCGGAGGTGAGGACCAGGTCCAGGTCGAGCGCGGACAGGAGGGCGAAGACCTGGCCGCGGTTGGTGCTGTCGACGCCGACGAAGACCTCGTCCAGCAGGATGATCCGGGGGGATTCCGGGACCGCCTGATAGTGCGCGGCCACGGCGGCGAACAGTGGCAGGTGCAGCGCGATGGCCTTCTCGCCGCCGGACAGCGCCCCGTGCAGGGCCCGGGTGAGCAGTTGCCAACCCGTGCCGTTGTCGCGGTCGAGCTTCACCACGAAGCGGTGCCAGGCGGTGTAGTCGAGGACCTGGCCGAGCTGCTCCTCCCAGCTGGCCGCGGTGTCTTCCGTCCTGGCCTGCTCGATGCGGTCGCGGAAGAACCGGTGCAGGGACTCGCGGTCGGCCTCGGTCAGCCGCACCGGGTCGCGCAGCAGCAGGTCGCGGGCGGCCTTGGTGCCGGACGGCAGGTCGGGCGCGATCTGCCACACCAGCCGCACGGCCACCTTGGACGCGGTGCGGACCCGTTCCAGCCGCGCGTTCATGTCGTCGACCAACTCGTTCGCCTGCCGGATGCGGGCGGCGAGGTGGCGCCGGGTGTCGCCGGTGAGGGTCTGATCGAACAGCTTCCGTTCCCGCTCGGTGATCTCGTCCCGGCTGCGGGCCAGATCGCCGTCGAGGATGCCGTGCAGTTCGGCGGCGCCGACCCGGATGCCGTCCACCGTCGCGGTGAAGATCTGGACGTCCTCGTCGGTCTCCAGGTCGAGGTCGGCGCGGGCCTGCAGCGTCGTCCGGCAGGCGTGGACGGTCTCGGTGAGCCGGTGCAGCGCATCGCCCAGGTTGTTCGGCGCGTAGGGCACGGACGGCCAGGTGGCGGCGACGTGCTGGGCGGCCCTCAGCGCCGCGCGGACGCCTTCGGAGGACGCCAGCGCCGCACGGAACCCGTCCGGGTCGTCGATCCGGCTGTCGTCGCCCAGTACGCCGCCGGCCAGGTGCCGGAACCGGTGCGCCGCCGCGTCCCGGGCGGCGGTCGCCTGGTCGCGGGCCGTGCCGTCCGCCGCCAGGTTCGCCTCCAGCCGGCTCAACCGGCCGGTGAGGGCCCTGATCGCGGCGTGGGCGGCGCGGAGCCGACCGGCCAGTTCGGTACGGGACCGGCGCAGGTCGCCGAGGTCGGCCAGCACCTGCTGGTAGTCGGCGCCGATCGTGCTCTCCACCGCGGCCAGCCGGGCCGCGAGCTGCCCGTGCTCGCCGGCCGCGTCGCCGGCGTCCGACTCCCGCTCGGCCGCGGTGCCGACGGCGCGGGCGGCCTGCTCGGCGAGTGACGCCAGGTTCCGGCGGGCCGATGTCAGTTCCGCGTGCGCGTCCAGCCAGGCCTCGGCCTGCTCGCCGAACAGCCGGGTCGCGGTGGCGAGCGTGTCCAGCGCGGACCGCTCGGTCGGCACGGCGGCCTCGGCGGCCCGGCTCACCAGCTCGCGCAGGGTCGCGGTGGCGGCGGCCTCCCGCGCGGCGAGGCCGTCGATCCGCTGCCGGACGGTGGCGTCCGTGGCGGCGAGGGTCGCGTCGGCGTGGGTGACCTTCTCGGTGGCCCCGGCCAGCGGGGCGTGGCTGGGCCGGGCGGCGCGCTCGGCGGCGAGCGCGTCCCGCCGGGCGGATAGGGCAGCCAGCTCGGCCCGCAGCCGACCGACGCGGGTGTCGCAGTCGGCCAGCCGTGCCAGCAGCTCGGTGAGGCGCCGCTGCCGGGCCCGCTCGCGCGCCCGGGCGCCGATGTGCTCGGCGTGGTCCTTGTGCCAGCTGCCGGCGAGGTTGGCCAGCCGCCAGGTGCCGTCCGCGCCGACCGCCGCCGGCCCGCCGACCGCCGCCGGCCCGCCGGGCGGCAGCCGCTCACCGAAGGCCACCGCCGACAGCAGGCGTTGCACGGCCGCCGGCGCCACCCCGGGCGCCCGCTCCGCCCCGGACGCCGGCTCCGGCCCGACCGCCGGCTCTGGGACCAGGACGTCGGCCAGCGACCGGCCGGCGACCGGCGCGAGCGCGTCCGGGTCGGCCAGCACGTCGTGCCCGACCACCCGGCCGTCCGCGCTCACCCAGGCGTCCAGCAGCCCGGCGGCCTCCAGGGCCGCCTCGATCGAACCGCGGTCGGTCTCCGGCACGGCCGGCGCGAAGTCGACCAGCCGCCACAGCGGCGCGCCGGCCAGCGCGGCCCGGTCCGCCGTCCTGGTCGGCGGGGGCAGCGGCGGCAGGTCGTGCTCGGCGCGCAGCCGGTCGATCTCCGTGCTCAGCTCGGTGTGTTCGGCGCGCGCCGCGGTCAGATCGGCGGTGGCGACCGTGTCCAGCCGGGTGATCGTGGCCAGCGCTGTCGCGGCGGCGGCGTCGATCGTGCCGAGCACCGCCGGCTCCGACTCGGCCAGCGCGGCGACCGCGCCCGGGTCGGCGAACGCGAGCTCCCGGCAACCGGCGGCCCAGGTCGACAGCCGGTCGGCCAGGTCGATCAGCGCCTGCTCCCGGTCGTCGGCGGCGGCATCGCGCGCCTCCCGGGCCTGCGCGTAGCCGGCGCGGGCGCGGTCGAGGTCCTGCTCGGCCTCCTGCCGCCGCTCGATCGCGCGCTCGTGCCCGGTGAGCGCCTCGCTGACCGCGCCGAGCTGCTCCTGCCGGCTCCGTAGGACCGCCCGCAGCAGCGGCCTGGCCCGGACCGACTCGGTATCGAGAACGCCGGCCAGCTCGCCGTGCGCGGTGTCCAGGCCGGCCCGGGCCGCCGCCCGGGCGGCGGCAGCCGCGGCCGTTCCAACGGCGCCCGCCTGGGTGGCGGCGGTCTGCTCGGCCACCCGCCGCCTGGCCTCGTCCGCGTCCGCCAGCGTTCGGGCCTGCTCGGCGAGCGACCGGAACCGCTCGGCCCGGGCCTGCGCGGCGGACGTGTCCTGCCGCAGCCGGTCCAGCTCCATACCCTGCTGGTACGCCTCGCTCTCGGTCAGGCCGGCGATCCGCGCCTCGGCCTCGCCGATCTGCCGCTCGAGGCCGACGGCATCCGCGTCGGCCGCCGCCAGCTCGGCGGCGACCGTCGCGTGCTCCTCGGCGGACAGCCGCGCCTTGCGGGTGATGTTGTCCAGCTCGGTGGTCGCCGAGATCACCGTGGCGGCGCCGGCCCGCAGCACCCGCCGGGCGTACGCCTGCTGCCGGGCGGCCAGCGTGCGGGTCGCCTCCACCTCGGCCGCCAGCGCCCGAACCCGCTCCCGCTGGGCGTCGAGCCGCTCGAAGCCCTCGGCCAGGTCGGCGATCTCCTGCTGATCGAGTGGCGGCAGCGCCCGGGACAGCAGCGTCGACAGCAACGCCGGGTCCAGCCGCTGGGACAGCTTCGGCGTCCGCAGCTGCAGCAGCGCGGTGATCAGCGCGTCGTACCGGCGCTCCCCCATCGATGGGAACAGTGCCGCCCGGACCGCCGCCCGGTAGTCGCCGGCGTTGCCGTGCACCTGGCCGCTGTCGCCGAGGTGCTGCTCCAGCGCCGACCGCGTCAGCGGCTGCCGCGCGTCGTTCACCAGGGCCAGCCCGCCCGGCCGGCCCACCCGCAGGTCGGTGGTGAAGTAGTCGGCGTGCACGGTGGTGGTGTGTGCGCTGGCCTGCAGCCGGGCGCCGCAGGTGAACCACCGGTCGGCGGCCCCGGCCGGGCCCGCCGTGGCGGCGGAGCCGAACTCGAGCCAGACGTAGCCGACCCGGGTGGTGCCGCTCGCGCCCTCGCCCATCAGGTTCCAGTGCATGCTGCGCTCGCCGGTGCCGAACGTGGACAGCCGGCTGGCTCGCAGGTTGGCGTCGAACAGGAACGGCAGCAGCAGTTCCAGCGCCTTGGACTTGCCGCTGCCGTTCTGCCCGCGCAGCAGCAGGCGCCCGTCGTGGAACTCGAAGATCTCGTCGTGGTAGCGCCAGACGTTGAGGATGCCGGCCCGGCTGGGCCGCCACCGCGCCGGCCGCTCCCGGGGCACCTCACCCCGGGCCGGCCGCGGCAACTCGGTCACAGTCATGAGGCGGCCCTCCGAGTGGGCATCGCAGGTGCCGTCCGGGGCGCCGCGGAGCGGAGCGAGGAGGACCGCCGGGCTGGCACCGTCACGGTAGGTCCTCCTCGGTCAGGGCGCTGCCGCGGGTTTCGACCACGGCGTACCGGGCGGCCGCGGGCAGTGGCTCGACCACCCCGCCGCTCACCCGGACCAGGCCGAACTCGGTGAGCACGGCGAGCGCGTCGGCCAGCAACCGGGCCGGCCCGCCGTCGTCCTGGTACTGCTTGGCCCAGCGTGGCGAGCGGGCCAGCAGCCCGGCCGCGGCGACCTCCAGCTGTTCGGTGACCACCGGCTCCGGCCGGCCGCCCGTCCCCGACATGCCATCGAGTAGCAGCAGCGCCGCGACCTTGGCGGTGCTCGCGTCGTCCGGGAACCGGCCGTCGGTGGCCAGCCCGTCGCGGTCGACCAGCAGCACGCCCTCGGCCCGCTCCTCGGCCGCGAAACCACCCTCCGCCGCTGCCCTGCGGAGCAACTGCCGGCCGGTCGGCGAGGCGAGGTAGCCGCACTCGTCGGCGGTCAGGTCATCGAGGTACACCACCGGGTCGTCCACCAGCCGGCGGAAGATCGAATGCCGCAGCCACAGGTTCCGCTGCACCTCCGAGCCGCCGGCCCCATCCACCGCTCGCTCGGCGGCCGGGCCGTACCGGCGTTCGCGGGAGACCGCGGCCAGCATCTCCTCGAACCGCACGGCCACCTCGCCGGGCGGGACGGCCAGCTGCGACGGCCCGACCGGGACCGAGAGCAGCCGCAGCAGCAGCGTCGCGTCGACCCGGTACAGCACCTTCGCCGCGGCCGAATCCTCGAACGCCGTCGTGGCCCCGTCCAGCACCTCGACCACGCCGTACGCCTCGAGCACGCGCAGGACGTCGACGAATGCCATCCGCTCGGCGCGGCTCGCGGTGTCGAACGTCGCGACCACGTCGTCGGCGGCGGTGGCCCGGCTCACCCGGTCGGCCAGCAGGCCGACCGTGGTCACCGGGACGGCGAGCAGCTCAGCCGCCACCACACACAGCAGCACGTACCGCCGCCGGTCGAACGGCGCGCGGCCGGACCGCAGCCGCCGCGCCGGGCGGGTGGCGTCGGCGGCCGGCCGGACCTTGAACAGCCGGACGTACCCCAGCCGCGGCTCGACGACCAGCGTCCAGCCGCAGTAGTAGTCGAACCAGCGCTGGATCGGCTCGCGCCGGCGGCGGATCAGGTCGAACTCCTCGCGGGCGGTGCGTTCGGCGATCAGCGGCCGGGCGAGCAGGAGCCGGATGCCGCGGGCGACGTCCTCCCGCTCCGCGACAACCAGCTGGTTGGCGAGCTGGCTCATCGGCGCTCCCCGGACGCCTGCCGGGCCTCGCCGGCCCGGCCGTGGCCGGCGGCACGGATCTCGATCTCGTAGTCCGGGCCGGCGAACGTGCCGCGGGCGGTGGTCAGCCGGGCGGTCGCGCCGTCCGCCGGTGGCCGCAGCAGGATCTCGATGCGGCCGTCGATCGTGCTGCTCCGCCGGGCGCCGGTGCGGCCGGGCGGTCGGTCGAGCGCCCGGCCCAGCAGGTCGAGCAGGCGCTCGAAGACCGCGTGGTCGAGCCGGCCGAACGCGGACAGCCGCACCGGGCCGCCGGTGTCCAGCATGCTCCAGGCCGCCTCCAGCTCGGCCCGCTCGGCGAGCGCCTGCTCGGCGCGGGCGGCCTTGATCGCGTCCACATCGCGGACCCGGCCGGTGCGGCTGAAGCGCTCGGTGCGGCCGGCCGACCGCAGCAGCGCCGACACCGGCACCGGCGGGGCCTGCCGCCAGGACGCGGACGAGCTGACCAGCTCCGGATCCGGGTGCGCGAGGTGGGCGTGCCGGGCGGGGCTCAGCCCGAACATCGTCGACCACAGCCGGTGCAGGTCGGCCTGACCGGGCACCACGCTGAACCAGCGGGCGAGCTCGCGGAAGTCGGCGATCGCGCTGCTCGACCGGCGCCGCGACTCGGTGATCCGATCGAGCACCTGCAGCAGCGTGATGATCGCCCGGCGGGCCACCAGATGAAGCTCCTCGACCCGGGCGGTGGACCCGTCGTCGGGCAGGAACCAGGCTCGCAGGCCGGCCCACCGGGCCCGGCGGTGTTCCAGCCAGGCCGGGCCCGGGTCGGGGCCCGGCAGCCGCGGCAGCTCGGCGCCGAGCAGCGCCCGCTGCTGCAGCACGGCCACCCCGCGCTGCTCTACCGCCCGGATCCGGGTCGCGATCGCCTCGGCCCGGTGCTCCAGATCGGTCACGAACTCCTGCAGGTAGGCCACCGTGGACGCCTTGACCTCGTGGAAGGTCGCCAGGTCCGGCCCCTCGGCGCGGAGCAGCCGCTGCAACTCGCCGTTGAACTGCGTCGTGTTGCCACGCAGCGCGGTCAGGTGCCCCTCCAGCTCGGACAGCGCCGTGAAGATCCGCCGGTTCGAACCGCCGTCGAGTAGTTGCACCAGCTCGCCGAGCTTGTCGCAGATCGCGTCCAGCACGGCGGTCTGCAGCGCGCCGGTCGAGGCCAGCACGGTCATCGCGTGCGTCACGCCGGCGAACGCGGCCTCGCCCTGGCGGGTCAACGAGTACTGCAGGTTCCGCCGCTCGTACTCGCTGGCGGTGCGGTAGTTCTCCGAATGGTTCTGCACGACGTCGACCAGGCGCCAGTCGGCCAGCTGCCGCAGCGCCGCGACCAGGTCGTCGTCCGCCAGCGCGTCGAGCCAGCCGACGGACCGCAGCCGGGCCCGCACGTCGTCCAGGCTCAGCGCGGTCTCCAGCCGCTCGTTCGCCTCGCTGAACGCATGCAGGACCGACACGTACAGCCCGGCCCGATCTCCCGTGGTGAAACGGAACATCTCGGGCGGGACGCGGATCGGATCCACCGTTCCTCCCCCGTACTCGACGAGCGCCGGGGACGACGATAGGGCCTGGCGCCGACAAATTTGCGACGTACGTTCAGCCGCTCAGTTCCGCGAGCAGCGCCGGCGCCACCCGCTCCTCCGGCACGGTCGTGCCGACCCGGAGCAGGTGGCCGGCCAGGTCGGCGTCCCAGGGCACCGGGGTGACCCGGCCCACCGGCGGGCCGCCGGCGACCGCGGCGAGGTAGTCCGCGCTGCTCATCCGCCACGGCCGCGCGCCGGTGCGGGCGATCACGTTCGCCGCGATCCGCAGCCCGTCGCCGTCGAAGTCGCCGTGGTAGTGCAGGGTGGCGCCACCGGCGGCCAGCGTGCGCAGGAACCGGATCCCGGCCGCGCTCGGCCAGCCCGACACGCAGACCAGCGGCGGGCACCCGCGGTCGAACTCGCGCAGCGCCAGGGCAAGCACCGCGGGATTCTCGACGATCCAGACGTCGGCCGGAGCGCCGGCCCAGCCGGTGGCCGCCCGCAACTGGCCCAGCGTCAGCACCGCGGCCTGGCCGGCGTCCGCGGCCGCCCGGAGGATCGTCGGCACCAGACCGTCGCCCGGGAGCCGGAAGCCGGCCGCGAGCACCGTGGACGAGAGCTCGTCCGGGGCGATCCCGACCCGCTCCCACAGCTCGCGGCGGGCCTCGGCGTCCAGCGGTGGCGGCAGGTCGAAGCTGGCGGCCAGCGCGCGCAGCACCAGCCCCGCGCAGCGACCCGGCTCGTCCAGGCCGTGCGGATCGCCGAGCACCCGGTCGGCGAACACCGGCTGCGGCAGGCCGGGCGCGGGCAGTTCGGCCAGCACCCGCAGCACGCGGTCCAACTCGTCCCGGGTGCGCGTGACCGACCCGCCGACCAGCCCGCCGCGACGGACCCCGGCCGCCCACTCCGCCAATGCCGGCTGCCTTGCCACCACCGGGTGCCGCTCGAACCAGTCCCACAGGCCATCCCGCTCCGCCGCCGCGCGGCGCCGCTCCGCCGCCCGGTCGGCGACCGGCCCGACCAGCCGCGTGACGACGCCGTGCACCCCGTCGCCGACCGCGTCCCGCAGCACGCCGTCCAGCAGCGGTATGGACACGGTCGCGTACTCGCCGGGCAGCCGGGCGAGCCCGAGCAGGTCGGCGAGGGCGGCCCGCTCGTCCGGCCCGAGCGGGCCGACCCGGACGCGGCTCACCGGCCGACCGGACGACAGGCGCGCATGCACGGCCCGCCACACCGGCGCCAGCGCCGGCGGCAGCCGCCCCTCGTCGATCCCGATGGCCGCAGCATAGAGCCGGGCCGGCGGCCCGAGCCGGCGCCGCCCTCGGTGGCGGTCACGGTGCTCTTCGACGGCCGCTGCGTCGGACCGACCCTCACCGACGCACGTTCCGGCTTGAGCATGTCCTGCAGCGCGGTGTAGCACGATCCGCGGTCTCGGCGGCGATCGGGACCGGCTGCGGGCTGGTCAAGATCCGACCCGTGCTGGCGCGCGGTGGCTCAGCCGCCGGCGGTGAGCAGCACGGCGACCGCGGTGCCGACCACCACCACGCCGAGGAGCAGCAGGACGGCGGCGACCGCGCCCCAGCCGATGGTGCCGGCCAGCCAGGCCCGCCACGCCGGCGCGTCCGGTGGCAGCCGGCGCAGCGCGTCGGCGGGAGCCGGGCCGAGCGGGAACTTCGCGTGCATCGCGGTCGCCCAGGCCCCAGGCTGCCGCCCCGCCGGCCCCACCGCGGCGGCCGGGTCGGGCGCGGCGCCGGCCAGCGCCGCGATCAGCTGCTGGCGCCGGGCCAGCAGCGCCCACCGCTCGGCCGCGACCGCGCGGACCGGGCTGAACGCCCGCCGCTGGAGCCGTACGGTCGCCACCGTGAGGCCGGCCGCCGCGGCGCCGAGCAGCGCCGCCGCGAACAGTCCGGTGCCGAGGTCGCCGTCCTCCGCCGCGCCGATCACGCTGACCACCGCGACCAGGGCGAGCAGGAGCGCGACCGCGCCGGTCACGCACGCCAGCGCGAGCGGGCCGTAGCGGACCGCCGCGGCCGACTCGGCCCGGATCCCGGCGAGCCGCGCGTCCACGCCGGCCAGCTCCTGCCGCAGCGCGGCCGCGCCGGCCGGGCCGGGCCGCCCGGGCTCATCGCCGGTCATGGCCGAGCGCGGCGGCACCGATCAACCCGTGCGGGCGCCACCCGATCTCGCCGCCACCGTCCGGCGAGGAGAACCGCAGCGACATCGCCATCGCCGCCCCGTCCAGGCACCGCGGGCCGAACTCCGCCAGCACCGGCGTGGTCAGCGTCAACACGAACAGGCACTGGAACTCCTTGACCGGGACGTGCACCTGCAACACGCCGACATCGACGCCGGCCGCCTCGCCGCTCGGGCTCTCGGCGGCCTCGACCCGAACCGTCCGCAGTTCGGTGAGCGCTACCGCGGGCCCGCACGGCAGTGCGACGCCCACAACGTAGCGCCCGTCCCGGAACACGCCCGGGCCGTCGTCCCCGGCCACCCCGCCGGCCAACGGCGGGAGGCCGTCGGCTCGCGGGAGGCCGTCCGGAGGTGGTTCGGCGGCGAGATCCGCCGCCGGGAGATCCGGCGTCGTGAACGAGTCGAAGATGCCCATCGCGGCGACCTCGACCGACTCGTAGTCCAGCGGGGTCAGCGCGCAGGACACGTACGCCGCGGTGAACTCGTCGCCGGCCCGGGAGTAGCGCAACGCCGCTGCCGCCACCCCGTTCCCGCCCTGCAGGTCGGCCACCGCGCTGAAGTGCGCCGTCGCGGCGGCCAGCTGGGCGTCATCGGCGGCCGGGAACATCATCCGGACCATGCGCTCGGTGCGGGCCAGCCGTACCAGCGGGTCGGCGTCCAGCGGGACCGGCCGGTAGCCGGCCGGCAGGTCGAGCCGCACCCGGGGGAACCCGACCGGGGCTCCGCTCGGCGGTGCTACCGCAGCCACGCCGCCCGCCGGTCGGCCGCGTCCTGGTCCATCCCGTCGGTGACGTAGTTGTAGAAGCCGACGCCGGCCGGGCCGACGACGGCCTCGGCTCCCGCCTCGGCGCCCGAGCGCGGGACCCACTTGGCGAACGGGATGTCCGACGTGGTCAGGTCGCCGTCGACGGCCGCGCTGTTGACGGAGCCGCCGCCCGTGCCGGCCAGGCCCACGAGGGTCGACCCGCCGTCGTAGAAGCTGTAGTGGTAGCGCGCCGCCTCGCCGGCGGCCACCTGGCCGCCCTTGCCGAGCGCCTCGCCCTCGGCGATCGCCGCCTCGGCGCCCCGGGTGCCGAGCTTGCCGATCACGCCGGCACCGCCGGAGGCAGCCGCCACCCCGTCGAAGATCAGGGTTCCGGCGTTGATGCCCTTGGCGCCCGCCGCCCAGGCCAGCCCGTGCGCGCCCAGCGCGGCCAGGCCGAGGCCGCCGGAGATGGCCAGGCCGATCACGTCGGCCGGCGGCGGCAGGAACAGCGAGACGATGCCGACGATCGCGCTGAGGTCCGACATGAAGTCGCCGATGGCCTTGATCAGGTACTTGTGGTCCTTGACCCAGCCCCAGACCTTGCCCGGCAGGTCTTCCAGGAACTTGACGCCGTCCTCGAACATCTTGCCGAGCCGCTCGAAGAAGCCCGGCTTGGGTGGCGCCGCCTTCGCCGCGTTCCGGATCGCCTGGGCGGCGGCCTGCAGTTCCTGACCGTGCTGGCCGGCCAGCTGCTGGGCCTGCCGGATGATCGCCCGCAGCGCCGTGTCGGCGTCGGTGACCGCGCGGCCGGCGGTCGCCGCGTCCTGCTTGAGCTGCGCGTCCTGCTCCGGCGTGCCGCCGGTGCGGCCGCGGTAGCCGTCCAGGTGGCCCTGCGCCTGGCCGAGCTTGGCCCGCGCCTCGGCGGCCTGCCGCTCGTACTCCCGCGCCCGGGACTTGAAGTCACGCAGCTGGGTGGCCCAGTTGGACAGCGCGCGGGCGGTGCTGGCGTTGGACTGCTCGGCCTTGTCCAGGTACGGCGGGAGCTCGCCGAGGGTCTGCGCGAAATTCCGGGCCGCCTCGCCCTGCCAGAAGCCGTTGTCCTGACCGATCTGGCCGAGCAGCGCCCGGACGTCGCTGACCTGCCGGGCGACGGTATCCACCGTGGAGGCCAGCGCGCTGACCTGGTCGTCCAGCCCGGGTGCGGGATCGAAGCCGAGCGCCGGGAACGCGGGCGGCGGGCTCATTTCGGCTTCCCGTCCGGCGTCATGCTGGATTTGATGGCGTCCTCGGTCTCGGTGTAGACCTTGATGGCCCCATCCATGCGGTCGGCGATTCCCTTGGCGAACTTGGCGACCTGGCCGATCCCGTAATGCCAGTCGCCGGCGAAATCGCCGCACGCGTCGTCCAATTCACGGCCGCCGAGCTGCTCCGGGCTTACCGACTTCAGTGTGCCGGCGGCATTGTCGAGCCGGCCCTCGGTATCTCGCAGGCCGCTCTGCAGGCCTTTCAGCTGGTCGATCTCGACCTTGAACCCAGCCACGCGGACCCCCGCCGTCTCGTAGTCGGCACAGTTTAGCCACAACCCGGGCAGGACGGGTCATAACGTCCAGCAACGCGCACATTGCATAACCGACAGTTACAGCGAGCGGGGATCGCGGGGCTGACTCAGCCGGCCCCGAGCACCATCCGGAAACAACCGCCTACGGACAGGAACGTCGGCGCCAATCAGCCGGCGCGCTACCGCCGTTGGGTGCGGCGGGCGTGGTCGGCGACGACGCTGGCGTAGCTGCCGTCCCATTCGCGCGGGCCGCTGCCGTAGAGGCTGGCGGCCCACGACTGGAGGCTCGTACCGGCGACGCCGGCCCGCCACACGAACAACACCCTGACCGTTCCGAAGAGCAGGAATGCGAGGCCGGCCGGAACGCTCACGACCCCTGTCAATACGGTCGTGATTGCCAGCACCACGGTGGCCATGACAGCACCTCTGAGCGTGCCCCGAGTTTACGCCGGCACTCCCGGGCGCGCCGTGACGGCCGCCGGGCGGTGCCTGACCAGGGTCGATGAGGCAGCCGAAAGTGCACGTCGTTTCGACGGCCACCGAAGCGAGTTGTCGGAGTTGCCGCGACTGCGGTAAATCTGTGTTGTCTGCGTCCCCCGGGCATTGAGATGGAATCGGTAGGTGGGAGCACGTGTCTCAGTGGAAGCCCGTGGCGGCCGAGCTCGATCCGGCGGTACGGCGGATGGTGGTCTCGCTGCGTACGGTCAAGGACGAGGCCGGGCTCAGCACGACCGCGCTGGCGGGCAAGACGCCGTACAGCCGGTCGGCGTGGGACCGGTACCTCAACGGCCGGGCGTTCCCGCCGCGCGAGGCGGTGGCGGCGCTGGTCCGGGTCGCGGGCGCCGACGAGGCGCGGCTGCTCGCGGAGTGGGAGCTGGCCGACTCGGCCCGCGCGGCCGCGGTGCCCGCCGGGGCCGCGGCGCCACTGGACGGCCCGGATGTGCCGGGCGGCGCGACCGGCGGCTCGGCAGCGGGTGCCGGCGGGCGGCGGCGCTGGGGCGTCGTGGCCGCGGGCGTGGTCGTGATCGCCGCGGCGGTCGTGGTCGGCGCGCTGTGGCTGTCCGGCGGCGGCCAGCCGGCCCCCCGTGCGGCATCCGCCGCGACCCGGGCCGGGGCACCGGATCTGACCTGCCACCTCGGTCGTACCGGCGGGCGCCTGTACGCCGGGCACAGCACCACGTCCGACCGGCTGGTCGCGATGAACGGGGCCGGGCAGGACGTGGTCGAGGTGCAGTGCCTGCTCAAGCAGCGCGGGTTCGATCCGGGCCGGGTGGACGGGCTGTTCGGCGAGCACACCGCGACCGCGGTCAAGCAGTTCCAGCACGCCGCGGGCACGCCGGCGGATGGCATCGTCGGCCCGCAGACCTGGGCGCTGCTGCGCGGATGACCGGCGACTGGCGGCCGCTGCCAGCGTCGCTGGATCCCGAGCTCGCCTACCTGGTGGGTGTGCTGCGGGAGTTGAAGGACCGGTCGGGTCGCAGCCTGGACGCGCTGGCCGCCGAGACGGCGGTCAGCAAGTCGTCCTGGCAGCGGTACCTGAACGGCACCAAGCTCCCCTCCCGGTACGCGGTCGACGCGCTCGGCCGGCTGGCCGGCGAGCCCACCGACCGCCTGCTCGCCCTCTGGCGGCAGGCGGAGGCGAGCTGGAGCCGCCGGGCCGCCGCAGACCCGCCCGCCGCCGAACGGCCCCCTGCCGGCCCCTCCCCTGCCGGCTCCTCCGCCATCGACCCGGCCGCCGCCGACCCGGCCGCCATCGACCCGGCCGCCGCCGACCCGGCCGCCGCCGACCCGGCCGGTGCCGACCCGGCCGGTGCGGTCCGGCGTCCGGCCGAGCCGGCGCCGGCCGGCGTACGGCGGGGCTGGCGCTGGGCCGTGGCGGTGGGCGCGGCGGCCGTCCTGGCCGGTGCCGCCGCCCTGGCCGGCGTGATCGCGCACGACCGCGAGCCCGGCGCGGCCGCGCCGGCGGTCCTGTCGCCGTCGCCGTGGCCGGTCCCGGTCGGCTGCCACGGCGGCACCTGCACCGGGCAGGATGCGCTGGACATGGCCTGTTCCGTCGACGCGGCCTCGTACGCGCAGTTGCGGGTGGCCGGCGCGTGGCTGGAGCTGCGGATCAGCGACGAATGCCGCGCCGGCTGGGCCCGGGTCGCGCACGCGGCGGCCGGCGAGCAGGTGCAGGTGGCGAGCCAGGACGGCAGCACGCGGTCGGCGACGATCCAGGGCTCGGCGGGCACCGACCAGTTCCTGTCGACCCGGATGGTCGGGGCCGGCCAGCACGCGGAGCTGCGTGCCTGCCTCATCGCCCGCGACGGCGTCCACCGGTGGTGCACGCCGCCCGGTGCCGAGCGTCGGGTCAGCGTTCCCGCCCCGGCCGACCGGCCGGCCTCGCCGGCCCCGCTCCGCTCCGGGCAGCCCTGAGCCACCGCCCAGCGCTCAGCCACCGGTAGCGCCGCTGGGCGGGGCGTCGGCGCCCTGTCGGCGGCCGTGCGGCGCCCCCGCCCGTGCCACGGCTGCGCCCTGGGCCGGGGCGTCCCCGCAGGTCGGCGAGGTGAGCGTCCCACGTTGGACCGGTCCCGGCAGTTCGTCTTCCACCCGCGCCGCGGCGCCGGCCAGCATGGGCCCGACACCGGCGCACACCCGCGACATGCGCCGGTCCGGAGCACCCGGAGCGAGCACTCGGAGAGAGGCGGAGCGGGCGGATGCGGTTCGTGTTCGGCGACGCGGGCGCCGAGTTGGAATGCGAGCTCGCGGTCCGCCGCCCGGATGCCCGGGTCGGTGATCTTGCCGCCGCGCTCGGCGTGCCCGGTGGCGCGCTGCTGGTCGACGGGCGCTGGTTCCGGGGCGACGCCGGCGTGGACGGCTGCGGCCTCGTGCTCGGCGCGCGGGTCGTGCCCCCCGGGCCCGCGGCGCACCCGGCGGCGCCGGCCCCGGCCGCGGTCCTGCAGCTGGTCGGTGGTCTGGGCGCCGGCCGGTCGGTGCCGCTCCCGGTGGGTCGTACGGTCGTCGGCCGGGGTTCCGGCTCGACTGTGGTCCTGCCGGCGGTCGACGTGTCCCGCACCCACTGCGCGATCGAGGTCGGTCCGTCCGGCGAGGTGACCGTCACCGACCTGGCGTCGCGCAACGGGACGGACCTGAACGGACGCCGGCTGGACGCCCCGGTCAGGCTGCGCCCGGACGACCTGGTCTGCCTGGCCGGTGAGGTGTTGCTGCGGGTGGTGCCGCCGGGCCACGCCGGGCCGGTCCAGCACGTGAACCCGGTGCGGGAGGCACGCGCGGCGGGCACGATCCCGTTCAACCGGGTGCCGCGGGTGGCCGAGCCGGAGCCGCCGCGCCCGGTGCGGTTCCCGGAAGCGCCGAGCCAGGCCTTCAAGGCGCCGTTCAGCGTGGCGGCGATGCTCGGGCCGATCGCGATGGCCGGCGCGATCGTGGCGCTGACGAAGAACTGGCAGTTCGCGGCGATCGCGGGACTGTCGCCGCTGATGTTCCTGGGCAACTTCATCGAGGAGCGCACCCGTGGCCGGCGCGGCCTGCGGCGGGCCACCCGGGAGTACGCGGCGAAGCTGGCAGCGACCGGGGTGGAGCTCGCGGCGCGGCACGCCGGCGAGGTAGCGGCGCGGCGTACCGCGTCGCCGGACCTGGCCGAGCTGCGGTTCCGGGCGCAGGCGCCGGGTCAACGGCTGTGGGAACGGCGCCGGCGGGCCGGCGACTTCCTGCGGGTCTCGGTGGGGTACGCGGACCTGCCGTGGCAGCCGCCGATCGCCTCCCGGTCCGAGGAGTTGCCGCCGGACGCGACCCGGCTGGTCGCGGCGCTCGGCCCGCTGCCGCAGGTGCCGGTGGAGATCGAGGTCGGCGCGGGCGGGGTGGTCGGCATCGGCGGTGACCGGCCGGCGGCGCTGGCCGCGGCGCGTGCGCTGCTGTGCCAGGCGGTGGTGACCAGCGGGCCGGCGGACGTGACCGTGGCGGTGTTCACCGACCCGGACCGGTTGGCCGACTGGGATTGGACGAAGTGGCTGCCGCACGGCGCGGATCCGCAGTCGGGCTCGGCCCGGCTGGTCGCGGTCGGCGCCGCGCAGGCCGACGCGCTGGCCAAGTCACTGCTGGCCGCCGTCCCGGGCCCCGAGCCGGCCGGGACCACCGGCCGCCCGGTGACGCTGATCGTGGTGGACGGGGCGGCGCTGCTGGAGGGCCGGCCGTGCCCGCTGCGGGACCTGCTGGCCGGCGCCGGCCCGTGCGGCGGAATCGTGCTGACCGACCGGCTGCCCGCGCTGTGCACGTCGATCCTGACCGTCCGGGGCGACGGGGCCGGCCGGCTGGAGCGGGTGACGACCGGCGCGCAGGTCGATCGGCTGCTGGTCACCGGCATCGGCGAGCCGGACGCGCGGTCGGTGGCCCGGGCGCTGGCCCGGTACGAGGACCCGGAGCTGCGCGCCGACGGCGCCGGCCTGCCGGACCGGGTGAACCTGCTGTCCCTGCTCGACCTCCCGGAGGTCTCCGGCGCCGCCGTCGCGAACCGGTGGCGCGCACAGGCGCCGGCCTACCGGGTGGGTACGGTGCTCGGCGTCGCCGAGCGGGACCTGTTCGCGATCGATCTGGACGGCGACGGCCCGCACGGGCTGATCGCCGGGACGACCGGGTCGGGCAAGAGCGAGTTGCTGCGGACGCTGGTCGCGGGCATGGCGGTGGGGGCCAGCCCGGAGCAGTTGACGTTCGTGCTGATCGACTACAAGGGTGGCGGTGCGCTGGATGAGTGCGCCCGGCTGCCGCACGTGGTCGGGCTGGTGACCGATCTGGACGAGCACCTGGGTGAGCGGGCGCTGCGGTGCCTGGAGGCCGAGGTGCGCCACCGGGAGCGGGCGCTGCGCGCGGTCGACCTGTCGCACGTGCGGGACTACCAGCGGCTGCGGGACACGGCCCGGCCGGAGCTGGAGCCGATGCCGCGGCTGCTGGTGCTCATAGACGAGTTCGCCACGCTGGTCACGGCCTTGCCGGACTTCGTGGACTCCCTGGTCAGCATCGCCCAGCGCGGCCGCAGCCTGGGCATGCACCTGATCATCGCCACCCAGCGGCCGGCCGGGTCGGTCAGCGACGCGATCAAGAACAACGTGAAACTGCGGATCGCGCTGCGGCTGGAAAGCACCGGCGACTCCCTCGACGTGATCGACAACCCGGCCGCGGCCGGGATCGGCAGCCGGCAGTGGGGCCGCGGCTACTACCGGGTCAGCGCCCGCGAGGTACTCGCCGTGCAGACCGCGCTCTCCACCGCCATCACCCCGGACGCGGCGGTCAGCACCCCGATCAGCGTGACACCGTTCGCGCTCGGCGCCGACCCGCACGGGCAGGAGCAGGCCGAGGGCGAGACCGACCTGGCCCGGCTGGTCGCCGCCGTGGCCGGCGCGCAGGCCGCCGCCGGGTTCGCGCCGCCGCGCCGGCCCTGGCCCGAGCCGCTGCCGCCGGTGCTGCCGCTGGCCGACCTCCCCCCGGCCGCGTCGCGCGGCCTGCAGACCGACACGACCGGCCTGCCCACGCTCGCCATCGCCGACGACCCGGACCGGCAGAGCCAGTACCCGGTCGGCTGGGCGCCCGAGGCCGGCAACCTGCTCGTGTACGGCGCGGTCGGCGCCGGCACGTCGACCACGCTGGCGGCCCTCGCCCTCGGCGTCGCCGGCGCGACCGGCCCGGACCGGCTGCACCTGTACGCGCTCGACCTCGGCCCGGGCGACCTCGCCCCGCTCGCCGACCTGCCGCACACCGGCGCGTACATCGGCGCCGGCGAGGCCGAACGGCAGATCCGGCTGATCCGGATGCTGCGCCGCGAGGTCGACCGGCGCAAGACCGCCGGCGGCGGCACCCGCTGGCTCGTCCTCATCGACAACCTCGGCGCGCTGCTGGCGGACAACGACAAGGACACCGCCGGGATGAGCCGCACCGACGACCTCACCCGCGTCTACACCGACGGGCCCACCGTCGGCATCCACATCGCCGCCACCGCCGACCGCACCGGCGCCGTACCCGCGGCCTGGAACGCGATCACCCAGCAGAAGCTACTGCTGCGGCTCGCCGACCCCGGCGAGTACGGCAACTTCGACGTGCCGCGCAGGGCCGTCCCCGCCGCGCTGCCCGGCCGCGCCGTGATCGCCGCCACCCACCAGGTCGTCCACATCGGACACCCCGGCGACCTGCCCGCCGCGGTACGCGGGGTCGCGGCGCGGTGGGCCGACCAGCCGGGGACCGCGGCACCGGTCGGCGTGCTCCCGGACCGGATCGCTCTGTCGCAGGTGGACAGTCGCGGATGGACCGGCGCGGAACCCTGGCAGCTGCCCCTCGGCATCGGCGACACCCGCCTCGCCCCGGCCGGGCTCACCCTCTACGAGCACGAGCACGCGCTGATCACCGGCCCGTCCCGGTCCGGCCGCAGCCTCGCGCTGTGCACGGTCGCCGCGGCCGCGCTGGCCGCCCCGCGACCGCCGGCCGTCATCGTGTACGCCCCGCGCCGGTCGCCGCTGCGCGACCTACCCGGGCCGGTCACCGTGCTCACCGGCTACGCCGAGCTCGGCGACGCGCTGGCCGCCGCCGGCCCGACGCTCGTCCTCGTCGACGACGCCGAGACCGTCGAGGACGACCAGGGACTGCTCGAAGGCTGGCTCGCCGCCGCCGGCCCCGGCCGCCACCTGGTCGCCGCCGGCCGAGCCGACGGCATCCGCCGCAGGTACGGCGGCTGGGCCCAGAAGGTGCGCGACAGCCGCTGCGGCGTCCTGCTCGTCCCCGACCACGACCTCGACGGCGACCTGCTCGGCATCACCCTGCCCCGCCTCGACCGGATGGCGCCCGTCCCCGGCCGCGGCTACCTCATCGCCAACGGCACCGCCGAAGGCATTCACATCGCCCTCCCCGACCCGCCCGACCCGCCGGCCGCGCTCGCCGAGCCCGCTCTGGAAGGGACATCCTGATGTCCGACCCGCCCCCGTTCGACTTCGGCGCGGCCGACCACCTGAGCCAGCAGCTGGCACAGCTGAAAGCGAAACTCGAGTGGTTCGCCTGGGTGCGTACGACCCAACGCCACAGCCGGTTGGGCTCGCCGTCGAGCGACAACTGGATGGGCCACCGGCGGGGCGATTTCGAGGCCCGGTTCGGCCGCGAGCAGGCCGCTCTGCACGACCTCGCCAGCGCCGCCCTCGCGGCCAAGGCCCGCGTCGACAGCGACATCGCCGGCGCCCACGCGGCGCGGCAGAAGGCGCACTGAGTAGAGGCATGCCATGACCGACGTCTCCGCCATCCCGTTCAATCTCTACTCATACTCCGACGCCTGCACGCACGCCGCCCAACAACTGCAGGACTGGGTACACGGCGTGCTGGGGCCGGCGCTGCGCGAATACCAGAACGGCGGCGGCACCTGCTTCACGATCGACGCCGACACCGCCGCGCACGTGTCCGCCACGTACCACACGGATCGGGATGTCCGCCTCGTCGGCAAGGCGTTCGAGCGCGCCGGGCACGCGCCACCGGGCCCGCTGACGCCGTACTCCGCGCCCGAGAAGGAGGTGGACGCGACCTACCGGGCGCTCAAGGCCGCCGCCGAGCACGGAGCCGAGATGCGCGCCGGCGCCGCACTCGCCGCGAAGATGTCCACCCACCGTGACGCGCGGAACATCGAGTGGATAACCCACATGCTCGGCGAGCACGCCGGCGACAAGTACTTCGCGGCCGGCTTCTTCAACTCGCTGTCCGCGGACCAGATCGCCGAACTGCTCGGCCACGGGCGGAACACCAGGGCGCTGGTGTCCGCGTACGCCAGTGGCGCGCTGACGCCGGAGACGATGAATGATGTGGTGCGGGCGCTCACCTGGGTCCAGGGCGGCGATCTATCCCCGCAACACTGGCACATCACGCCCGGCGTGCAGGTCTCGGTACTCAAGGCGCTGGCCGCGGACAAAGCCGCCGCGGCGAATTTCGCCAAGCTGCTCACCACGGCTCAGGCGCGCAAGCTCTTCGACAGCTCACCGGCGCGGAACGGCCGCGCCTGGAACGACTACGGCACCCAGGTCGCCTTCCTCGACCTGCTCGCGACCGCGGCCGACGCGGCCGATTCGTCGGCGGCGAAGGAGCTCCTGGAAAAGGTCGCGCCGGCCTTCTCCGGTACGCCGTCCGCTGACGAACTCAGGGCGGTGATGCCGGCGCTGTCGGCGTTCCTGGTCGCCTCGACCCGAGGGCTGCTGAACTCCGACATAGGGCCGCTGACCGGCAACCCGGCCGAGGACGACGCCCGGATCGGCAAGTGGGCGACCGCCAACGCGGCCAACCTCGGCCTGCTCAAGGAGTACGTCGAGTGGGTTTCGCGGGGGGAGGAGAAATTCAACCTGGGCCACGAGAAGCAGGCCAGTTCGCTGGCCGAGTTGGGGATCGACCTGGTCGTAGCCGGGATGCTGGAGAAGGTGTTGCCGGTGGAGGGCGACAAGGCCGCCAAGGCGGCGAGGCTCGGCATCCATGCGCTGATCGGCACCGGCGCGGTCCAGACGTTCGAGCCGTGGATCGCCCGCGCGCTGAGCGAGGGCGGCAACAAGGAATTCGACGCCGAGCTCGCCCGGTTGATCAACAAGGATCTCGGTGACGACGCGAAGAAGCCGAAGGAAGTTCTCGGCGACGTGGTCTGGCAGAAGTCGCGGGTGCTCACCACGATCCTGGCCTTTCAGCAGCTGCCGGTCTACCGCACCGGCGCCGGCGGGCACGCCCGCCGGGTGACGCTGCACTCCGAATTCGGTACGACCGACCCGGGCCAGTTGCAGGTGAAGGTGCTGAGGGCGATCAACAGCGGCGACTGGGCGAGACACGTCGAGATCCGCGGCGAGCACGGTCACATCATGAGTCTGGAAGACCTACTGGCGAACCTGTCGAAGTCAGCGCACGGTTCGCCGAATTTCTGGTAGTCCCACCCCGAGGAGAGGAACTGGAATGCCCACCGTCAAGTCGACCGACATGGCGCACCAGGAAGCGACCAAGATGCTCAGCATCATCAACAGCCAGATGCCGACGCTGATCAACCAGCTGAACAGCCACGGGCAGCAGCTGTCCGACCCGAACAACTGGGACGGGCCGCTGGCGCAGCGCTTCCGCGGCGAGGTGTGGCCGCAGGCGAAGGGCGACCTGGACAAGATGAAGACGGGCCTGGAGCAACTGCAGCACCAGGTACAGAAGATCCTGACGAACATCACGAGCGCGGGCAGCTGACCGACCAACTGCCCCATCGGGGGTTGCGGTACGGCCCGCGACGCCGGGCCGTACCGCCACCGGCGGTTCACGTGAGGGTGCGAGATTCGATGCCGATGTTTTCGAAGTTGTCCCGGCCGGCGGACGAGCAGGTGGAGAAGGTGCCCGGGTACCGGGACCTGCGGCCGCTCGCGCGCGGCGGGTTCAGCCTGGTGTACCGGGCGCACCAGGAGGCGCTGGGCCGCCAGGTCGCGCTGAAGGTGGTCACGGTCGCCGTGGACGAGGGCGTCCGCCGGCGGTTCCTGCGCGAGGTGGCGCTGACCAGCCGGCTCACCGGGCACCCGAACGTGGTCACCACGCTGGACACCGGGCTGGCCCGGTCCGGCCGGCCGTACCTGGCCATGGACCTGTACGAGCGCGGCTCGCTGATGGACCGGCTGGCCGCCCAAGGCCGGCTGCCCGCGGTCGAGGTGGCCCGCATCGGCGCGCGGATCGGCTCGGCGCTGCACGCCGCGCACCGGGTCGGCGTCGTGCACCGGGACGTGAAGCCGAGCAACATCCTCATCTCCCGGTACGGCGAGCCGGTGCTGTCCGACTTCGGCGTCGCCTGCCTGCTCGACGACCAGATGTCGGCCACCGTCGCCGGCACGTTCACGCTCCGGCACGCCGCGCCCGAGTTGGTCGACGGCGGCCAGCCCACCCCGGCCTGCGACGTCTACGCCCTCGGCTCGACGATGTACGAGCTGCTCGCCGGCCGGCCCGCGTTCGGCGGCCGCGGCATGGCGATGGCTGCGCTACTGCAGCAGATCCTCACCACCGCGCCGGCCGAACTGCACTGCCCCGAGCTGCCGCCGCTGGTCGACGTGATCGGGCGCGCGATGGCCAAACGCCCGCAGGACCGGTACCCGGACGCGGCCGGGCTCGCCGCCGCCCTCGACCAACTCGCCCCCGCCGGAGCCGCATCCGCCGGCCCGCCGGACAGCGCCGGCCGCCCGTGGCGCCCGACCGGCAAACGCCAACGCACCCTGCCCCTCGCCTCAACCCGCGACCCGACCGCTCCGGCCGACCCGGCGCCGGCTGGCCCGACTGCCCCGGGCGACCCGGCGGCTGGACCGGCGCCGGCGCGCCTGGCCGGTCTGGCTGCCCCGCGCGACCCGGCGGCTGGACCGGCGGCGGGTCCGCCCGCGACGGCCGGGCCCGCGGGATCGCCAGCGGTCGGGCCGGTCGGCGCGGTTCCCGGGCCGGGCACCGCCGGGGTCGGCGACTGGGCCGAGACCGCATTGCGTCCCGGCCGGGAACGGTCGCCGGTCCTGGCCGCACCGGCGGTGAAACGGCGGGCCAGGACGGTCGCCGCCGTGGCGAGCGTGCTGCTCGTGCTGGGCACCGTCGGTGGGCTGCTCTACTGGCAGTTCCGGCCGGACGGCCCGACCGCCCTCGCGCCGGCCGCACAGGGCCGCCAGCAGCCGCCGGCCGGCGCGGCGTCCGCAGGCAAGCTGGTGCCCGGCCATACCGCCACGGCGGGCCGCCGGCCGGCCCGGCCGGCCCAGCCCCCGGCCGGCGGCTACCCCGGCGGCCAGCAGCCGGGGCCGGCCGGCGCTCCCGGCCCCGCCGGGCCGCCGGGCCCGGACGGCCAACCCCAACCGCCGGCCCAGTCGGCGCCACCGGCGAACCCGCGGCAGCCCCCGCCGGCCGCGCCGCCGGCGAGCAGGCCCGCGCCGCCGCCGGCCAAGCCGGCCAAGCCGGCCAAGCTCGCGGTCGACGGCAAGTTCGGCTCGGCCACCTGCGCCGCGTTGCAGCGCGCGCTGAACAAGCACCACCACGCCGGCCTCGCGGTAGACGGCGCGTTCGGCACGCAGACCAAGAAGGCCTTGCAGCGGGCGCTCGGCGTCACGGCCGACGGCGTGATCGGCCCGGTCACGGTCAAGGCGCTGCAGCGGCACGTCGGCGCCACCGTCGACGGCCAGTGGGGCAGCGACACCACCCGCCACCTGCAGACCGCCCTGAACGCCGACCGGTTCTGACCGGTCGGCGTCCCGGGTCCGCCCGCGGCGCCGGCCGGCACCCACCCGCCGGCCCTGCGGGCGCACCGCTCACCGGGTCCGCGGCCGGTGGTTCCGCTGTCGGTGAAGTCCTTGCCTTGCCGGGCGGATCGGTTGGCAGGCTGTGCTGATGGGTCTCGGGTTCGGTGGTGAGGTCGCGGAGTTCTACGCGAGGTTCCGCCGCGGCTACCCGCCCGCCGTGTTCGACGTCGTGTCGGCGGCGTTCGAGTTGACCGTCGACGACGTGGTGATCGATCTCGGCTGCGGCACGGGACAGTTGGCGCTGCCGCTGGCCCGCCGGGTCCGGGCGGTGGTCGGGGTCGACCCGGAGCCGGACATGCTGGTGCTGGCCCGGCGCGCCGCGGCCACCGAGCGGCTGCGCAACGTCGGGTGGGTGCTGGCGGCCGACACCGACATGCCCGCGCTGCGTGCGCTGCTCGGTCCGCGGTCGGTCGCGGCGGTCACGATCGGCACGGCGCTGCACTGGATGCGGCCCGACGAGCTGTTCCCGGCGCTGGCGCCGCTGCTGCGGCCCCGCGGCGGTGTCGCTGTGATCGCCAACGGCCTGCCCCTGTGGTCGCAGGACGCCGCCTGGTCACGGCGGCTGCGTGCGTTCCTGCGGCAGTGGCTGGGCCACCCGCCGCGGGCCTCCTGTGGCACCGATGCCGAGGCCCAGCTCGGGTACCGGCGCGCGCTGGCCACGGCCGGCTTCACCGACATCCGGGAGGTCGTCACGCGGTACGACGACATCCTGGACGTGGACCAATTGGTCGGCAGCGTCTACTCGGCGATGCCCGCGGACCGGCTCCCGGCACCGGCCGACCGGCCGGCCTTCACCGAAGCGCTCACCGAGGCACTGATCCCGGACCGGCACTTCACCGAACACGTCCGGGTCACCACCCTCCTGGCTCGCATCCCCTGACCAGCGCCCACACAGGTTGCGCACGCGGGCCCGGCCGGGCGGTGTAGGTTGCCTGATCTGCTCCACAGTGGACCGGCCACGTTGTGGACACTCCCCGGGAAGGGAGGTCGAGGTGGCTCCGAGCATCGCGACCACCCGCCACGTCGCGCGCCCTGACCTGCTCGACTTCCTGCGCCCCCGCCATCGCGGCGTGCTGATCACCACCCGCTCCGACGGCCAGCCGCAGGTCTCGCCGGTCGCCGCCGGCCTCGACGCCGACGGCCGGATCGTCGTCTCCACTTACCCCGAGCGGGCCAAGGCCCGCAACGCGCGCCGGGACGAGCGGGTGTCGATCTGCATCCTGTCCGAGGAGTGGAACGGGCCGTACGTACAGGTGGACGGGCGGGCCGAAGTACTCGACATGCCCGCCGCGCTGGACGGCCTCGTCGAGTACTACCGGTGCATCGCCGGCGAACATCCCGACTGGGACGAGTACCGCGCCGCGATGCGCCGGCAGAACAAGTCCTTGATCCGCATCCACATCCTCAGCTGGGGCCCGATCGCGACCGGCGGCTTCCCCGCCCGGCTGGCACCCGACCAGTAAGCCCGCACACCGCACCGCCCGGCCCGGCAGCCCATCCCGACGGGCGGGCACCCGGGCATCCGCTCCGCGCGACCCGTCACCCCGCCGGGAGCGGATCAGGCCAGCGTGGCGGTGATGAGGTCAGCGGCCCGGGCCCAGGTTGGCGCGTGCTCGGCGCAGGCAGGCACGGGCGACGCCTGCGGCCCGAAGTAGTACTGGTGCTCGACGGCGCCGCGGATGGCGGCGTGCACCTCGGGGTGGTCGTCGACGAAGTGGGTGAGGGCGAGGGCGAGGCAGTGCGTTCGCTTGTCCGGCCGGGTGCGGCAGAAGCGCAGGTGGGCTCGCGCCAGGCCGGTCCGGCGGTAGAAGTCATGCCCGTCGAGCCAGCGCCCGGTGCGGGCCTCCAGCCGCGGCCCGCACCTGGAGACCAGCCAGACCTGGCCGCCGAACCGGCTGACGAGGTCGGCGATCACCGGCACGCAGCCGGGCATCTCGGGCGTGGCCAACAGGGTTGCCTCGTCCCCGGTGAAGAACGCGGTGTCGCCGCCGCCGGGATCACAGCGGCCGCCGCCGCGCTGCACATCAGCCAGCCCTCGCTGCACGTGAAGATCCGGAAGCTGGCGGCCGGGTTGGGGGTGAGCCTGTACGAACGCGAGGGCCGGCCGTTGGTCCTGACCGCCGGGTGAGCATGCCGTGCTGTGCGGCCACCTATGAGCGGTCGTCGGCGGTGTGTCAGAGGAAGAATTGGCGGTGTGAGTCGATCAGCCGGCGCAGCCAGGTGCCGGTGTCTTCGATCATGCCGTCGCGGTCCGCGCCGAGTTCCACGTGGGTGGCGATCGAGACGTAGCTGATCGCCTGGTTGAGCGCGGCCAGCGGCTCGGCGAGCTGCCATGCCGCCAGCAGTCGCGCGCGTGGCGCGAACGACGCCCACTCCGCGAGGTAGACGTCGCGCAGGCGCTCCCGGGTGGCCGGGTCGTCGTCGAAGAAGATCACGATCATGTCGACGAAGGGGTGCGTGACGCAGGCGTCGCTCCAGTCGAAGAACCGGTAACCGGCCCCGTCGCGGGCGACGTTGCCCAGGTGCATGTCGCCATGGCCGAGCGTGTACGGCACCGGGTGGCCGGTCAGCGCCGCACAGGCCGACGCCAGGTCCGCCCCGGCGGCTGTCAGCTCGGCGACCTCGTCGGCGGACAGCCACCGCGACAGGTCGATCGTGGCCGGCCACTCGGTAGCCTGCCGGGCCAGCCACCGCGGCGTACGGTCCAGGCACCCGGCGGCCAGCAACCGGTCGACGGAGCCGATGGACCGGATCTGCAGGCCGGCGAAGGCGCGGAGCACCTCCTCCCGAACCTCGACCGGCGCCTGCCAGCCGATCTCCGGGCCGAGGTCGGGCAGCAGCATCCAGCGACGTTGTCCGTCGACCGCCAGCGGCGCGGGGATGTCGTCCGGGAACAGCTCGGACAGCGCCGCCATCACCCGGCCCTCGTTGACGAACAGCGGTAACTGCGTCGTGGCCTTGAAGTACACGTCTCCGCCGTCGGTGGCCGCACGCAGCACGCAGGACAGCTCGGCCACCCGCGCCTGCTCCACCCGGCCACGCACCGGGCGGCCGAGCGCGGCGAGCGACGTGACCATCCACTGCTCCGCGGTGCCGAGCCAGGCGCGGGCCCGCCACGGAACCCGCCCGGCCGGGACGCGACCGCCGGCGAGCTCACCGAGGACCGGCGCGAGGCCGACCACGCCCGCCGCCTCCGCCGCGCCCACCCACCGGGCGTGACCCGGGATCGCGGGGCTCCCCTCCCGCGCGGCGAACACGACCGCCGCGTGCCGGATCAGCCCGGCATCGTCAACCCGCGTTTCCGCCGTTCGCAGCAACGCCACCTCGACGCCCACCGCGTCGCGCACGCCCTGGACGAACTGCTCCGGCCGGCCCGCCCACGCGCGGCCCGGCAGCTCGAACTCCGGCAGCGCCGGACCGCCCGGAGCCCGCAGAACCAGCGCCTCGGGCCGGCTCGGGTGCAGCACGATCGCCCGCACCCGGGTACGCCAGGACGCGGTGTCAGCCGTCGACTCGCTCACCGGCGGAGCCTAGAAGCGCGCGGCCGGCCCGGCACCTGAGTTTCCCCGGCGAGGCGGCGTCGGCCAGCTGCCGTCACCGCGCCACCCCGTCGGGACGGTAGGCGCCGGGACAGGAAACCGGCGCCGACCGTCCGGTCACGGCCCCGGCGGCCGGGTCGACGAGCACGCCGACGTGGTCGTTGAGCCACACGTCGGCGACCGGCCGGTCGCCGACGAGCCGCGAGGTGGGCGTGCGCGGAGCCGACGAGGACGTCGTCGATGCGACGCCGGTGCCCGGGTCCGGCCGACGAGCCGGCGCTCACCGGCGCCGATGATCGAGACGTCGGGGTGCCAGACTGTGCGGGTGGCTTGGCAGGACACGCCGTTCAGCCGGCTGGTCGGGGTGCGGTTTCCGATCGTGGGTGCGCCGATGGCCGGCGGCCCGTCGACGCCGCGGCTGGCCGCGGCCGTCTCGGCGGCCGGCGGGCTGGGTTCGGTGGCCGGGGCGATGCTCGGCCCGGACCAGCTGCGCGACGCGATCCGGGAGACGCGGTCGCTGACCGACCGGCCGTTCGCGGTCAACCTGTTCGCGCCGCTGCCGGCGCCGAGCGGTGAGCGGGTGGCCGACTGGGCCGCGTTGACCGGGGTGCCCGTACCCGGGCCGACGCCGCGGCCACGGTTCACCGACCAGCTTGCCGTGGTGGTCGACGAACGGGTGCCGGTGTTCAGCTTCACCTTCGGTGTCCCCGACCTCGTCGGGCTGGACGCGGTCACGATCGGCACGGCCACCACCGTCGCCGAGGCTGTCGAACTGCAGCGCGCCGGCGTGCGGGCCATCGTCGCCCAGGGCTTCGACGCCGGCGGCCACCGCGGCACCTTCCTCGCCCCGGTAGCCGAGTCGCTGGTCGGCACGTTCAGCCTCGTCCCGCAGATCGTCGACGCGGTGTCCGTACCCGTGCTCGGCTCCGGCGGGATCATGGACGGCCGCGGCATCGCGGCCGCCCTCACCCTCGGCGCGGCCGGGGTCCAGCTGGGTACGGCGCTGCTGCGCTGCCCCGAGGCCGGCACCGCCCCCGCACACCGGCAGGCACTGGATCGGCCCACCACCATCACCGACGTCCTCACCGGCCGCCCGGCCCGGGCCGTACGCACACCGCTGGTCGACCGCCTGGAGGCCTCGGGACTGCGGCCGCCGGACTACCCGCTGCCGCGCTACCTCTCCCCCGAACCACCCATGCTCGCCGGCCAGGCGGCCCGACTCGCCCGGTCGCTGCCGGCCGCCGACCTCATCCACGCCCTGGTCGACGAGGTCGAGGCCGCACGCCGCGCCTAGCGCACGAACCGGCCGTCCGGCAGGGCGGAGCGCTGGACAGCAGGCGGCGTCGACGGGTCTTCAGGCGACGTCGACGCCGGCGGCCGGCCGCGGCTCGCCACCCCGGTCAGGGCGCCGCCGGCCGGCCAGTCGGTTCGACCCGATGGGTGGGCAGCGTCCCGGCAGGCACGCTCAACGCACCGACGCGGCGAGTTATCGCATGGCGGTTGACACAGGTCATCTACTCAATGATTCTTGAGTCAATGGACGTTGACTGGGACGGTGTGCGGGGCCGGGCGGCGGTGCACGCGGCGCTGGCCGAGCCGGCGCGGCTGGCCGTGGTCGAGCAGCTGACCCTGGGTGACCGCTCACCGGGCGAGTTGGGCGAGGCGTTGGGCCTCCCGTCGAACCTGCTCGCGCACCACCTGCGGGTGCTGGCCGACGCGGGGGTGGTGGCGCGGTCGCGGTCGGAGGCCGACCGGCGCCGCACCTACCTGCGCCTGCTGCCGGCCGCGCTGGCGGGCCTGCTACCGGCAGCCGGGGTGGCGACGGCGCCGCGGGTGGTGTTCGTGTGCACGCACAACTCGGCCCGTTCGCAGTTGGCGGCGGCGGTCTGGGCGCGCCGCAGCCGGGTGGCGGTCGCCTCGGCCGGCACCCAGCCTGCCGCGCGGGTGCATCGCGGGGCGGCGGCGGTGGCCCGCCGGCACGGCCTGGCCCTGGCCGGGGCGCGGACCGCGCACGTGCGGGACGTGGCCGAACCCGACGATCTGATGGTCGCGGTCTGCGACCGGGCGTATGAGGAACTCAGCGACCGTCCCGGCCGGCTGCACTGGTCGGTGCCCGACCCGGTGCCCGCCGGGTCGGCGGCCGCGTTCGAGCAGGCATTCCAGGACATCGAGGCGCGCGTCGAGCGGCTGGCCGGCGCGCTCGTCCCGGACCCACGCGGCAGGCACCGAGGTACCGGCGACCCGGGGGTCGGGGCACGCACCGGGGACGGGAGTCGGCGGTGACAGGAACATACGAGCGCGACGACCTGGACCTGGACGACGGCAAGCCGGTGGTGCTGTTCCTGTGCGTGCACAACGCCGGGCGCAGCCAGATGGCGATGGGCTTCTTCACCCACCTGGCCGGCGACGGCGCGGTGGCGTGGTCGGGCGGGTCGGAGCCGGCCTCGACGGTCAACCCGGCCGCGGTGGCCGCGATGCGCGAGGTCGGTATCGACATCTCCGCCGAGTTCCCCAAGCCGTGGACCGACGAGATCGTCCGCGCCGCCGACGTCGTCGTGACGATGGGCTGCGGCGACGCCTGCCCGGTCTTCCCCGGCAAGCGCTACGAAGACTGGGTCCTGGACGACCCGGCCGGCCTGGGCGTCGAGTCGGTCCGGCCGATCCGCGACCAGATCGAGGCCCGGGTCCGCGGCCTGCTCGCCCAACTGGACGTGCCCGTCACGGCGTGAGGCCGGATCGGCGCCACCGCGGCCGCCGCCCCGCGCCGGTGGACGGCTGCGCGTGCACCCGCCCCTGGGCACGGCCCGGGAGGCCGCCCGGCAGCGGCCGCACCGTCGCCGCCCGCCCCCACCCACGCTCCCCACCGGAGGAAGCCATGAGCGCCACGCAGGCCCCCCTCATCCGACGGCTGGCCGCCGAGGCGCTCGGCACCGGGCTGCTCGCCACCGCCGTCGTCGGCTCCGGCATCGCCGCCGCCCGCCTGTCGCCCACCGACGTCGGCCTGCAGCTGTTCGAGAACGCCGCCGCGACCGCCGCCGCCCTGGCCGTCATCATCCTGCTCGTCGGCCCCGTCTCCGGCGCCCACCTCAACCCCCTGGTCAGCCTCGCCGACTGGTGGCTCGGCCGCCGCGACCACACCGGCCTCGACCTCGCCCACGTCGGCCCCTACGCCGCCGCGCAGACCATCGGCGGCATCGCCGGCAGCATCGTGGCCGACCTCATGTACGACCTGACACCGGTCGCCTGGTCACACACCAACCGGTCGGCCGGCCACCTCTGGCTGTCCGAAGTCGTCGCCACCGCCGGCCTCATCGCCACCATCTTCGCCCTCGCCCGCAGCGGGCGCGCCGCCCTGTCCGCCGCCACCATCGGCGCTTACATCGGCGCGGCCTACTTCTTCACCGCCTCCACCTCTTTCGCCAACCCCGCCATCACCATCGCCCGCGCCTTCACCGACACCTTCGCCGGCATCGCCCCCGCGTCCGTCCCCGCCTACCTCCTCGCCCAGACCGTCGGTGCCGCACTCGGCCTGGCCACCGTCCGCCTGCTCTACCCCGACCTGCCCCGGACCGCACCCGCCCCGGCGGTCGTCCCACACGACGCCACCCGACCCGACCCGACGGCACGGTCCGGCCGGGCGCAGGGCCGCCTCCCGCACTAACCGCCGCCCGGGCCGGCGGGCGGGCGATGCGGTCCTGCGGCTAAACGGGCTAACACGGTGCGGTCCGTGCGATTTGGCAGGCGCGCCCTGGGTATAGGCCCGTTGGGCGAAGGAGGCGATGAGCATGGCGATGGGCTGGAAGGACTGGCTCACCGGTTGTTCGGTAGCGCTGACCGCCGGTATCCTCGCCGGCACCCTGCATACGGCGCTCGGGCACCCGGCCGCGCCGGCCCCGGTGGCACCGGCCTCGGGCGACGCGGTACTGCCGGCTCCAGAGGACGACGCCCAGCTGACGCGGCCCAAGGCCGGCACAGTGCACAGCGACCGGCAGGCCGCCGCCGGGGCGCCGTCCGATCAGGACCAACCGGCGCCCGCGGCCAGGCGGGCCGGCCAACCGGCAGTCCCGGCCGGGGCAGCGGCCCCGCCGAAGCCCGGCGTCGCCCGGGGCGCCGCCCCGCGGTCGGACGAGCCGGCCGCGCCCAGCACCCAGCCGACGCCGACGGCGCCGACAGACTCCGCGACGCCGACCGACCCGACCCCGTCCGACGAGCCGCCCGACCCGACGCCCACCGCGGCGCCGACCGACCCCGGTGGCGGCGCCGACCCGGGCCAGCCCACCGACCCGGTGGCCTAGCCGGCGCGGTCCGGGGTACCGGGTGACCGGCCCAGGGGCCGGTGCGGCCCGGGCGGCGCTGTCGCCGGCGCTCGTGCGATCGTGGCGGGATGACGCGCTGGACCGCGCCCGCGGTCACCCGGGTGGCTGGCTTAGGTCTCGCCGCGGAGCCGGAACTGCTACCCGGGCTGCTCGACTGGCATCGCTCGACGCTGCTGCTCAAGTGCGCCGGGTTGTCCGGCGACCAGCTGGCGCAGGCGCCCATCGCGGCGTCCAACCTCACCCTGCTCGGCCTGATCCGGCACCTGGCCAAGGTCGAACGCACCTGGTTCCGGCGCGTGGTCGGTGGCGAGCGGATCGACCCGCTCTACTCGACGCCGCAACGGCCGGACGCCGACTTCGAAGACGTCGATCCCGGCCGCGCCGAGGCCGACTACGCCCGGTTGCTCGACGAGCAGGAGGCCGCCCGGCGCACCCTGGCCGGCATGCCGCTCGACACCCCGATCACCCTCCCCGACGGCGACAAGTTCTCGCTGCGCCTCGTCGTCATCCACATGATCGGTGAGTACGCCCGGCACAACGGGCACGCCGACCTGATCCGGCAATGCGTGGACGGCGTCACCGGCGCGTGAGCCCAGTCCGGCGCGGGTGTGACCCGAGGATCCGTTACCAGCGGCCGTCCGGGGGCAGGCCGAAGTGGACGGTGACCCGCCGGAGCGTCCCGGCGGGGTCGTCGCCGCCCGGTTCGGCGGGTGTGGGCGGGGCACCGGGGAGGCGGCACCAGCAGGACGGGCGGTCGACGGGGCCGCAGAGGAGGACGTGCGGGGCGGGCGCCGTGCGGGCGTGCGCCAGGCCACGCTCGGCCACTCCTTCCGGGCCGACGAGCAGTCCGTACGGCACCGGCTGGCCGGTGTACCGGGCCTCGACGGTGCAGTCGGCGCGGCCCGCCAACAGACCGACCAGCATGGTCCGGACGGTCGGCTCCGGGCGGCTGGCGAGGTGCTCGGCCAGGCGGTCCAGCCGGTCGTAGTCCGGCACCTCGCGGCAGCCGACGGCGAGGCTGAGCCGCTCCACCACGCCAGCGGGCCGGCGGGATACGGCGAGGGTGCCGACCGCGGGTGTTTCCGCGCTCCCGCCGACGACCACGAGCGCGGCGGGCTCCGGCGCCAGTCGGCGGCAGTGGTCGGTGAGCTGGCGCTGGTTCCAGTGCTCGGAGGCCGGTTCGGCAACCCCCCATCCTGCCGGCGGGCGGCCGGTCAGCGCGTCCATGCAGTCGGCCACGACGCCGCCGAGTTCGGTCTGCCCGGTGGCGGCGTGCAGTACCACCAACCGCAGCCGGATAGTCCCGCCGCTGACCTCGGCGGGCGGGGCGAACCCGGGGGCGGGCGTCGCGTCGCCGGTGGGTTCGAACGCCGAGCCGGACCAGTGCAGCCGCTCGCCGCGCAGGCCGTCGTAGTACCCGCCGGCGGCGTCGCGCACCACCCAGCGCCCGCCGACTGCCAGCAGGGTGGCTTCCAGCGGCGTGGTCAGCCGGCTGGTGGGCGGCGTGACGACCTGGATGAGCTTCGACTCGCCCGTGGCGGCCGCGATCGCGTCGGCCAGCCAGCGGCTCAGCGGCACGATCCGGCGTTCCTGCAGGACGACGGCCGCCGCGTCGGTGAGCACGTCCACGGCGGGATGGCGCAGCGCGGCCGGCCCGGTCATCCGGGGCTCCCGTGGGCGGCCGGGCCGACCGCGGGACGGCGCAGCGCGGCCGGCGCGCTCACCCCGGGGCTCCCGTGCTCCGTCGGTGCCGGCCAGACGATCCCGTCCAGGTGGCCGGCGAGCGCCTCGGCGAAGCGGTAGGCGATCGGCACCGCCTCGGGGCGGCTGCTGGCGGCCCGTGTCTCGACCCACCAGACCGGTTCGGTGCCGGCCGCCGGCCCGAGCAGCCGCCGGACCTCGCCCTGGGTCCGCACCAGCAGCGGCGCTTCGACGGCCAGCAGCGGCCGGTCGTGCTCGTCCAGCAGGTGCAGGACGGTCCCGGACGGGTGCGGGACGGTCCGCAGGTCAGGGCCGGCGGCCAGCAGCGCGGCGAGCAGGTCGGGCAGTTCTGGGCGCTGCCGGCAGAGCGCGATCACGTCAACGGTCATCGCCCGCCCCCGCGTAGGCGACCTGCGTGGTGCGCGCCGGCTCGCCCTGGCGTACCAGCCGCGCCCGACCCGGCGGCAGGATAACGGCCCGCACTCCAGGGAACAGCGGGCCCTCGGACCGGTCGCCGGACATCACCAGCCCCGCGGCTCCGGCCTCGCGCAGCGCGGCGGTGAACGGCTCGTACAACCCGCGGGACGCGCCCGCCACCTTGCGCGTCATCACCACGTGCAGGCCGATGTCCCGGGCGGCGGCAAGGTACGGGACGTAGCCGGCCAGCGGCTGGCTGCCCGACGCGGTCAGCACGTCGTAGTCGTCGATCACCACGACTACCCGAGGACTGGGCACCGGGCCCGGCGGCGAGCTGTCCTCCGGGAGCCGCTCGACCAGCTTCCGCGTCACCCCCTCGGTCAGCGCCGCGGCCAGCGGTGCGTTGTGGGCGTACCCGCCCAGATACGGCTCGGGCACCGCGGCGCGCAGCCCGCGGCGCGGGTCGTACAGCGCGAACACCACATCGTCGTCCGGGTAGCGGCCGAGCAGTTGGCGCAGCACGACGCGCAGCAGGTTCGTCTTGCCGCAGCCGTTGTCGCCGAACACGAGCAGGTGCTGGTCCCGGCCGAAGAGGTCGAGCAGCGCCGGCGCGAGGTGCTGCTCGTCCAGGCCGATCGGGAAAGCGCTCAGGTGCTCGACGACGGGCAGCTCGGCGACCGGCAGCAGCACCGGCAGCACCCGCACCCGTGGCGCCGCGGGCCCGGTCCAGGCTCCCTGGACGGCCCGGACAGCCAGCGTCACGCCGTCGCCCAGGCTGCCGGTCTCGGGCAGGCCGTCGATGCGCGGCAGCGCGACCTGGCCGACGAGCGCCTGACCGGTCTGGCCGGCCAGCACCTGGCCCGGCCGGGTCAGCGTGCCGGCCAGCCGGCGGTCGACCACCGAGTCGGCGGGGTCCGACAGTCGCAGCTCGAGCCGGGTGCCGAAGGACGCCTGCTGCGCCATCCGGATCTCGCTCCAGCGGCCGACGGCGGCCACCACATGGATCCCGTAGCCGCTGCCCCGACCCACGATCTCAGCGACCAGCGGCTCGATCTCCTCGAACTCCGCGCCGAGCTGGCCGTACCCGTCGATCACCAGGACCACGTCGGCGGCCGGCAGTTCGGGCACCTGCCCAGCGGCGTGCGCTGCTCGCAACCGGTCCACCGAGTCGATCTGGCGGCTGCGGAACACCCGCTCGCGGTGCGCCACCATCGCCCGCACCTCTTCGACGGTGCGCCGGACCCGCTCCGGGTCGGCGCGGCCGGCGACGCCGCCGACATGCGGCAGCCCCGCCATCGCCTGCGGCCCGCCGCCGACCAGATCGACCACGTAGCAGGTCAGCTCGGCGGGCGTGTGGGTCAGCGCGGCGCCGAGCATGAGCGTGCGCAGCAGCGTGGACTTGCCCGACTGGGGGCCGCCGATCACGGCGACGTGACCACCGGCCGCCGTCAGGTCCAGCTGCCAACTGCCCTGCCACTGCCGGGCCGGGTCGTCCAGCAGGCCGCACGGCACCCGCAGCTGACCGCCGGTACCGAGCCGCAGCCCCACCGGCCCGGCCCGGACCCCGCCGGCGCACGCGTCCAGCGTGACCGCGGCCGGCATCGGCGGCAGCCAGATCTGGGCGACCCGCGCGTCGGCGCCGGCGAGCTGGTCGGCGATCACCCGCAGCAGGGTCGGCAGGCTGGGAGCCCGCCGCGCCGGTGGTGTCGCGTCAGCCGCCCCGGCGACCGCCCCGCCGTACCGGGGCACCAGCCGGACGAGCTGATCGCCGTCCGTCGGCGCCTCCTCGGCCGCCACTGGCCGCGCCGGGCCGGACACGTACGCGGCCTTGAAGCGCTGGTAGATCGTGGTGTCCACCTTCAGGTAGCCGAAGCCGGGCAGCGGCGGGAGGTGGAACGCGTCCGGGGTGTCCAGCACCGTCCGGCTCTCGGACTCGGAGAACGTGCGCAGGCCCAGCCGGTAGGACAGGTACGTCTCCAGGCCCTTGAGCTTGCCGCTTTCGATCCGCTGGCTGGACAGCAGCAGGTGCACGCCGATGCTGCGGCCGATCCGTCCGATGGACAGGAACAGCTCGATGAAGTCGGGCTTCGCGGTGAGCAGCTCACCGAACTCGTCGATGATCACGAGCAGGTGCGGCATCGGTGGCAGCGGCCGCTCGCCGCGTGCCACCCGCTCGGCGCGCAACTGCCGGTAGTCGGTGATGTGGCCGATGTCGCCGGCGTCGGCCAGCTGCTGCTGCCGGCGGCGGACCTCGCCGGCGAGGCTGGAGTGGACCCGCTCGACCAGGCCGGCGTCCCCTTCCAGGTTCGTGATCACGCCGGCGACGTGCGGCGACCCGTCGAACGGGGCGAACGTCGCGCCGCCCTTGTAGTCGACCAGGACCATGCTCAGCTCGTCCGGCGGGTGGGTCGTCAGCAGCGCCAGGACGAGCGTGCGCAGCAACTCGCTCTTGCCCGACCCGGTCGCGCCGACGCACAGCCCGTGCGGGCCCATCCCCAACTGCGCGGGCTCCTTCAGGTCGAGCAGGACCGGGCGGCCGGTCTCGTCGACCCCGACCGGCACCCGCAGCAGGCTCTGCTCCCCACGGTCGCCGCGCACCAGGCCGAGGTCGAGCCGCTCGGGGTCGGGCAGACCGAGCAGCGCGGCGAGGTCCGCGGGTGCCGTGCCCGAGCCGTCGTCGCGGGACTCCGGGGACAGCCGCAGCGGGGCGAGCATCCGGCCGACGCCCTCGGCGAGCGCGACCGGTGCCTCGTCGAGGTCACCGGCCGCCTCCCGCTCGGCCCACAGGTCCTCGATCCGGACGGTGCCGGCGGCGCTGTCGACCAGCACCCGCACCGAGACGTCGTCGGGCTCTTGCAGCCGGTCGGCGACCAGGTGCACAACGGTGACGCCCAGGGTCGGCAGCGTCGCGGCCCGGTCCGGCAGCGGCAGCGGCGCCGCGTCCGCCCCGTACCCGTCCTGGACGACCAGCAGGCGCTGCGCGGTCGCGGCCGGCAGCCGGCTGGCCAACTGCCGGGTGGCCTCCGCCGCCGCGCCAGCCCGGCCCCGCAGATCGTCGCCGAGCACGGCGGCCAGCGCGGCCGGATCCGGCGCCACCCTGCGCACCGGCCCGGCCGAATCCCACTGCCGCTGGTCGGCCAGGTGCGGCAGCCAACCCGCCCACTCCCAGGCCCGGGCCTGCTCCGGCGGGTAGCTCAGCGCGACGGCCACGTCGTCCGGAGCGTGCAGGGCCGCGGTCTGCAGCAGGATCAGGCGGCCGACGGCCAGGACGCCGGCCCGGTCCCCCACCACGCTGACGTCGCCGCGCAGGTCGAGCGGGACCCGCAGAGGCATCGCCGGCGCGGACTCGAAGCGCAGCGCCACCGACCGCGCCTCGGCGAGCATGAACGGATCCACCGGCTCCACGGCGGTACCGCTGTCGGACACCACCAGCGACAGCCCGGGCAGCGTGCCGGTACCCACCCGGACCTGGAGGAAGTCGGGATGCCGTCGCCGCCGCTCCCACAGCCGGGCCGGGTCGCGGACCACGTCCAGCAGCGCCGCGGGCGGCGGATCCAGCAACCGCGCACCGTCCCGGCGACCTCGTTCGTGCTCGAGCAGTTCCTCGCGCAGCCGTTCCAGGTAGTCGAGATAGCGCTCGCGCTGCCGACGGCGGAGGCGGACCGCCTGGCCGCGCTGGGAAACCACCATCGCGCCGGTGGCGAGCACCGTCACCACCATGACCAGCGCACCGATCGCGGCCAGACCGGAGGTCCGGAACGCGAGCATCATCCCCATCGAGCCCATCGCGCCGGCCACCGGCAGGATGCCGTGCAGGCCGCCGCCGGCGTGGCCATCGGGCAGCAGCGGGGGTGCCTCGACGTGCCGCGGCTCCGGCTCCGGCTGCGGGCGGGTCAGCCGCGTGGGGCGGTGCACCAGGCGGGTGGTCATCGGGCCCTCTGCCACTGCGACCGGTCCGGCAGGGAGAGGCGCAGGGCCGCCGCGGCCAGCACGGTGGCCAGCACCGTGCTGGTCGCGGCCAGTTGATCAGGCTGGATGCTGCCGCCGGCGGCCAGGTGCCGGTCGTACGGCAGCCGGATCACGTCGGCGGCGTACGGCGCGAGGGCGGCCTGCGCCGCGGTCAGGTCCAGGCCCTCGGTGCGGGGGTTCATCGACACCAGCACCGCGACGGCCCGCCCACCGAAGCCGTCGAGGCTCGCGCCGAGCTGCCGCAGACCGAGTTCCAAGCTCCGGACGCCGTCGATGGTCGCGTGCGTGACGAGCAGCACCGCGTGGGCGTCGGCCAGGACGGCCAGGTTGGTACGGCTGCTGAGCCCGGCGCCGCAGTCGATCACCGTCACGCCGAAGTGCCGGGACAGCACGCGGGCGCACTCCAGCGGCCCGGTGGGCGGAATGCCGGCGGCGCTCTCCGGCGGCGGCCCGGGGAGCACCCACAGGCCGCCCGGGTGCCGCGGCACCGCCCGCTCGATCTGGTCACCGGCGGCCAGCCTGCCGGTGAGAACCGGTGGGCCCACGTCAGCCAGCGTCACGCCCGGCGGGATGCCCAGCCGCCAGGCCAGCGAGCCGAGGTTCAGCTCCGCGTCCAGGGCCAGCGCCCGGTCCCGGCGCCGGGCCGCGTAGACCAGCCCCAACAGCGCCGCGACGGTCGACTTGCCGCTGCCACCGCGGGCGCTGACCACCGCGATACGGCGACCGGTGGTCACCGGCACCTGCACCCCGGCGACCGCCGACACCAGCGCCCTGTCCTCCGCCGGCGTACCGACCATCCGGCGGACGGCGGCGGTGGCACGCCGGCTCGCCGAGTCCCCATGGCGGACGCGGCCGGCGGCGGGGTGCGCCGGCGCCAACTCCGGCGCGGGCCCACGCCGCGGCGTCGGCAGTGGACCGGCCGGGGCAGGCGCCGGGGCGGGCCGGGGCCCGGGAGGCGGGTAGGCCGGTCCCGACGGGTACGCCGGTCCCGACGGGTACGCCGCTCGCGGCGGGTACGCCGGTCCCGGCGGAGCGGTCGGCGGTGCGCTGGGCGCAGGCACCGGAGCGGGGGCCGGGACCGGGGGCGGGACGGCCTCGGCCGGGCCGGCGATGTCGCCGAGCACCCGCGCCCGCCAGTGCTGCTCCGGCATCCGCGTCCGCTCCCGCCCGGTGTCAGAAGGTCCGCAGCAGCCGGCCGAACAGGCCGAACACGCCGAAGGCGACCGGCACCATCACCACCACCGTAACTGCCTCCAGCCGGTCAGCGACGCCGCGTAGCCGGGCGCCCACATGCTCAGGCGGCCTACCGGTCAACGCGACGGAGGCGGCGACCGCGACCGCCGCGACCACGGCCAGCACCGGCCACCTGGCCGACGGGCTGGCCCGCAGCCAGGCCAGCAGCAGCCCGAACAGCACGATCGCGCTGCCGGCCGCCATCGCCAGCACCTGGCCCACCAGCGGGAACGACCGGGCCCGGAACGCCAGCCCGGCCGCGATGAGCGCGGCGAGCGGAGCGGTCCACCGGCCGGGCTCAGCTCCGGCGACCCAGCCCGCCGCGGCAGCGGAACCAACTGCCGCCACCGCCGTGACCGACAACCCGCGATGGGCCACGGTGAGCGCCTCGGTGACCGCCCGGCGCTCGACCGCTTCGCCGCGGGAGCGCTGGTCGTCCAGCGCGGTCAGACCGGAGAACGTCAACGCGATCCGGGGCAGCGCTCCGATCAGCATCAGCGACGCCGGGCCGAGCAGGGCCGCGGCGCGGACCGGCGGCAACTGTCCGGGCACCAGCGCCGCCGCCCATCCGGCCAACAGGACCACGCCGACCAGGCCGCCGAAGGCCGCCGCACGGCCCGCGCCACCGGCGAGGCCGAGCACGATCGCGGTCACCGCCAGCGCTGCCGCGATGCCGCCGGCGACCCAGCCGGCCCCAGCGGCGACGGCCGGCCCGAAGGTGGCTGCCGCATAGAGTCCGACCGCTCCACCGGCGAGGATGACGGCCACGCCGAGGTGACGTGCCCCGGGTCCGCGCGATCGCGCCATGGCCACCGCGGCTCCGGCCAGCAGCAACAGCCCGGACAGGGCCAGCGGGACGACGTCCCGACCGGTCGCACCGGCGCCTCGTGTCGCGAAGTGGCCGGCGGCCAACGCCGACGCGACGACGATCGCGGTGAGCAGCCAGCGGCGGGGCTCCGGCGCCCAGCGCCACGGGCGGCGATCGAGGTCTGCCGTGACCTCCTCGGTCACGTCATGCACGACCGGCGGCGGCGGTGCGTCGGCCAGGCCGACGACTCGCAGCAGGGTGCCGTCGTCGAGATCGATGTCGGCCGGGGTGTCGTCGGCGTTCAGCAACGTCCCGTCGAGCCTGGCCAGGTAACGCGGCGTCGACGGCTGGCCGGGCGGCTCGCCGGCCAGCCGCAGCACCTCCGGCAGCAGCCGGCCGACCGGCTCGTCGCTGGGGATCACGACATCCACCCGCCGGCGGGTGCCGGCGATCGTCACCCGGGTGTAGCGGGACGGACCCCGGCCCCGTACCGGATTCACCGCGTCCCGCCACCTCCAACCGTGGCCGAGTGCGCTCGCTGCTGCTGCAGTGCCTGCTGGATGAACGAGACGCCCACACAGCCGGCGGCCAGCAGCGCGGCGAGGACAAGGCCGGCCAGGATCCGGTTCAGGTTGTCTGACGTGGCACGCCGGGTGCGCAGGCGACCGAGCAGGAGGGCGGCGCGCAACCGGCGACGGCGCGCAGCGACAGCCTCGAGCAGCCGCCTGTCGTAGTCGTTGCCCACCAGGGCATTGTGCCCTGTACCGGGACAACCCCTGCGCGCGGGGGCAGGCAGGCTTGATACATTCGTCGTCCGGCCGCGGTACCGGGATGGATCGAGGGGAGGTCGGGCGTGAAGTTCGACATGGGGCAGACGACCTTGTCGGCGTTGGCGAAGTCGACGCAAGGGTCGAGCGACGACCTGGGCTCGCTGATCAAGCAGCTGATCGACGCGGCGGCCCCGTTGGAGGGCAAGTTCAACGGGGCGGGACGGGCGGCGTTCGACGCGTTCAAGGGCCGGGCGGACCAGATCACGGTAGAGCTGAACTCCGCCCTGGCCGCGATCCTCGGCGGCCAGACCGGCATGGACAGCGCGTTCGGGCAAGGCGACACGGAGATGTCCGACAACGCGCGGACCACGCAGCAGTCGGCGA
This sequence comes from Mycobacteriales bacterium, assembly GCA_039648995.1. Classification (GTDB taxonomy): domain Bacteria; phylum Actinomycetota; class Actinomycetes; order Mycobacteriales; family CADCTP01; genus JBBWZH01. The sequence goes on from JBBWZH010000045.1 coordinate 69,967, forward strand.
ACTTCGACGCGGCGCGATTCAGCGCCCGCTGACAGAACGGGGAGACGGACGATGGCTGGGGACATGAGCCGGCGCAGCTTCGACACAGGTACTTCCCAGCAGGTGCAGGGAGATCTGCAGAGCATCGCCGGCCGGCTGGAAGCGGTGATCAACGACCGGGATCAGGCCGTCGGCAGGGCGATGGCCGACTTCCAGGCGGACGGCGTCTCGGACGAGTACACGACGGTGGAGCGGCGCTGGCACTCGGCGGCCAGCGAGGTGAAGGCGATCATCCACCTGGTCCGGACCACGATGAGCCGCAACGACGAGACCGCGGGGACGACGCTGTCGAAGGCGAAGTCCGCCGTCGGCGGCATCGGCTGACGCGCCCGGTCGGAAGGGGCAGTACGACAGTGTCTGGGTGGGACATCCAGCCGGCCGGTGTCCGCGGGGTGGTGATCCGCACGCAGGGCGTGGCCGGGCGGTTCGAAGGCGAACTGAAGAACGTCGGTTCGGCCCTGCGGGGAGCCGCCGCGAACGGCTCGTCGCAGATCATCGCCGGCGCGATCAGCGGTTTCGCTGACCACGTGACAGGCGACATCGAGTTCGCGGTGCGCCGGACCGGTGCGGTGCTGCATGCGGCCGTGAACGCCACCAACGCATACCTGCAGGGGGACTTGGAGATGGCCGGGCACGCCCAGGCGGCGGCGACAGCCGCGCCATCGGTGGAGGACCTCCCCGGTCGGCGTGGGCCGGCCGGCGGACCGCACGCGGAGTGACGACACGGGGTGACGGTGGGCTGGAAGCGGCGGGGTAGCACGCGATGATCAATCCGGGCGAGATCCCGCAGATCCCGGGGGACATCGAGGCGGTGGCCCGGCACGGCGGGACGCTGCGGACCGAGGGCAAGAGCTTCGGGTCCACCGGCTCGGACGTGCATTCGACCTGGCAGGGGCTGTCGGCCTTCTACTCGGCGCCGGAAGCAGCCGAGCTGTTCGCCGCGACCGGGCCGGTGAAGCAGAAGACGGAGGCGGTGGGCTCGGACATCGCCGCGGTCGGTGCCGCGCTGGTGACCTATGCCGACGAGGTGCGGCCGATCAAGGCCCGGCTGGCGTCGCTGCAGTCAGAAGCGCAGACATTCGTCAGCTCGGTGAGCGGCGACGACGACTGGCGCAAGGACGGCGCCAAGGTCAACCACAACAACCAGTTGCTGTCCGACGTCAACGGGCAGATCTCGGCCTGGATGGCGGCCCAGCGCAGGTGCGCGAACGCGATCGACCGGCTGTTCGGTGGCACCCAGTACGTCGAGGACAACGGCGACGGCACCAGGAACCAGAACGAGTTCGGCTACTCCAGCGGGCTGCTCAACCAAGCCACGGCCGGCGACGACGGGGTCCCGTGGGGCAAGCCGGCCGAGCGGGACAAGCCCTGGTACGAGGACGTGGGGGACGCGATCGTCTCCTTCGGCAAGGGCGTGGTCGTCGACGGGCTCTGGGGCACCGTCAAGGGCCTGGGCAACCTGGCCGGCTTCGGCGGCTGGGACGGGCTGAAGCAGTCCTGGGGTGGCCTGCTCAAGCTGGGCCTGGCCCTGTCGCCGGCACTTCTGGTCATCAACCAGTTCACCGGCCTGCCCGGCCTCCCCAAAGGCACACTCCCGAACACCCTGAGAGACACCGGCAAGGCGCTCCTCGCCTGGGACCAGTGGAAACACGACCCCGCCCGCGCCGCCGGCAACGTCGTCTTCAACGTCGCCTCCGTCGTCTTCGGCACCAAGGGCGCCGGCGCCACCACCAAGGGCCTCAGCGCCGCCGCCAAAGGCGCCCGCGCCACCGAACTCGTCACCCGCGTGTCGATCAAGGTCTCCGAAGTCGTCGCCACCATCAAGACCAAGATCCCCACGCTCAAACTCCCTAACTTCCTCACCCCCAAAACCATCGCCTACGCCCTCGACGAGGACTACCTCAAGA
>JBBWZH010000109.1:0-15369 GCA_039648995.1 Mycobacteriales bacterium
TCGGTGAGGATTGTGAGCGCGTGTTGCCAGGTGTCGCGGGCGGCGGTGTGGTCGCCGGCGGTGTGGTGGATGTCGCCGAGGTCGGTGAGGGTGGCGGCTTCGTTGTAGTGGTCGCCGAGGTCGCGGAACAGGGTGAGGGCGTGCTGGTAGCAGTCGATGGCCTCGGTGTGGTGGTTGAGGTGGTGGTGGGCGTATCCGAGGGTGTCCCAGGTTTCGGCTTCGCCGGTGCGTTCGCCGACTTCCTGGTGCAGCGCGAGGGCTTGGCGGGAGGCGGTGAGGGCTTCGGCGTGGTCGCCGAGTTGGGCGCGGTGCCAGGCGACCGCGTTGAGTGCCCAGGCCTGGCCGCGGCGGCTGTCGGCGGCCTGGTAGAGGCGTAGGGCGTGCTGGGCGTGGTCGAGGGCCTTGGCGCGGTCGCCTTGGCGTTCCCAGGCGCCGGCGAAGTGGTGGTGGGCCAGTGCCTGGCCGGTGTGGTCGCCGACCTGCACGTACAGGTCGAGGGCGCGGTCGAGGTGGGCGTGGGCGTCGGGGTAGTGGCCCAGTTGGGTGTGGGCGCGGCCGAGGCAGCAGTGGGCGTAGGCCTGTGCGGTCGGGTCGTCGAGGTGGTCGGCGGCGCGTAGCCCGGTCTGCCAGGTGTCGGCCATGTCGTGCCAGTGGCCCTGCCGGATGAACTGGGTGTTGATGGCCCAGGCCAGCTGCCAGGCCTGGGTGTGCAAGCCGCTGTCGGCGGCCAGCCGCAGGGCGGCGAGCAGGCCGCGGCGTTCGTCGGTCAGCCAGGCCGTCGCCTGCTCCCGGTCGGTGACGGGGTCGGGGCTGGCGCCGGGGGCGGGCGGGGCGAGCGGGATGAAGATGGGGTCGCGGGCGGGGTTCTGCTGCTGGTTCGCGGCGTGCGCGGTGTGGACGTAGTGGTCGAGCAGCCGGCCGACCGCGGCGCGGCGGTCGGGCCCGGTCTCGGTGTCGTCGCTCAGGTCGGCGGCGTAGGCGCGCAGCAGGTCGTGGAAGGTGAACCGGCCCGGCGCGTGCTCGCTGATCAGGGTTGCCCTGACGAGTTCGGCCAGTAGCCCCCGCACCTGGGCCCGCGGCTGGCCGGCGAGGCTCGCCGCGGCGGTCACCGAGGTGTCCGCACCGGGGTGCAGGCCCAGCAGCCGGAACAGCCGGGCCGCCGCCGGGGTGAGGGCCTGGTACGACCAGGAGAAGACCGCCTGCACGCTGGTCGCCGGGTCGCCGGCGGTCAGCGCGTCGAGCCGGCCACGGGCCTGGGTGAGTTCGGCGGCCAGGCCGGTGAGGGGGAAGGTGGGCTGGGTGGCCGCGCGGGCGGCGGCGATGGTCAGCGCGAGCGGCAGCCGGGCACACGCGGCGATGATCTGGTCGGTGGCCGCGGGTTCGGCGGCCAGCCGGTCCGGCCCGAGCCGGCGGGTGAGCAGCTCGCGCGCCGCCGCGGTGGACATGATGTCGAGGGTGATCGGGTCGGCGCTGTTGGCCGCGACCAGGCCGGTGAGCTGGTTCCGGCTGGTGACCACGACCATCGCCGTGGCGGTGCCCGGTAGCAGCGGGCGGGCCTGCTCGGCGTCGCGGGCGTTGTCCAGCAGCACCAGGATCCGCCGGCCGGCCAGCGTGCTGCGGTAGAGCGCGGCCTGGGCGTCCAGGCCGGCCGGGATCCGCTCAGCCGGCACACCGAGCGCGTCGAGGAAGCCGCGGACCGCCTCGGCCGGCGCCATCGCCTGCCCGTCGGGGTCGAAGCCGCGCAGGTTCACGTACAGCTGGCCGTCCGGGAACCGGCCGGCGACCTGGTGCGCCCAGTGCACGGCCAGCGCGGTCTTTCCCACCCCCGGTGTCCCGGAGACCGCGCAGATCACCACCGCCGTCGGCCGCCCGTCCGCCGCGGCCGCCGCCGCGGCCACCGCCCTGTCCAGCGCCCGGTCCAACGCGGCGAGCTGGGTCTCCCGGCCGGTGAACGTGGCCACCGCCGACGGCAACTGGGCCGGGCGGACAGCGGCCGGGGGCGGCTCGGCGGCATTCGATTCGCCGGCGCCCGACCGGGCCGGACGCGGGCCGAGCAGCCGGGCGTCCTGCGCCAGCACCTGCCGGTGGATCTCGGCCAGCTCCGGCGCCGGTTCCACCCCGAACTCCCCGACGAGCACCTGGCGGGCGCGCCGGAACGCGTCGAGCGCGTCGGCCTGCCGACCGGCCCGGTACAGCGTCGTCATCAGCTGGCCCCAGAGCCGCTCGTGCCGCGGCTGCGCGGCGATCAGCCCCTCCAGCTCACCGACCAGATCGCCGCCGGCCCCGACCCCCAGGTCCGCGTCGATCCGATCCGCTACCGCGGCCACCCGGAGCCGTTCGAGCCGGGCGCCCTCACCACGCAGCGCGGCGGTGTCGCCGAACTCGCCGTACGCCTCGCCGCGCCACAGCCCGAGCGCGGCGGCCAGGTCCCGCGCGGCGTCCGCCGGCCGGCCGGCGTCCAGCGCCCGCCGCCCGGCCACGGCCAGCCGCTCGAACCGGGCGGCGTCCAGTGCGTCCGGATCCAGCCGCAGCAGGTACCCCGGCGGCCGGGTCACCACCAGTTCGCCGGCTGCCGCGGCCGCGGCCGGGAGCAGCGCCTTGCGCAGCCGGGACAGGTAGCTGCGCACCGTCTGCTCGGCGTCGGCCGGCGGCTGCCCGCCCCACAGGCCCTCCACCAGCGCCGCCACGCTGATCACCCGGCCGGCGTCGGCCAACAGCAACGCCAGCACCGCACGGACCCGCCGACCGCCCAGTTCCAGCACCCGGCCGCCGACGGCGACCTCCAACGGGCCCAGCACCCGGAACTGACCCGATGACGTAGCAGTGCCCATCCCACTCCCAGAGCCTCAGCGACCGGCCGACCACCCGGGTCCGGCCACGGCGCCCAGCCGCCCGGGGACGATGCCTGCGGCGCCGGTGCCCGACCCCGGACCGGACTGCTGACCCGCACAGTCGACCAGTTGTCGGCCGATCGTCAAGTCGCTGTCGGCGGCGGTTGCCACCATCGGCCGGGTCAGCCGCGTCGGCCGGGCCCACCCCCCGGGTCCGGCCGACGCCCCGACGGCACCCCACTCCTGACGCGAACACCCTGGGTATCGGCTCCGGCGGCTACCCGGCGGTCGGGTGGATGGCCCGGGCCAGCTGGTCGCCGGGCATCGGGCGGCCGAGGTACCAGCCCTGGCCGGTGTCGCAGCCGGCCGCGCGCATCCGGGCGGCCTGGGCGGCGGTCTCGATGCCCTCGGCGGTGATGCTGAGGCCGAGCGTGCGCGCGAGCCGCACGGTGGCGGCCAGGAAGTCGCTGTCGCGCCGGGCGCCGGCCCGCGGTGAGCGCATCGTGAAGGTCCGGTCCAGCTTCAGCCGGTGCACCGGCAGGTCGCGCAGGTTGGCCAGGTTGCAGTAGCCGACGCCGAAGTCGTCGAGGGCGATCCGGACCCCGAGGTCGGCCAGCGCGGACAGGGTGCGGCTGATCTCGCCGGCGACGTCGATGACCGTGCGCTCGATGACTTCCAGCTGCAGCCGGTGCGGCGCCAGCCCGGTGCGGTCGAGGACCTCGGCGACGCAGCCGACCAACCCGGGATGCCGCAGGTGGCGGGGTGCGAGGTTGACGCTGACGTACGGCGGGTCCGGCACCAGGCGCTGCCAGCTCGCGGCCTGCCGGCAGGCCTGGGCGAGCAGCTCCTCGCTCAGCGGCACGATCAGGCCGGTGTCCTCGGCACGGCTGATGAACTCCCCGGCGGTGAGCAGGCCACGCTCGGGGTGGCGCCAGCGGAGCAAGGCCTCGGCGCCGTGCAGCCGGCCGTCGGCAAGGGCGACCAACGGCTGGTAGTGCAGGATGAACTCGCCGCGGCGCAGCGCCGCCGGCATCGCGGCCGACAGCCGGTAGCGGGCAGCGTCCTCGGCGCTCCGCTCGGGTTCGAACAGGCGCCAGCAGGCCCCGCCGTCGGCCTTGGCCCAGTGCAGCGCGATCTGGGCGGCGCGGACCAGGTCGGCCGTGTGGTCGCCGGCCGCGGTCCGCTCCACGATGCCGGCGCTGGCCGTTATCGGCAGCTCGATGCCGTCCAGGGAGAACGGCCCGGCCAGTACCTCCAGCGCGCGGTCGGCGAGCTTGATCGCGTCCTCGGCGCAGGTCGTCTGCTCCAGCAGGATCGCGAACTGGTCGCCGTCCAACCGGGCCACGAGGTGACCGGACGTGGCCACCAGCCGGGCCAGCCGGCCGGCCGCGGCGATCAGCAGCCGGTCGCCGACGCCGTGGCCGAGACTGTCGTTGACCGCGCCGAACCGGTCCAGGTCGATGCAGCACACCGCCAGCCGCGAGCCGGGCGCCGCCGTGACCACCCGGCCGGCCAGCCGCTCGGTGAACAGCGTGCGGTTCGGCAGGCCGGTGAGGTCGTCGTGGGTGGCGAAGCGGCGGAACCGGGCCTCGCCGGCTCGCAGCGCCCGCTCGGCCCGCACCTGCGCGGTCATCGCCGCGAGCCGTACCGTGTCCTGCGCGTCCAGAGTCCGGTCCCGTACCGCCGCGACGAACCCGGTGGTCACCGCCTCGACCAGGGCGGCCACCCGGCCGGCCGCGCCCGCGCCGGCGAGGCCGAGGTCGCGGGCCAGCCGGCCGTGCAGCAGCGTGACCGTGCAGGCGAGCACCTCCGGGGCGGCGTAGCCGGAGCCGATCAGCGCTGCCGCGACCTGGGCGCCGGCGCCGGCGACCCGGGCGGCGTCGTACGGCTCGGCCGCCGCCGCGACGGCCAACCGCCAGGCCAGCCCGGTGACTATCGCGCTGCGCTCGGCCGGCGGGAGCGGCACGTAGTCGGCCTCGTCCAACGCGTCGGCCCAGTCCCGCGCGAACGCGCGCACACCCGTATCCCACCGGGCGTCGTCGCTGGGCCCGCCGTCGTCGCGGATCACCCCTTGCGCCCCACCCCGGCGTACGTGACCAGGCGTTCCGGGTGCGCGCCGACGTCGTCCGGGCGGTCCGGGCGCCACTGCGGCGTCCACACCAGCCCCGGCTCCACCAGGTCCAGCCCGGTGAAGAAGCGGAGCACCTCGGCGCGGCCCCGCAACCGGCCCGGGGTGTTCGTCTGTTTGGTGACCTGTTCGGCCGCGAGCGCCTCCTCCGGGCGGCTGTCGGCGGTCGCGTGGCTGATCGCCACGTAGCTACCGGCCGCCAGCACGCCGCGAAGCCGCGCCATGGTGCCGTATGCCTCGTCGTCGTCCGGCACGGCGTGCAGGATCGCCGCCAGGATCAGGCCCACCGGCTGGTCGAAGTCGAGCAGCGACCGGGTATCCGGGTGGTCGAGGATCGCGTCCACGTGGCGCGCGTCCTCCTGGATCGCCGCGGCCCGGTCGTTGTCGGCCAGGATCAGCCTGCTGTGCGCCACCGCGACCGGGTCGATGTCCACGTAGACGACGCGGGACTCGGCCGCGGACCGCTGCGCGATCTCATGCACGTTACCCACGGTCGGGATGCCCGAGCCCAGGTCCAGAAACTGACGGATGCCCGCCCCGATCATGAACCGGACCGCCCGGTGCATGAACGCCCGGTTGGCCCGGAACATCACCCGTGCCTCCGGTATCGCGGCCTCCATCGCCCGGAAGAACTCGCGGTCGACGGCGAAGCTGTGCGCGCCGCCCAGCGCGTAGTCGTACGCCCGCGCGACGCTCGGGGTGTTGAGGTCGATGCCTTCCGGCGCCCAGTCCGGCGGGCCCTGCATCGCCTCCAGTGGCGCCTTGCCCACACCGCTCCCGTCACCTGCCATGTGACCTCCGTACCGCGGGATACGCCATCACCACCCTAGGCACCAGCGCAATGCCCAAATCGGGCTACCGACGGCAGCAGCGCGTGATCATCACTAACCCGAACGTGCCCAGCGCGCCCACCGCCTCGACCCCCGGCTTCGGGCACCACCGGTGGTCACGTGCCCGACGGCGACACGGCGAAGCGGGCCACTGGCGCCTCGGCCAGCACCTGCGGCGCGTCGTACTCGACGAACTCCTCCCGCGGCACGAACCCGAGCCGCTCCAGCAGCCGTCGGGACGGCTCGTTCGCGGCCTGGGTCACCGCGATCACGTGGTCGTCGGCGGTGTTGGCGTGCGCCCAGCCGAGCACGGCCCGCACCGCCTCGGCGCCGAAGCCCTGCCCCCAGTGCTCGGGCAGCAGCGCGTACGACACCTCCAGCTCGCCGCGGTCGCGGTCCAGCGAGCAGCCGCCGATCGTCTCGCCGTCGCGCTCGATCACGAACGAACCCCAGTGCTGCCCCGGCGGCCGGGCGGCGGCGGCGTCGGCGTCCGCCTCGCTCAGCGGCCCGCCCAGGTAGCGCCGCGCGTCCGGGTCGGTGAGCAGCCGCCGGACCGCCGCCCGATCGGCCACCGTCGCGGCCCGCAGCACCAACCGCCCGGTCACCAGTCGCTCCGTCGACCACATGCGGACAACATAGGCGAGCGCGATCCGTGCTTCCCGCCGGCCGGCGGGTCGGCTACGCGGGGCGGCGGCGCCGGCCGCCGCGGAAGCCGAAGGCGAGCGCCAGCCCGGCGACCAGGACCACGGCGAGGACACCGAGCCGGCCGGTGACGACGTTGCCGACGGTGCCGGTCAGCCTGGTCCACCAACCGCGGCCGGGGCCGGGCTGGCTGCCGCCGAGCCAGAGCGCTCCGTCCGGGCCGGTCGCCGGCTGGTCCAGCGACGACCGCACCGTGCCCTGTAGTCGCGGGTACCGCTGGTCCAGCTCGGCGGCGCTGATCGCGGTCGGGTGCAGGTTGCTGAAGTCGACGCCGCCGAAGATGTACTCGGCGGTGACGGTCGTCTGGCCCTCCCGCACGGTCCGCCGGTAGGTGTATTCGCCGCTGCGGACCGACTTCACGTAGGCGTCGAACACCTGCACGGGTCGCCAGCCGTCCTGCAGCTTCGACCGGCCCAGGTCGCCCGAGTCGATGATCGTGTCGAAGGACGTCCGGTGGCCGGACTGGTGCCGGTCGCGGATCCACTGCGCGACGACGCGGGCGACGAACGCCCGCCGCAGCGGCGCGTACTCCGGCGCGGTGTTCACCGCCTTGACGATCCGCGGCAGCACCAGCGTCCGCTCCAGGCGCTCGTTGCGGGCGTCCGCTGCCGGGTCGGACTCCTTGCACCCCAGCGGGGTGGCCGAGCCGAGCTGTTCGGCCTCGGTCTTGACGTCGAGAGCGGCGTTCAGGATGTAGAGCGAGTCGCCGTCCTCGCGCACCCGCACGTCGCCGGGGACTATCCACATGCGACTGGAGAAGCAGGTGGAACCGGTCGGCCCGACCAGCGCCTTCCAGAAGCCGGCACCGAGCGGGGTGTCCGGGTTGAGCATGGTGCCCTCGGTGCGCTTCATCTCCAGGTCGGCCTGCAGCAGCGCGCGGCCGGCGTTGGTCTGCCCGAGGGCCGGGTCGATGATCCGGTCCGGCTCCCGCGGGTCGAGGTTGACCCAGAACTTCTGCGGGTTCAGCACCAGCCAGGTGCGCAGGTCGTCGCCGGTGGTCTGCACCACGGTGTTGCCGAGCTGCTGGTCCTGCCGGTAGCCCGGGGCCAGCGCGGTGGCCGAGTAGGAGTACTGCATCCGGCTGCCTCCGGGCGGGTCGGACAGGTAGCGCAGTTCGAGGGTGGAGAAGTCGACGCCGCCGTACTTGTCCGGGTCCGCCGGCGCCGCCAGCACCGAGGCCAGCCCGCCCTCGGTGCCCTCGTCGCACGGCGCCGCCAGGGGTGCTGCCAGCGGCGCCAGCGCCATGACCTGGCTGCCGCCGGACGCCCGGCCCGGGCCCACCCCGATGGCCAGCCCGCACCGGCCCTGCAGGCGGCTCTGGGCCGCGCGCACCTTCGCCAGGTACTCCTTCTCCAGCGCGCCCAGCGCCTTGCTGTCGCCGGCCAGCACCGCGGCCTCGATGCGGCGGGTCAGGTCGGCGTCGACGCGGATCGCGGTCGCCCGTGCCAGCACGGCACCCACCGCCTGCGCCGAGGCGGCCCGCTCGGTAGGGGTGCCATACGCGGCGACCGCGACGCCGCGCTGGAAGTCCTTGGTGAGCAGGTCGCACCGGCCCGGGCAGGCCGTCCGGTCGATGTAGATCCCCGCCGACGTCCGGGACAGGATCTGGCCGGCCTGCGCCCTGGCCACCGCCGGCGGCCGGCTCGCCCCGAGGACGGTCTGGATCAGCGGCCGCATCCGCAGCTTGAGGGCGACCTCCTCGGCGTGCACGCCCCCCTGGCTCAGCGGGATGTTCGACGCGGCCACCTCCAGCACCCGCGCCCCCGGGCCGAGGCCCAGCCGCTGGAACAGCGGTTCGTTGCCGGCGTAGCTCAGCCCTTGCCAGAAGATGCCGTAGGAGCCCGGCTTGTAGTTGTCCGGGACGTACGGCATGCCGCGCAGCAGCGCGTCGTACAGGTTCGGCATCACCGACAGGTCGAAGAACTGGTCGGTCACGGTCCGGCTGCCGTCGGTCGGCGCGCCGAGCGCGATCCGTGCGGCGATGCCGCGCTCGCCGATCGGGTCGGCCAGCACCTGCCGCGCCCAGCCGTCGATGTCGGCCGACGTGTACGAGGAGATGCCCGGCGGTACGACCGGCACGTGCGGCTGGTTGGCGGGCGGGGTCGCGGGGGCCGCCGGGGTGGGGGTCGCCTGCGATGCGGGCGTGCCGAGGCCGACGGCAAGCGCGGCGACGGCGAGCAGGACGGCCAGCCGCCGACGCCGCCCGGCCACCCAACCGGAAGCGGGCGCGCTCACCGGAGGCCCCCGTGCCCCGGTCCCGGCGGCCCGGCCGGCGGGTACGACCCGGGGGCCGGATACAGCCCGGACGGCGCATGCGGCCCAGGGGCCGGGTACGACCCGGGTGGCGATGGCGGCCCGGACGGCGGATACGGCCCGGGGGCCGGGTACGGCCCGGACGGGGCATGCGGCCCGGAGGCCGGGTACGGCCCGGACGGCGCATGTGGCCCGGAGGCCGGGTGCGGCCCGGGTGGCGCGTGCTGTCCAGCGGCCGGGTACGGCCCGGACGGCGGGTTCGGCCCGGGGGTCGGGTACGGCCCGGGTGGGGCGGGGGGTGGGGGTGGGGCGGTGCTGGCCGCGGTCAGGTAGCCGGACAGCACGTCGCCCATCCGGGCCGGGCCGAGGAACGAGGCGGCGGTGGCCCGGCCGCGGCGGACCGCCACGGCGGCGGCGCCGGCCAGCGCGCCGAGCGCGAGCAGCCAGACGACCACGGCGCCGGTGATCGACGTGCCGGTCGAGCAGACGCCGCCGCCCAGACCCGACCCGCCCAGACCCGGGCTGAAGGTGATCGTCGGCTTGTAGTCGTAGCTCACGTCGCAGGCCGAGGCCGCCGGCGCCGCGACCAGCAGCGCCGCGAACGCCAGCACCGCGGCGCCCACCGCGCGGCCAAGCAGCACCGCGGCCCGCCGGCTCACCGGGCCACCACCTGACGCGCACCCGCACCCAGCTCGGCCTTCATCTGGAACACCTTCGCCCGCAACTCCTCGGTCCTGCGGTCCGCGCCCGGGTCGACGGCCGGCGCGTACCGCTCCCGCTGCCAGCGCCAGCCGGTCAGGTCCAACTGGGCGGCCTGCACCCGGCGCAGCGCCAGCGCCGCGTCCCGCCCGTACGCCCGCCAGACACTCACCAGCGCCCACAGCCGCAGCCGCGGATCGACGAGGAACGGCCACTCCGGTGGGGTGATCGCACCGCCGGGGGCCACCTCCGCGGACACCGCCTCCCGCGCGGCCGCGGCCCGCGCCCGCAGCCCGGACCGCAACAGCAGCAGGTAGAGCACGATGAACGGCACCTGCACCAGCAGCACCAACCCGGGCGACACCACGAGCGTGTCGTACGCGCCGCCGACGTGAACGTGCGGGCGGGCCAGGTGCCAGAGCCAGGCCGCCAGCACCTCGGTGCCGATGGAGCCGCCGAGCGCGGCCAGCACGCCGGCCGCGCCGACCAGCGCGCGTTCCCGGCGCTGCCGCAGCCCGGCCGCGATGCCGAGGGCGGCACCCAGCACCGCCCCGAACGCGACGTGCCAGCCGAGCAGCGTGATCGACTGCCGGATCCAGTACTCGAACCCGGACGTGGCACCGTTGATCGCGCTCAGCGAGCCGAACAGCTTGATGAACACGACGCTCTCGGTGAAGTTGTAGCCCAGCCCGACCGCCGCACCGAGCACCAGCCCGGTCACGACGTCGACCACCCGGCGGCGCAGCAGGACCAGCAGCAGCATGACGCCGGCCGCCTCGGCCAGCACGCCGACCAGGCTCAGGTGCAGTACGAGGAAACCGAGCACCCGGTACTGCGCGCGCAGCTGCGCGGCCAGGTCGGTGCCGCCCGCGGCCAGGTGCGCGTTGACGACGCCGAACGCGAGCCCGGAGCAGGCGCGGGCCAGCCCCCACGCGATCAGCGCGCCCCAGCCGAACGCCGCCAGCAGCGCCGGCACCGGCATCCGGGCGAACCGCTGCACCCGGTGCAGCAGCCACAGCACGAACGCGGTGCTCGGCACGCACGCGAGCGTCGCCAGCGGGTAGGAACCCAGGATCGTCAGCGGGATCAGCGCGAACCCACCCAGCAGCACGGCGAGCGTCGCCCAGGTCAACGTCATCGTCGGCGCACCGCGGCGGGCCCTGACCCCGGCGACCGCCTGCAGCACCACAGCCGCCACGATGCCGGCGAGCAGGACCCAGAACACCAGCCGGGGCAGCGACAGCAGGCGGCCCAGCGATCCGGGCACGTCCGGCACGCGGGCGAGGATCGTCACCGTCGGCTCGTTCGGCCCCCGCCGCGGCCGGGTCAGGTTGAGCACCAGCTCCAGCAGGTAGAGCCCGATCGTGACCCGGGCTATCAACAACACCAGGAACTCGGCCCGGTCATCGTCCCGCTCGGCCGGGACGGCCTGGGGCCAGGCGACCTGCCCGGTGGCCGGCGGCGGGCCGGTCACGGCGGGCCACCCGGCAGGCTGGGCAGGCTGGGCAACCCCGGCGGCAGGCCGGTCGGCAGGTCGGTGGGAAACCCCGGTGGCAGGCCGGTCGGGAGGTCGGTCGGTAGGCCGGGGATCCCGGTCGGGAGCTGCGGCAGCGACGGCAGCCCGGACGGCAACCGCGGGATCGACGGCAGGCCGGGCAGGCTCGGCACCGCGGGATCGGCCGCCCCGGTCAGCTCGACCACCCCCGACCCGACCAGCAGCACCGCCCCGATCACCGCGCCGGCCAGCACGAGCCGCATCAGGAGCCCCTGCCCGGCGCCACCCGGCTGAGGGTTGCGCCGCGGGTCCGGGTGAGCCACTACCGCCTCATTCGCTGCCATGCCAATGCCTTGCCATTGCCCGGCCCGAGCCGTAAGGGGATGCCGCTCCGCGTCCCGCCGGGCAAACCCAAATGCTAGCGAGACACGCCCTGTCCGTGCGGCCGGATGTTATGCCGATAGGCGGATGTAATAGCTGCTCACGCCTATTCGCACCGGCCCGCCCCGGGCGGTCATCTGGCATCGCACCCGTTCTGCCGGACGGGACCCGGACCGGGGCGCCACCGCCGGGCGCGCCGGCGCCCGGCGGTGCCCCGTCCACCTGCACGTCCGACCGAGCCTGGTACATCGACGCGCGCCTCCGCCCCGGCCTGGAACCGACCTCACCGGGCCCGACGCTAGGCAGCAGCGACTACATTTCGATTACACGCGCCCGTGACCAGCGCGGACGGCACCGGGGTGACCGTGGGTCAGGGTGGCGGGCGCTGGCCGGCGGCGAGGACGTCGGCGCCGGGAGCACCGGCGGGAATGTCGTTGCGCACGGTCCGCCAGGCGCGGCTGGGTGGCTCCTCGAGCTCGAAGATCACCTGCAGCGGCGGCGCGGACGACTGTGGCCGCGAGATCGTGTAGCTGGCTCCGGTCAGCACGTCGAGGTATTCGAAGCCGCCGTCGGCCATCGGCACGGCCAGCCGGGTGATCTTGTAGGTGACTTCGATCGGCACCTCGACTCCGGCGTCGCGGGCGGTGCGGATGAAGTTCTCGATGCCCTGGTTCTGCGCGACCAGGTTGAAGTTGTCCGGGGCCAGCGCCATGCCCTGGAAGAGCTCGCCACCGAAGCCGGGGCCGATCAGGTGCGCCTCCTGGTAGCCGGCGAACATCGCGGCCAGCCGCGCCGCCAGCTCCGGTGGCTGGGTGTTCCACTTGGCGATGCTGGACGGGGTCGGTGCCTTGCTGTTCAGGCCGACGCCGGGCAGCGTCCGCTCCAGCGGTTCGCCGACGATGCCGCGGGCGGTCACCGTCGGCTCGGCGAACCGGAGCATCTCGACGATGTCGGCGACCGGCATGTTCGCGACGTCGGTGCCCCGCGCCTGGTCGGCGATCCGCTCGCTGCGCTCGTACCGGTTCTCGGCCGCGCCGGGCTCGGCCGGCGGCTCCGGTTGCCCGGCCGGTCGCCGGCCGGGCAGCTCATCGCCGCTGACCTCGGCCGTGAACGCGTGCTCGTAGCTGCGCAGCGTCTCCGAAGCGCGCGCCATCGTGGCCCGCAGTTCCTCCAGCGCGAGGAACCGTTCGATCGGCGTCGCCGTCGTGATCTGCTCCGTGGTCTGCAGGGCCAGCAGGCCCTCCAGTTCGGCCATCTGCCCGGCCAGCTCCGGCGGGCTGCCGATCCGCTCGCCGGAGGTCGACCGGCCCGCCCGGTACGCCTCCAGCACCTGCGCCGTCTCGTTCGCCAGCAGGTCGTACCGGGTCCGCAGCCCTTGATCGCTGAGCAGCTCGGGCCGCTCGGTGAGCAGCGTGGCCACCTGTTCGATGGTGGTCGCGGCCGGCCGCCAGTTGCCCTGGCCGCCGCCCGCGCGGGGTGCGGGTGCGGCGTTGCCCGGGCCCGGGGTGCCGGCGCCGGCGCCGGTCGGGGCGGTGGCCTGCGCGGCTTGGGCGGCGGCGATGTCGCCGGCGATCTGCTGGATGTGCCGCTGCTGCAGCGTCGCCTTCTGCATGTCGACGCCGATCGCGTTGCCGTTGGCGTCGCGGAGGAAGAAGTCGCTCATGATGCTGTCGTTGTGAATTCCGGGCGCCGACGCGTCGGCCCGGTTCAGCGCGATCGGGTCGATGTACTCGTCCACCAGGCCGGTCTGGTGCGCCAGCTCGTGCGCCACTTCGACGGGGTGGTTGTCGACGTACCACTCGTTCTGCCGCGGCCGGCCGTAGCCGGGGCCGAGGTCGACGACCAGGTGCGCGTCGGCCGCTTTGTCCACGAACTCGACCTTGACCTGCATCCGCTCGCCGTTGGGCAGGACATGCCCGGAGTTGAAGACGTGGTCCACGCCGGTGAGCGCGTTCTGCTGCACCCGGGCGATGTCGGCCGCCGTCACACCGGGCCGCGGGACCAGCTTCACCCGCATCGCGATCTCGGTGGTCGGCTGGCCGTTGTTCGTGTACGTCCGGGTGTCGAAGCCGGCGTCGATCGTGTAGCCCATCGGGGAGCCGTCGCCGTAGTACTGCGGCATCCCGTTCTGCGCCCACTGGTCGACCCGGCGGTTGCGGACCTCCACCGTCTGCGGCAGCTCCGCGTCGTTCTTGATCGTGCCGGACGCCTCGTTGGCACTGGCCCGCTCGCCGCCGACGCGCTCGGCCTGGCCACGGGACGGGTCGGCCAGCACGGTGTCGTTGCCGATCGTGCCCGACGCCTCGTTGGCCCGGACCCGCTGACCACCGGCCTGCTCGGCCTGCCCCCGGGACAGCTCAGCCGGGCGCGCCGGCTCGGCGCCGGGCAGCACGGTGTCGTTACCGATCGTCCCGGACGTCTGGTCGGTGACGTTGACGGGCCCGTCCGCGGCGGTCGCCGTTCCGCTCAGGTCGCCGACATCCGACCGCTGCGGCGGCTCGCTGGCCGGCGCCGCGCTGTCGTGGGGTTCGCCGGGCAGCGGGGTGGGGTCGGTCAGCGGGCCGGGCCGTTGGCCCTGCTCGGCGACGCGGACCTCGACCGTCCAGCGGGGCTGGCCGTTCGGCCCGGGCGTGCCCGGGCGCACGTCCATGATGGTGAACGAGGTGCCGCGCTCGACCAGGAACTCCATCTCACCCGGCATCGAGGCCAGCGGCGAGCCGGCGCCCGGCATCAGCGGGTTCGTGGGCTTGGCGCCGGTCGTCTCTCCACCGAGGTAGCGGCCCCGGGTGCCCTCCGGCACCTGGATCACCAGCTCGATCGAGCCGCTCCAGGTGCCGGCCTGGATCGACGTACTCGCGTAGCCCTCCTGCGTGAACGTGGCGCCCCGCAGGTTGGCCAACTGCGCCGGGTCGGTGACGTTCAGGCTGCTGAACTCCCCGATCGACGTCTTGCGGTATACGACCGTGTCGAACGGCACCGGCTGCATCGTCCGGTCCAGGTCGCTGGCGACCGCCGCGGCGGCGACCGGGTCGGTGACGAGCTGGCCCGCGCCCTGGCCCCGCAGCGCGGGGTTGATGTGGCCCGACAGGTCGTCGCTGTAGAACCAGAGCGCGTACCGCTCCTGGTCAGTCAGCGGCCCCTGCGCCTGCTCCCAGGCGTGCCACTCATCCGCGGTCCGCGGTGCGAAGTTGCCGTCCTGGCCGAGCGGGTTGTGCGGCCGCTGGTACGGCTCGGAGCCCGCCTCCCAGGTGCCGGTGGCCGGGTCGAACCTCGCGCCGCGGGCGCCGCCGACGATCCGGTCCTGGCCGAAGGCCGCACCGCTCGGGGTGGCAACCCCGTCACCGGCCGGCCCGGCGGTGATCTGCGCGTTGCGTACGTCGGGGGTGAAGCCGGTGCGGTTGGGAGCGTAGTTCGCGTCGGCCGCCGCCGCGGGGTCGGTGATGTTCGCCCGCTGCGGGTCGAGCAGCCAGGTCTCCGGCGGCAGGTCCGCCGGTACGGCCGGCTGGGCCACGTCGCCGGGCTCCAGCGGCGCCCGCCCTTCCCGTACGTTCACCTCGGTCAGGCGCCGGAGGTCGAGTTCGGAGCCTTGCTCGGAGAACCGGGCGTCAGTCAGCGCGTCGCCGCCAACCGTGTACATGGTCGCGCCGTCGGCGTTGTGCGCGGCCAGATCGCCTTCCAGGTTGCCGAAATGCGCGTCGAGGTCGTCGGCGGAGAACAGCGGGCTGTCGGCGCCCATCCCCTCCGCCGGGCGCGTGCTCGCCTCCGGCGCCGGGCCCGCGCCGCCGGCACGCACGTCCTCGGCCGGCACCTCGGCGCCGACCCGCGCGTCCCCGACACGCGCCTCACCGACCCGCATACCCTCCGCCGCCGGCTCACCACCGACCCGCGCCCCACCGACCCGGGCCTCACCAACCCGCATACCTTCCGCCGGCGCCTCGCCGGCAACGCGCGCCTCGCCGATCCGGCCCTCCCCGACACGCATCTCCGCCGCCGGCTCACCACCGACCCGCGCCCCACCGACCGGCGCCTCACCAACCCGCATACCCTCCG
>JBBWZH010000147.1:0-3143 GCA_039648995.1 Mycobacteriales bacterium
CCGCCGGCGAACCGCAGCCGACGCGCGGCGAGCACGCCGAGCAGCCCGGCGCCGGCGAGGATGAACGGCAGCTGGGCGAGTTCGCCGGCGGTCTGCGCGTCCGTGGCCGCGATCGGGGCGAACGCGTCGACCAGGGCCATCGCGCCCGCCGCGACGGCGCCGACGGCCCACAACGGCAGCGCGATCCCCAGGCACATCGCCCAGGTCCGGCGCGTTTGCGCGGTCGGCGTGACGGCGAGGATCTCCTCGGCCCAGGCGCGGCGGGCGGCGCTCGCGACCAGGTTCGCCGCGAACAGCACGAAGATCGGGCCGAAGAAGGCTACGGCGGTAAAGATCGTGCCGTACCAGTAGGTCGCGTTCCGGCCGTCGCTGGCCCCGTCGAGCGCGGAGGTCACGGCGACGACGACCGGTACCAGCCACAGCACCGGGTTGCGGGCGAGGCGGCGGGCCTCGCGGCCGATCAGCGGGACGGCGGTCATGCCGCCACCTCACTCGCGAAGCTCGCGAGGCGCCGGCCTGACTTGCTAGCCGTTCCCTCGCGCGAGCGCTCGGTCATGCGGCCGTGACCTCCCGCTCCGACGCGCCCACGAGCAGGAGGTACGCGTCCTCCAGCGTCGGTGGGATCAGGTCGGCGCCGGGCGGTGGGTCGCCGACGTTGCGGAACGTGCCGTCGCCGGTACGCCAGGCGGCGAGCGCGGCCGGCGCGCGCTGGGTGTCGGTCCACACCCGGCCGGCGGCCTGCGCGGTCAGCTCGGCCGGGGTACCGACGAACCGGGTCCGGCCCTGGTGGATCACGGCGATCCGGGCGCACAGCGCGGTGACGTCCTCGGTCTGGTGGCTGGATAGCACGACCGTGCGGCCCTCGCCGGCGTGCGAGATCATCTCCCGGAACCGCAGCCGCTGCTCGGGATCGAGACCGACCGTGGGTTCGTCCAGGACGAGCAGGTCGGGGTTGCCGAGCAGGGCCTGGGCCAGCCCGACGCGCCGGCGCATCCCGCCGGACAGGGCCCGGATCCGCTTGCCGCTGACCGGTTCCAGCCCCGCCAGCGCGACCACGCGGCGGACCTCGTCGTGCCGGGGCCGCCGGTCGGTCATCTCCTTGAGGATCGCGACGTAGTCGACGAACTCGAAGACCGTGAACCCGCGGTGGAAGCCGGCCTCCTGCGGCAGGTAGCCGAGGCGTTGGCGGACGCGGGTACGGTCCGCGGGGCGCGACGGGTCGCGGCCGAGCAGCGTCACCGTGCCGCGGTCGGGCGCCAGCACGGTCGCGATCATGCGCAGCAGCGTGGTCTTCCCGGCGCCGTTCGGTCCGAGCAGTCCGGTCACCCCCGGCCCGGCCTCGAGATCGACACCGTCCAGCGCCGTCGTGCGGCCGAACGACTTCGTCACGCCGTTCACCAGGACCGTGCTCATCCGGTCCTCCCCAAATTGATCGCGACGGTGTCGCGGGCGGCCGCGAGCCAGACCGCGACGGCGGCCGCGGCGGCGAGCCAGAAGATCTGCGCGCCGGACCCGAACGCGGCGTCGACGTGGCCGGCGACGGCGATCGGGACGGTCACCAGCACCCACGCCGCGGCCACGACGGCGACCGCGACGACCGGCGTCAGGCGGGCGGTCAGGGCCAGCGCGGCGCCGGTGAGCGCGGCCGTCGGCAGCAGCCAGGCGACGGCCCGCCAGGGCGAGCCGGGCAGCGCGAGCGCGGCCGCGGCGACGATCGGCACCGTGACCGACAGGACCGCGGCCGTGCGGATCAGCAGGAGCCGCAGGGCCGAGTACGGCGCGGCGAGCCCGATCTCGCGGGTCCGGTCGAGTCCGCCGGCGAACGCGACCGCGACCCCGGCCAGCGGCCCGAGCGGGGCGACGACGAGGAACGTGCGCAGCAGGCGCTCGTCGGCCTGGGCGGCCAGGGCGGTGAGCACGAGGACGCCGGCCACGGCCAGCAGCCACGGCCCGCGCAGGGTCGGCGTCGCGGCGACCAGGCGCGCGGTCGCCTCGCCGACGCCGAGCCGGGACAGCGCCCGCTCCGGCCAGCCCCGGCGGGGCGCGTCGACCCGGTCGGCGACCTCGTGCCAGATCGTGTCGACCCGCCGCGCGTCGACGTGGGCGGCGAGCGCGGCCCGGCAGTCGGCGCAGGCGATCAGGTGCGCCTCGGCCGACGCGGCCAGCTGCGGCGGCGCGGCGCCCTGCGCGTACCGGCGGATCGTCTCCGGATCCAGGTGCCAGACGGTCATCGCTACCTCCCCGAGGCCAGTTGTTCGCGCAGCAGCGCGCGGGCCCGCATCATCCGTGTCTTCACCGTGCCGGCGGGGATGCCCAGCAGCCGGCCCGCCTCCCGGGTGGTCAGCCCGTCCAGGACCGTCGCCTGCACGACGGCCCGCAGTTCGGGCGACAGGCCCGCCAGCGCCGCGCCGACGTCGCCGTACTGGACGGCGAGCAGCACGTGCTCCTCGGCCGACGTCTCGACGCCGGCGAACTCGGTCAGCTCGCCGGTCGGCGGCCGGTCCCGGCGCAGCGCGTCGACCAGGCGCCGGATGCCGATCCCCCAGATCCACGCGGCCACCTCGCCGCAGCCGTCCCACCGGCCGGCCGAGCGCCAGACCGCGACGAACGTGTCCTGCACGACCTCGTCGACGATCTCCGGCGACGCGCACCGACGCCCGAGGCGGACCAGCAGCCACGGCAGGTGCCGGCGGTACAGCTCGGCGAACGCCTCCCGGTCGCCGTCGGCGGCGGCCGCCAGGAGCCGGGCGTCGTCGCGAGGGTCGGGCGCGCGCGTCAGCATGCGTGACCTCCCGCCGGCCGGGGGCCAGCGGAAGGTGCGCAGGCCACGCGCCATCGTGGCATCCACCTGGCCCGACGTCCGACGTAGCTCCTGTTCACGCCCTGTTCGTCGTACCGGGCGGGGCGAACGGTTCACGCGGACCGGAATCGATCACTGACTCGCCACGGACGTATTGCACAAAGCGGATATTCTGGCGGAGCGGCTTCTGTGGAACAGGGCACCCTGGTCATCCTCACCGGCAACGATCAGAGCATCGGAGGCCAGCGCCCCGTACCGATCAATAGGTGGAGCAAGGACCACGGGCCCGGGCCAGCTCCTGCTCCAGCCGCTTCTTCTCCGCCTCGAGTCGGGCGACCTTCTC
>JBBWZH010000204.1:0-5376 GCA_039648995.1 Mycobacteriales bacterium
CCGGCTCCGGCTGGCCGGGACGGGACAGGTCGGGACGACCGTGGGGCGGCGCAGCCGGCTCGACGCCGGCTCGACCTCCGTCCGTCCCGGCGTCGGCCGGGCCGTCCTCGGCGACGGGGGGTGGGCCGGCGGCGGCCGGGGCGTTCCCCGGGTCGGCGGGTCGGCCGGGGGTGGCCGCGCCGTCCGCCGCGACGGCAGGTGGGGCGGCGTCGACCGGCGCGTCCCCCGGGTCGGCGGGTCGGCCGGGGGTGGCCGGGCCATCCGCCACGACGGCGGGTCGGCCGGCGTCGACCGGGCCGTCCGCCACGACGGCGGGTGGGCCGGCGTCGACCGGAGCGTCCTCCGGGTCGGCCGGTGGGCCGGGGGTGGCCACGCCCTCCCCCTGGTCGGCGGGGGTGACCGGGGCGGGGGGCACGGCGGTCGCCTTCGGCGGGGTGCCCGGGGCATGGCCGTTCGGTGCGGCGGGGTCGCCCGGCGCGCGACTCGGGGCGGCGCCATTGCTGGCGGCGCGCACGACGTCCCGCTGCGGGCGGCGGACCGTCACCGCCGGCCCCGGGCCCCGGCCGGCGCGGTCACGAGGTGGCCTCCGGACTGAGCATCGCAGGTGCCGTCCGGGGCGCCGCGGAGCGGAGGAGGGCGGCGGGCCGGCGCGGTCACGACGGCCCCGGGACGTCGGCCGCGGTACGGCCGAGCTCGGCGAGCACGGCAGCGGTGTGCTCGCCGAGCCCGGGGGCGGGGGACATCGGACGGGCCGGCTGGGCCGGCGCGGTCGGCAGCGCCGGCAGCGCTCCGCCGCCGGCGAGCGGCTGGCGGCCGATGGTGCCGCGGGCCCGGGCGGCCGGGTCGGCCAGGGCTTCGGCCAGGTCGAGCACCGGCGTGACGCAGGCGTCCACGCCGGCGAAGGCCGCCGCCCACTCGTCCCGCGGCCGGGTGGCGAAGACCGCGCCGATCCGCTCGGCCAGCTCAGGCTGGCGGGCCGGGTCAAGGTGCCAGCCGGCCAGCTCGGCGAGCCCGAGCACGTCCAGCAGGCAGGTGAAGAACTGCGGCTCGAGGGCGCCGACGGCGACCTGCCGGCCGTCCGCGCAGCGGTACACGCGGTAGCAGGCCAACCCGCCGGACAGCAGCTCGCCGCCGGGCCGCAGCGGCCGGCCGGTGACTCCGTGCTCGGCCGCGTACAGCTGCAACCAGGCGCGCGCCCCGTCGGTCATCGAGACGTCGCAGAACTGGCCGGCGCCGGTGCGGTCGCGCAGCCGCAGCGCGGCCAGCACCGCGATCACCGCCGGCAGCGCGCCGCCGCCGATATCGGCAACCTGCACGGCGGGCTGCCAGGGCCCGGTGGCCGGCGTGCCGCTCAGCCCGAGCACGCCCGCGATCGCGAGGTAGTTGATGTCGTGGCCGGCCACCCCGGACCGCTCCCCGGTCGCGCCGTAGCCGCTGATCGCCGCGTAGACCAGGCGCGGGTTGAGCGCGTGCAGCGCCTCGTAGCCGATGCCGAGCCGGTCCGCCACGCCGGGCCGGTACGACTCGATCAGCACGTCCGCGGTGCGGGCCAGTTCGTGCAAGGTCGTCACGCCGTCCGGAGTGGACAGGTCGACCGTGATCGACCGCTTGCCCCGGTTGAGCGTGGCGTGCATCGCCGACTCCCCGCCCGCCGTGTAGGGCGGGAAGGCGCGGATGTAGTCGCCCCGGCCGGGCTGCTCCACCTTTAATACGTCGGCACCGAGCTCGGCCAGCAGCAGCGTGGCGTACCCGCCCGGCAGCAGCCGCGACAGGTCGAGGACGCGGACCCCGTCGAGCGGCGCCCCGGTCACGACCCGGCCGGACCTTGGTCGGCGGCCCCGGTGGCGGACGGCTCAACGGTCGCGGCCGGCTCGACTGCCACAAGTGGACGGGCGATCAGCTCCACCGAGTCGGGCCGGCCGCACCACCGGCAGGTCACCCGGTCGATGGTCTCGGTGACCACCTCGCGCTCCTCGACCGCGGGCGCGCCGCCCAGGTCCACATGCACGTACTCGCGGGAGTGCACCGTCCGCTCGACGTCGAACCGGGTCAGGTTTCCGCACAGCGAGCACCGCCAGCGGGTCTGCGCGGTGGGTGCGGGGATTGCGGGCACTGCGGCTCCTCGTCGGCGCGGTCGGCGGATATATCCGAGGGTAGTGCCGCCGGCCGCGCCGGGTGCCCGCAGTGGTCAGCCGAGTGCGCTGAGCTGGACGCGGTAGGCCGGGAGGAACTCGGCAAACCGCGCGTCCCACCCCGCCAGATCGAAATCGGCCAGCGCGCCCAGGTACGCCTGCCAGCCGGCGCCATAACCGGCAGCTTGGTCACGAGGCAACTGGCGGTGGTCGAGCACCAGCAGGGTGCCGGTGCCGGCCGGGGACAGCTCGATCCGCACGACCGAGTCCGGCTCACCGGTGAACGACCAGCTCAGCTCCAGCACCTTCGGCGGCTCGAACAGCCGCACCTGGCAGCGCGCGGTCTGCTTGTCGTCCTCGTCCCAGCGGAGGGTGAACTCGCCGCCGGGCTCCAGCCGGCCGTCGACGACCTCGGCCAGCCAGCGGCGCAGCCGCTCCGGCTCGGTCAGCGTGGCCCAGACCTCGGCCGGGCCGGACAGGTAGTGCCGCTCGAACCGGACCGCGAACCGGTCGCCGTCGGCGCGGATCGTTCCTGGTTCGTCCGTCATTCAGCGTCCCCTTCGATATCGGCATCGGTGGCGCCGCGCCGGCGGGCGCCGCGGCGGAGTTCGGTGTCCAGCGCGTCCAGCCGCTGCGCCCAGAACAGCCGGTACCGGATCAGCCACCGCTGCACCTCGGCCAGCGGCGCCGGGTCGACCGAGTAGAGCCGGCGCTGGCCGTCGCCCCGGGCCCGGACCAGCCCCGCGTCCCGCAGCACCCGCAGGTGCCGGGCCACGCCCGGGCGGCTGATCGCGAACTCGCCGGCGATGTCGCCGGCCGACCGCTCGCCGCCGGCGAGCAGCTCCAGGATGCGCCGGCGGGTGGGGTCGGCCAGCGCCTCGAACACGACCACCTGGAATGTGTAACAGTCGACTTATATAAGCGTCAAGTTACACCTGTGGTCGCGGCGTGCCGCCCCGGTTTTGTCGGTGCCCGTGCTTACCGTCCTGCCATGACCGGGCACCCCGGCGGCCTCCTCCGCTCCGCTCCTCGGTCGCTGGCGCTCCCTACGATGCTCACTCCGGAGGCCACCGCATGATGGGGCACCCCGGCGGCCTCCTCCGCTCCGCTCCTCGGTCGCTGGCGCTCCCCGCCAGGCTCCTGCCGATGGAGGCCGCCCCGTGACCACGGCAGGGACGCCGCCGCGCCCGGTGTACGTGCAGCAGGCCTTCGACGAGTTGGACGAGCCGCTGCGCGAGGTCACCTTCGTCGTGGTCGACCTGGAGACCACCGGCGGGTCACCGGACGACTCGGCGATCACCGAGATCGGCGCGGTCAAGGTGCGCGGCGGCGAGGTGCTGGGCGAGTTCCAGACGCTGGTCAACCCGGTGCACGGCATCCCCCCGTTCGTCGCCGTGCTGACCGGCATCACCGACATGATGGTGGCCGGCGCGCCGGCGATCGGCTCGGTGCTGCCGGCGTTCCTGGAGTTCGCCGGCGGCGCGGTGCTGGTCGCCCACAACGCCCCGTTCGACGTCGGCTTCCTCAAGGCCGCCTGCGCCGAGAGCGGCCGCCCCTGGCCGGCGCACCGGGTGGTCGACACGGCGGTGCTGGCCCGCCGCGTCCTGCTCGCCGACGAGGTGCCGAACTGCAAGCTCAGCACACTGGCCACGTTCTTCCGGGCCGGCACCACGCCGATCCACCGCGCGCTGGCCGACGCACGGGCGACCGTGGACGTGCTGCACGGGCTGCTGGAGCGGGTCGGCTCGCTCGGCGTCCAGTCGCTGGACGAGCTGCGCGGCTTCACCACCCAGGTCAGCGAGGCGCAGCGGCGCAAGCGCGGGATGGCCGACGGGCTGCCGCACGCGCCCGGCGTGTACGTGTTCCGCGACCAGACCGGCCGCCCGCTGTACGTCGGCACCAGCAAAGACCTGCGCACCCGGGTCCGGCAGTACTTCGTGTCCAGCGAGACGCGGTCGCGGATGGCCGAGATGATCGCGCTGGCCGACCGGGTCGATCCGATCGTCTGCGCGCACCCGCTCGAGGCCGAGGTACGCGAGCTGCGGATGATCGCCGAGCACAAGCCCCCGTACAACCGCCGCTCCCGCTACCCGGAGCGGTCCACCTGGCTGCGGCTGACCATCGAGCCGTACCCGCGGCTGGCGATCGTGCGGCGGGTCGGCGGTGACGGCGCCGCCTACCTGGGCCCGTTCGGGTCCCGGCAGGCGGCGGAGCGGGCCGCGTCCGCGGTGTACGACGCGGTACCGCTGCGGCAGTGCAGCCCGCGGCTGCCGGCGCACGGCGGCGGCTCCGCCTGCGTGCTGGCCGAGCTCGGCCGGTGCGACGCGCCGTGCGAGGGTCGGGTCACCCCCGCCGACTACGCGGTGCACGCGGAGTTGTTCCGGGCGGCCGTCACCGGCGACCCGCGGCCGCTGGTGGCCCCGCTGCTGCGCCGGCTGCGGATGCTCGCCGCGGCCGGCCGGTTCGAGCAGGCCGCGATCGTCCGCGACCGGCTGACCACGCTGGTCCGCGCCTGCGCCCGGATCCAGCGGCTGGTCGCGCTGGCCGCGATCGAGCACCTGGTCGCGGCCCGGCCCGACGGCACCGGCGGCTGGCAGCTGTCCGTGGTCCGGCGCGGCCGCCTGGTCGCCGCCGGCGTGGCACCCCGGGGCACCCCGCCGATGCCGGTCGTCGAGGCGCTGATCGCCACCGCCGAGTCGGTGCTGCCCGGCCTGGGCCCGCTGCCGGCCGCCACCGTGGCCGAGACCGAGCGCATCCTGCACTGGCTGGAGGAGCCCGGCACCCGGCTGGTGGCGATGTCCGGCGGCTGGGCCTCTCCCGCCTACGGCGCCGGCGGCCTGCGCGACCTGCTGCGCGGCTCCGCCCCCGGCGACCCCGACCCGTTCGCCGACCGCCGCCGGCTTCGCCCCACCAGCCGCCCCGCCCGCGGCCCGGCCGGTGCCGTGGCCGGCCGGCGGCGCCATCCGGCCGTCGCCGGTTCCCGGCCCGCGGCCGACCCGCCCGGCTAGCCAACCAGGGCGGACGACCCGCACATGGCCGCGATGGCCTAGCATCTGGGGCGTGATCACCGCGATCGTCATGGTCACCGTCGAGACCGACCAGATCCCGGAGGTGGCCCAGGCCATCGCGGATATCGACGGGGTCAGCGAGGTCTACTCGGTGGCCGGGCACGTCGACCTGATCGCCATCGTGCGGGTGCGCGAGTTCGACCAGGTGGCCGACGTCATCGCCGGCCGGATCGACA